>WFZW01000099.1 GCA_015489365.1 Deltaproteobacteria bacterium | reverse complement strand
GGATGAGCTTTTCGATTTCGGTTAAATCATAATTGTCATCTTGCACAAGCCTTAGCAGACGCATGGCAACCTTGTCGAATACAGGAAGACTGAAATTCTCTTTGTGAATGTAACTGTTTATCAGTGTGATGAGGGAGAGATTGTCAGTCATTTGGCCGTTTTTTTTCTCTTTAAAATCTGTTTGCTTGGTATTTGAAGCGCATAAACTGCCGTGAAAATATATCCTTTAAGGGCCTTATCTTTTATGCCCTGGGGTACAACGTCAAGATATGGGCTGCAGGTTTGGATTGACAGGTTCGTCATCTATATCCTCAGCAGGTTATATGAAGGGGTTTTTCTGTCGAGGTCTCAAACTATGCCTTGTATCCTCTTCAATTCATTGATTGGACGTGGTTTGTCAAGCCTTGGAAGCTGCCTGATTATCTCTTGATATGATGTTAGGCCCTGGACGGCCTTGATCAGTCCATCTTCAAGGAGCGTTACTAAGCCAGAGGTTTCAATACTTATCCTTCTGATTTCATAAGAGGTCTTTCTGGCTATTATGGCCTCTCTTACCTCTTCATTGAGTACAAGCAATTCACATATTGCAATTCGGCCACGATAGCCTGTAAACCTGCATGAGGGGCATCCCTTACCTTGGAAAAATTTTATATTTCGAACCCTTGATGGATTATATCCCAGTCTTCTTGTTTCGTCCGGGGTGAGTATATGTTCTTCTTTGCATTCCGGGCACACCTTTCTCACGAGGCGCTGGGCCAGAATACTTACAACCGTGGAGGATATGAGAAAGGCCTCGATGTTCATGTTGAGCAGTCTCAACAGGCCGCCAATGGTGTCCTCGGTATGAAAGGTGGTTAGTACCTTATGGCCTGTAAGTGCTGCCTGTATAGCCGTTTCAGCAGAAAATCGGTCCCTTATCTCCCCTATCACTATCACGTCAGGGTCCTGGCGTACGATATGGCGAAGGGTTTCTTCAAAAGTCACATTTATCTTGGGATTTATGGAACACTGGGCAATGCCGTCAATGATATATTCCGCAGGATCTTCGGCCGTGATTATACTGGTTTCTATGTTGTTTAGGTAATCAATTGCAGCATATAGGGTGGTAGTTTTACCCGAACCAGTAGGACCTGTTACAAGCACTACCCCGCTGGGCATGTCCAGTACCTCTTCTTTGAATCTCTGGAGAAGCCTTGGGGCAAGACCGATGGAGCCTATTTCAAGTAGTTTCGTTTGTTGATTCAGAAGCCTTAATACGATCTTTTCTCCATGAACGGTCGAGTAAAAGGAGACGCGAATATCCAGTGGGTTTTCCTTGTTACCAAACAATATCCTGCCATCCTGATGACGCCTCTTTTCCGCTATGTCACATCCTGCCATTATCTTGATTCTGCTGGTTATTCCTGGCACCATATCCAGTGGAAACTCCTTGTGCGGGATCAAGACCCCATCCATGCGGAACCTCACCCGCATTTGATGCTTCATGGGCTCCAAGTGGATATCACTTACATTGAGCTCCATTGCCTCAATTATCAGGGAGTCCACGGTAGAAACTATAATGTTTTCTCCACCGGACAGTGCATGATTCGCCCCTGTCTGGGTCGTCACGGTTCGCAGAATACGCTGGATCGCCTTGGCATGGCAGGTGGCCATCCTGATCTTGCCAAAAAGCTGGCTGGCTGCCTTTTTGTTTTCCTGATTCAGCGGATCGGCAAAAACAACGGTAACGGTCCCGTCATTGTTTCGAGAAACAGGGATAAAATCGTTTTCCTCACAACTTCGGACCACATTCCTTTTAAAAAGGGATCTGTCGATCTCTTCCGGGTTTGGCTCAAGAAAGGGAATTTGTAGTTGTGCCGAAAGAACCTGATATAGCCTCTCCAGGGATATGAAATGGTTGTCTATCAGGATCTCTCCAAGCCTCAGTGATGGATTGCTTTTCTGGATCGCAAGGGCCTTTTCAAGGTTAGTGGTGGTTATGAATTCCAGCTCCACCAGTATTTCTCCAAGGGGAAGCCTGTCTTTCGTCCTTTGAAGTGCGGCGTTTATGGTCTCATCAGAGACGATCTTTAGTTCCTTTAATATAGACAGGAGAGGCCTTGGAGATGGAAGCTTGCTATTGATCCGTTCAGCGTATTTGAGCTGATTTTCCGTGATAACGCCTTGTTCCTTGAGAAGGTACGCTATGTTGGAATATTTCTGCATATTCCCTATGTCGGATTTTTTTTGCAAGAGGTTAACCCTAGGAGGAGAAAGGCCTTGTCCTAGGCCTTCATGCAGCGCGGAGGAATATGGGCTGCATGAAGGTTTTTTGCAAGTGTCGGTCTAGGTAGGTACCTTCTAATAGTCAATCTTGAGGGTGCGCAACCTTAGGGCATTGGTGACCACGGATACCGAGCTGAAGCTCATTGCCGCTGCTGCGATGATGGGGGAAAGCAGGATGCCAAAGGATGGATAGAGGACGCCGGCTGCTACAGGTACCCCCAATGTATTGTAAATAAAGGCAAAGAATAGATTTTCCTTTATGTTTCTCATGGTTGCCCTGCTGAGTTTCCTTGCCCTTACGATGCCAGACAGGTCGCCCTTTACCAGGGTGACGCTTGCACTTTCCATGGCCACATCGGTACCTGTGCCCATGGCAATCCCGACGTGGGCCTGGGCAAGGGCAGGAGCATCGTTTATGCCATCACCGGCCATGGCGGTGATATGTCCTTGATCCTGGAATTTTTTGACTACTGCTGCCTTTTCTTCAGGAAGTACCTCAGCAACGACCTCATCTAGATCGAGCCGTTTTGCCACGGCATCAGCCGTTATCTTATTATCCCCTGTGAGCATTACGATCCTCAGGCCCTCCTTGTGTAGTTCTTCTATGGCCCTTGGCGTAGTTTCCTTGATTGGATCTGCTACTGCAAGGAGTCCGGCAGCCTTGCCGTCTATGGCCACGAACATCACCGTTTGACCATCTGCCCTCATACGTTGGGCCTTTTTAGTCAATTCTCCCGGAATGATCGAGAATTTTTCAAGAAGTTTCTGGTTTCCCAGAAGGACCTGGTGACTATCTATTCGCCCAGATACCCCCATACCTGTATGGGAGGCAAATTCCTCTGAATCCTTTAGGTCTAGCCCACGTTCAGTGGCACCCTCAACGATGGCAGCAGCCAATGGGTGTTCGCTTCCCTTTTCCAGGCTGGCTGCTAGTGTGAGAACCATATTGTCGTCAACTTCATCAGTTGTGGTTACAGAGACTAGACGAGGTTTTCCCTCTGTCAGGGTACCTGTTTTGTCAACCACCAGGGTGTCCACCTTTCGCATGGTTTCTATGGCCTCGGCATCCTTGAATAGGACCCCCATAGTAGCACCTTTTCCGGTGGCAACCATTATGGACATTGGAGTAGCAAGTCCAAGTGCACATGGGCAGGCAATTATAAGTACTGACACCGCTGCAATGAGGGCATGGGCCAATCTTGGTTCTGGACCGACCATATACCATATTGCAAAAGATATCAGAGAAATGGCTATGACAATAGGAACAAAATAACCTGCTACCATGTCGGCAAGTTTTTGAATGGGTGCACGGCTTCTTTGGGCCTCGGTAACCATCTTCACGATCTGCGATAGCAGCATATCTGCGCCGACCTTTTCTGCCTCCATGATTATGGTGCCGGTTCCATTTACGGTAGCCCCTATCACCTTGTCACCTGGCTGTTTCTGTACAGGTATAGGCTCTCCGGATATCATCGATTCATCTACGGAGCTTGAGCCACTGATCACAACACCATCTACCGGAATCTTTTCACCAGGCCGTACCCTGAGTTTATCCCCCTTTTTTACATGTTTCAGGGGGATATCCACCTCCTTACCATCGGAAACGATTTTTCTTGCCGTCTTGGGGGCAAGTCCCAATAATGCCTTTATGGCCGTGCCGGTCTGGCTTCTGGCCTTGAGTTCCATTACCTGGCCCAGCAGTATAAGCACCACGATTACTGCTGCTGCCTCAAAGTAGATCCCAACAGTGCCCTGTTCAGAACGCATTATCTCTGGAAAGATCTCCGGGAACAGTACGGCAACCAGACTATATATGTAAGCTACTGATACGCCCAGTCCGATCAGGGTAAACATGTTGAGACTTTTGTTTATGACGGACTGTACCCCCTTAACAAAAAAGGGCCATCCAGCCCATAGGACCACTGGGGTACCAAGGGCAAGTTCTACCCACTGTAACGTCCTTTCCGTAGCAAATTGTTCCAGGAATCTACCTCCTGGCAGAAGTCCTCGCATTGCGATAAGAACCAGGGGCACGGTAAGGGCTGTACCCAAGATGAAGCGCCTTCGCATATCCTCGTACTCGGGATTTTTCTCCTGGGTTTCCAGGGAAACCGAACGCGGCTCAAGGGCCATTCCACATTTGGGACATGTACCCGGACCTTCCTGGACTATTTCCGGGTGCATTGGGCACGTATACTCAGTGGTGGTTTCAGGTACCACAGGCGTCATTGGTTCGAGTGCCATCCCGCATTTAGGGCATGAACCAGGTCCCTCTTGCCTTATTTCCGGGTGCATTGGGCACGTATAGATTCCCTGTGTAGCATCAGGTACAGTTTCTCCTGCCTGTTTTAGTCCTGCTTCTTCGTGTTCCATTTCATGATGTGCCTGGCTTATGAATTTGGCAGGATCGGCCTTGAACCTGGAAAGACAATGCTCGGAACAGAAATAGTAATCCTTGTCTTGATACCTGTGTTTTATGAATTTGTTTTCATCCTCAGTGGACATTCCACAAACAGGGTCCTTAAAGCCGGTATCTTTATGAACGTGATCCTGTCCGGAATCGTTATGGACCCCAAGACAACCTTCACAGTGCCACTTGGTTTTGTCTTTATCTGTATGGGTCATTGTTATTCTCCTTTACCGGCCTTAGAACGGTATGATCGAGGCCCTTTTTTCAAGAAGGGCCTCGGCAGTTGATTTTTTATAGGGCAGAGGCCTTTTTTCGTTCCTCAGGTGTAAGAATGCCTCTGGCCTCAATGACTGCCTGTGTGGTGGTATCAAGGAGATCCTCCAGGGCCTTTGATACCTCTTTCACCCTGGCCTTGGCATCTGCAGGTTTGGGTGTGTACGATTTCATAAGATTTTTCAATCGAATGACCGCTACCTTCATGTTGGCCTTTTTCTTGATAAGATCTGTTTCGAGCTGTTCGCTTATTGCCTTGAGCCGTTTGATCTGTTCCTCATTAAGACCAATCTTTTCGGCATTTGAAATATAGCTGCGAACCTCGCGGACTGCCTGCCTTGCAATCATTCCAGGTTGGGGGCAGCCTTCCATCATGCCATGGCCCTGCATCTTGCCCTTACCCTTTTTCATCATGTTCATCATGCCATGTTTATTAGGGCATGAGCCCATCATCATGCCAGTGCCTGTATCTTGGTCTCCCTTTTCAGGTGTACTAGCAAAGGCAAAGGTACCAGCAAGACCAATGGTCAGTAAAAGAACCGTTAATGTCAATAATGACCTCGTCTTACCCATAAGTTAAGATCCTCCTTGAGTGGCTGTTTTTTTACCGTTGAAAAAACAATGTTCAATAGGGCAGTGCATTATATCTAGTGGTGCGGCGCCAAGGTGCGCGCCGCATGAAAGTTGGTGTGTTTTCTATGTCTACCTGCAGCAATACCCTGAACGCATACCTTGTCCAGACCCATTTCTGGAATCATTCATGTGTCCATTCCAGGAATTACCCATGTGATGATAGGGTCGATGTTCGCTGTCTGGACACTGTTCATGGTTACAAGGCCTGTCCATATCGCATTGGGTACATATCCTGTGGGCCCGTCCGGAATTGCTATTCGTGGAGTTACCTCCTGCCTGTGCGAATAATGAGCCTGTTCCAATGGCCAGAGCCGCTACCAGGATTGCGCCAACAAATACCTTTTTTATCATTTTCTTGTTCTCCTTTCTTGGACTTTTCATTCAAACCCTCTTTCAATCCGTACCTTGCACCGCATGAAAGATACCGTGAAAATCCATTCTAATAAGGGCCGTATCTTCATGTACTAGAGTTGCGGTATCAAGGTACGGGCCGCAATGAGGGTTTGGGTTTAAGGGTTACTCTAACTTGTTCGGTTCCCTTACGGCATCGATTTCTTTGGGGTATCTCCTTTGCAAAATAGATAGAGCATAGATTGTGCCAAGGAGTACGCTTTTGATTTAATTGGCTTAAATTAAAGGAGATTTTTGAATCAGACCTTGTTTCTGAGACTAATTAGGCACTATTGTTAAAATAAGACTGGATAAAAATTATCCACTTTAATGCCCCAATGGTATCATTGTGGGTAATATGTATCCACCTTTATCTCAATGACTACAGGTGATCCGTGAAAAGGACTAAAAACGCTACCAGATGGATCTGGTTTTCACCATGGATGATTATTGGATCGGTATGTATCCTTGCAGCAATTCTCTTCTTTCTAGCCCTTAAAAATGTGCACAGGGAAAAGCAGTTTATGCGTCGTTCCCTAGTAGCCCAAGCGAATGGACTTATTCTATCCATGGAAGCCGGTACCAGAACAGCAATGATGGGGACGATGGGTTGGGGCAAGAAGCAATTACAATTGTTGGTTACTGAGACCGCCCAGCAACCAGGGGTAATGTATGTGATGTTGGTACAGGCGGATGGCCGGGTTGTCGTGGATAGTCGGAATGATGCGATAGAGAACATAGGGCCGTTTCCCATTCCGAAGGTTGGAGAGACCCGATCACGAATGATATCTGTACCACAACGGGCCTTCCAGGTCATAAGGGCCTACAGGCCATGGTTTGGTTGCAATTGTCAAAGGACCATGGTGCAGGCACACCATGTATTTGGTTTGCCAGATGGCCTGTACGTGGTTGTGGGCATGGATCCGTCACCATTTCAAGGGGCATTGGCCCAGGACATGCGACAGACAGTTTTCCTGTTTGGAATAATGTTTCTGGTGGGGGCTTCAGGTATAGTCTCCCTTTTTTGGGCCACCCATTACCGTATGGCAAGGCGTTCCCTCAAGGACATCAGGGTGCTTACCTCTACCATCTTGGATCAAACCCCCGTGGGGTTGATAGCAACGGATTCGGAATTCAAGATCGGCCAGGCAAATGAGGCTGCAAGGGCCATTTTGTTACAACAAAATGAACTCAAGGGGAACATAAAGGAAATATCTTGCCTTACCCCCATCATTGGTGATCTAAGTTCTGGGATTCAAAAGGTTGAAAAGGAAATTTGCTGCCAATTTTTGGAGACGAGGCAGGTTCCCCTATTGGTCAATGCATCGGCTATACCGGACGAAGATGGACACCCTCTAGGTTACCTGTTTGTCTTGACCGATATGACCAGGATCAGGGAATTGGAGGTGGAGCTAAGACGCAACGAGCGTCTTGCATCCCTGGGGCGTCTGGCCGCAGGTATAGCGCACGAGCTAAGGAATCCCCTTAGTTCTATAAAGGGATTTGCAGCCATCCTGGGTAACAAGGTCAAGGACGATGAAAAGGCAAAGGAGATAGCCTTGGTGATGCAACGGGAGGTGGAGAGACTGAACCGGGTAATCTCTGGATTGTTGGAATTTGCCAGGCCCCCGGTCCTTAAGAAAAAGAGGGTATTAATTTCTGATATCGTTAGACACTCAGTCAATCTTGTGGAGGATGAAGCCAGAACGAGGGGGGTAGAAATAAGGATCAAGGGGGAATCGAGGGATATCTATGTAAATGTTGATCCGGATCACTTTGCCCAGATCCTTTTAAACCTTTTTTTGAACGCCTTACAATCTATGGAAAATGGAGGGACCCTGAAGGTCAGGATACATGAATATTCAGGCAAGGTAGCCATTTTGGTAGCAGATACAGGACATGGAATCCCCCCGGATCAGCTCTCCAGGATATTTGATCCATATTTCACTACCAAGTCCACAGGAGTTGGCCTTGGGCTTGCCATAGTCCACAAGCTTGTGGAGGCCCATGGAGGCAGTATACGCGTTTTCAGCACACCTGGAAGCGGTACTAGATTTCTCATACGTATTCCAGGCATTGGAATGGCATAACCGTTCACATCCATTGGCCAGGGGATGGGAAAGGCTTAAGGAATGGCAGATAATATTTTTTGTTTGAAAATGCATTCTTTGATTACATGGATATACAAGATCATGCATGGACAAAGGGCAAACATCTTCCCAGAGTGCAGCGCAGAGGATAAGGATTGCATGAAGGTTTGGTAAAGGATTCGATAGGACATGGTAGATTCTTCCCCACCATTGATACTCATAGTTGATGACGATTCAGCCCATAGGCTGATGCTGAAGACACTTCTGGATGACTGGGGTTATAGGGTGGATGAGGCAGGTGATGGATTGGCGGCCGTGGAATATTGCAGGAAATCACCCCCTGATCTCGTACTAATGGATGTACGGATGCCGGTAATGGATGGAATGGAGGCCGCTAGCGAGATACATAATTATAATCCTGCCGTTCCAATCATCATAATGACCGCCTATTCATCCGTTCCTTCTGCAGTTAAGGCCCTAAGGGGCGGTGCCTATGATTACCTGACAAAGCCGCTTGATTTCGATGCCTTGAGGCTGACCATTGAAAGGGCAATGGAACACAGACAGCTCAAGGAGGAAAACAAGGAGCTAAAGGAACAGTTGGCCAGGTTGAGGCTTCCCGAGATACTCGGACGAAGTCCTGCAATGGATAGGCTGGCCGAGATTCTGACAATGGTGGCCCCTTCCGAGGCAACGGTACTAATTACGGGGGAAAGCGGGACCGGCAAGGGGCTTGTGGCCAGGGCCATCCATGCCAATAGTAACCGTAGAAAAGGCCAGATTGTTGAGGTAAATTGTGCGGCCATACCTGAAACATTGGTCGAGTCAGAGCTGTTTGGTTATGAGAAGGGCGCATTTACCGGGGCTGATAGGCGCAGGAAAGGGCGTTTTCTAAGCGCCGACAAGGGTACGATTTTTCTTGATGAGATAGCTGAATTACCCCTTTCTGCACAGGCAAAATTGTTGAGGGTCCTTCAGGATGGTGTAATTCAGCCAGTGGGTAGTGATACAACAGTGACCGTGGATGTAAGGGTGGTTGCTGCGACCAATCAGGATCTAAAGCATATGGTGTCAGAAGGCCTTTTTCGGGAGGATCTGTATTATCGTTTGAACGTGGTTGCCATCGAGGTTCCCCCTCTTAGAGAGCGTAGGGATGATATACCAATGCTGGCCGAACATTTCTGGATGCGTTTTTCAGAAAAAAACAGAAAGTTGGTAAGGGGAATGAATCCCAAGGCCATGGATATCTTGTTGAAATATTCATGGCCTGGAAATGTGAGGGAGTTGGAAAACGTCATGGAAAGGGCGGTGATATTACTACAGGGGGAATTTATAACCGAAAAGGAACTGCCCTTGAATCTGAAGAGGCAGGTTGCCGAAGAAACTGGTATGGAGGAAATGCCCAGGGATGTATTCCCTGAGTATAATATGGCCGAATACACCCTGGCTGATATGGAGAAAAGGATGATTTTCCAGGTCCTGGGGGCAACCGGTGGAAACAAGAGCGCCGCTGCCAGGCGCCTTGGTATAACAAGGAGGACCTTGAAGTTGAAGCTGAAGAAGTATGCCCTGGAGGATGGCTCTTCCGTGTCTGGGGATGGAGACTAACTCCCGTAATGTGGGCCTGTATCTTGTGAAAAGGAATATTAAGGACAGACGGCTATAGAGTGTAGGGTTCCCATGGAAAAGCGAAGAGATAACGGGTTTGAAGATTATGTTACGGATTCGACCGATACCTTGAAGGAGCGCCCCTTTTTGGACCTCAAAAGAAAACTCGAGTCCAAGGAGAGAGAACACTTGGGCCAGGCAGCCAATGATCCCTCATGTCGGGTTGCCTCCCGATTTTCAGAAAAGGACAGTGAAGAAGACAGGGAAACCGCCCTTTTCTTGAAGGCCATGAGGGGAGTGAGGCCTTTGAACAAGGAGCGCTGTAGCTCCATCCTGATTGGTGGGAGAACAGCAGGAAGCCGGCAGTTGGTCAATGAAGAGGGCCAGGAGGTGTTGAGACAGCTCAAGGAATTGGTGGAGGGGGCAAGGCCCATTCCCGTGAGCCAGACACCTGAATATGTACAGGGACCCGACGATACAAGTGAAAATGAACTTGTATCAAGACTCCACAATGGTGCATTTGCCATACAGGCCTATTGTGAGCTCCATGGCCTGGATTCCCTGATGGCATTGGAGAGATGTGAGGCCTTTACCCGCAGGGCTATCATGGAAGGCAAACGTTGTGTAGCCTTTATCCATGGCAGGGGACTTTCCTCAAAAAGTGCCCCGGTACTAAAGGAGTTGGTGAGAAATTGGCTGAAAAGGGGGGCCTTCCGCCGATACGTTATGGCCTTTAGCAGTGCACCGATATGGGATGGAGGTGCAGGTGTCACCTATGTCCTGTTCAGATCCAGGCCGATGAAAAGAAAAAGGCCAAAGGGACTCAGGCACAGGCTTTGGAACAGGAATGGGATATGACGGCTTCGAAGGATATAAGGCCATCTAAGAATGGAAGGTTGTTGGTGATAGAAGGTATAGATGGGACAGGCAAGACGACCTTTTCAAGGAACCTTTATCACCGGCTTCAGAAAATGGGTATCCCAGTAGTCTTGACCTTTGAGCCAACCATGGGAACCTACGGTAAGAGATTGAGAGAGAGTTTTTCCAGTGCCTCCAGGCTTGGCGCCAAAGAGGAACTGGAATTGTTTCTAAGGGATAGGCAGGAGCATGTTTCAAATCTCATTCGTCCGGCCATGAAGAAGGGAGAATTTATTGTATGCGACCGGTATTATTTTTCCACAATGGCCTACCAGGGGGCCAGGGGTATCGATCCTGACTATATAAGGGAAATAAATGAGGCGGTTGCTCCGGTGCCTGATATAGTGTTTCTCCTGGAGCTTGCACCCGAAGAGGCACTCAAGCGTATAAGATACGGGCGAAAGCAGGTGCCAAACAGCTTTGAGGGGCTTGATTACCTCAGGAAGGTGGATAGCATCTTTCGTCTTCTCAAGGATCCCTTCATAGTACGTTTGGACGCCAGCCAGAGTCAAGAGAGGCTCGTAGACGAGGCAATCAGGAGGATGTCGAGCCCACCCTTTGATCTCATTTCCAGCACCGTATGATTTCAAGGACCAGTTCGGCCGATGCGATCATATCATCAAGCCTTATGAATTCTTCCGTGGTATGAACCCGTTGCATGCCTATTCCAAGTATGGCCGTGGCGATCCCCTTTCCATTCAGTATGTTTGCATCACTGCCGCCACCTGTCCGGTCAACCTGGAGATTCCTTCCAAGGTTCCTGGCTGCATCACAGGCTGTAACTATTACTGGATGTTCCTTTGGGATTGACATCAAGGGATAGTCGTTTTTGATAAGACTTTGAACAAAGGGGGGATTGGGGGTGTTATCCCTTTTCTTGCCGGTCTTGTATTGGTCCGTTGCCTTGTGGAAACCAGCCAGGATTTCATCCTGTATCCTCTTGAGTGATTGTTCATTGTGGCTCCGCACCTCGCCCTCAACCGTACAATCTTCTGGTATTATATTGGTTGCCTTACCGCCATGTATCATTCCGATATTGGCCGTGGTCTCGTGATCGATTCGTCCCTGTGGGACCTTAGATATAGCCGTTGCCGCAACCTTGATGGCACTTATTCCGTGCTCAGGATTTATGCCGGCATGTGCCGCCCTTCCCTTTATATTTATCCTGAATCTGATGGCTGCCGGGGCCTGGCAAAAAAGGATGTCCGGGTCGGTGGAGTCCAGGGAGTATCCAGCCTTGGATTCAATGCCTGATGTATCGAGTGCCTTCGCACCAAGCAATCCGATTTCTTCACAAACAGTAAATACAAGTTCTATGGGAGGATGATCCATCTTGCCTTCTTCAAGGAGCCTTGAGACCTCGATGAGGATCGCTACAGCCGCCTTGTCATCTGCACCAAGGATGGTGTCGCCAGAGGAACGGAAGGTTTCTCCGTCGAAAACGGGTCTTACACCCGTACCGGGTTCAACCGTATCCAGGTGGGCGTTGAATAGTATCGAGGGGCGCGATGGGTCTCCAGGTAGATGCACTAAGAGATTTCCGGTATCCGAGCCGGTTTCTCCCATGGAATCGTCTGCATGTACATTGGCCTTTAGTTCGTTCTTGAAAATGGATTCTATAAAGCTGGCCACCCTTCCCTCATGGCGGGAGGGACTGTCAATAGTCACCAATTTTTCGAACGTAGCACTCAGACGTCGTTTATTTATCCTTGTTCGAGGCATTTCTGTCGTCTTTTTTGTTGTCTTCTGTCCATGGACCCTTTCCCATGGCGATTTCAAGAACCTCATCCATATGCTTAACCGGCCTGAAGTCGATGCGCCTTCTTATCTTGGGAGGTATTTCTTCCAGATCCTTTACGTTCTGTTCGGGAATGACTATCGTGGGGATCCCTGCCCTCAAGGCTGCAAGTGCCTTTTCCTTTAATCCGCCTATCGGTAGGACCCGGCCTCTTAGGGTAATTTCACCTGTCATTGCCACCCCCTTATCGACGGGTTTCTTCACCAGGGCAGAGACCAGCGCGGTGGTAAGGGTTATGCCTGCCGATGGTCCATCCTTGGGAATCGCACCTGAGGGTACGTGTATGTGTATGTCAAGCTCTTCGAAGATCTTTGGGTCAAGGCCGAATTCCCTGGCCCTGCTCCTGGCATAACTGAGCGCTGCCTGTGCCGACTCCTTCATGACCTCTCCCAAGAGCCCGGTCAATGTCAGGTTGCCCTTGCCCTCCATCAAGGTGGCCTCTATTTGCAGGATCTCTCCACCATATGGGGTCCATGCAAGCCCTGTAGCCACGCCTACCTGGCTTTCTTCACGTGCAAGTTCAGGGATATATTTAGGTACTCCGAGGTACTTATGAATGTTTGCACTAGTTATCTTGAATGGACCAGTTTCTCCTTCCGCTATTCGCCGCGCGATCTTCCTGCATATGGCCCCGATCTGGCGCTCAAGCTCTCTAAGACCTGCCTCTTCAGTATATTCCGTGATTATCCTGGCCAGGGTCGGTACGGATATCTCTAACATGCCAGGTTTGAGGCCATGTTCCTTGATCTGCCTCGGTATCAAGTATTGCCTGGCAATGGCCTCCTTTTCCTCTGTGGTGTAGCCGGAAAGGTGTATGATCTCTAGCCGGTCGAGCAGGGCAGAGGGGATGGTATCCGTTACGTTGGCAGTGAGAATGAACAAGACCTTGGAAAGGTCGAAGGGGACCTCAAGGTAATGGTCAGAGAAGGTATTGTTTTGTTCTGGGTCTAGGACCTCGAGCAGGGCAGCAGCTGGGTCTCCACGGAAATCCGTACCTATCTTGTCCACCTCATCCATCATGAATACCGGGTTGTTGGTTCCTGCCCTCTTTATTCCCTGGATTATCCTTCCTGGAAGTGCCCCCACATATGTCCGGCGGTGTCCACGGATTTCGGCCTCGTCCCTTACTCCTCCCAGGGAAATCCGTATGAATCTCCTGCCTAGTGCCTTGGCGATTGAACGGCCAAGGGATGTCTTACCAACCCCTGGTGGGCCGGCAAAACAGAGTATCGGCCCCTTGACCGAGCGGTTGAGCTTTCTGACGGCTATATATTCCAGGATGCGTTCCTTGACCTTCTCCAGGTCATAATGATCTTCATCCAGAATCTTTTTTGCCCTTTTCACGTCCAGCTTGTCCCTGGAACTTTTGGACCAGGGCAGTTCCACGAGCCAATCCAGGTAGGTCTTTACGATGGATGTCTCTGAGGAATCCGGATGCATACTCTCAAGGCGCCGTAGTTGCTTAAGCGCCTCTTCCTCCGTGTCTTCAGGCATACGTGCATCGAGTATCTTTTGCCTGTATTCCTCTATCTCCGTTGCCCTTTCATCGATCTCCCCGAGCTCCTTCTTTATGGCCCTTAATTGCTCCCGGAGGAAGTATTCCCGCTGGGTTTTGGTCATTTCCTCCTTGGCCTCGGATTGGATCTTTGCCTGAACAGTGGATACCTCCAGTTCCCGTGCAAGAAAGTCGTTTATTTCACGAAGCCTTTTTTTAGGTTTTGATGTTTCTAGCAATGCCTGGGCCTCGTGTATCTTTAATTTCAGATTGGATGCGACTATATCGGCAAGGCGACCCGGTTCTTCTACGTTACCCAACACTGCCCCAAGCTCTGGTGTGAAGATGCCCTTGAGGTTGAAGAGTTTTTCCGCCTGTTCCTTCACATTTCTCATCAGGGCCTCGGTCTTTACGTCGATCTCGCTCGGCTCCTCTTCCTTGAAGGGCCTTATTTTCACCTTGAAAAAGGGCCTTTCTTGGATGAATTCCTCTATCGTGCCCTTTACTAAGGCCTGGGCCAGTATCTTTAATCGTCCATCGGGCAATTGGAGGGTTCTCATGATTACGGCTACTACACCGGTCCCGTAAAGATCCTCCTTGCCAGGATGTTCCAATCCTGCATCCTTTTGCGTTACCAGAAATATGAGTCGGTCCGAAGACAATGCCTCGTTGACAGCGGCAACTGATCCTTCACGGCCCACGAAGAGTGGAACTATCATCGATGGAAATACTATGAGGTCCCGTACCGCCATCAATGGTAATGTGTCAGGAATATCTATTGACTGGTCACTTTCTATTTCCAGCAGGTCTGTAATGGTATCTTCAATATCCATGATTTAATGGTTTCCTGTTGATTTTGGATTTGTCATCGATTAATCCCGTGCGCTGTCAAAAGAAATGTTTGATGCTCGGCCTTATCATGGCCTTAGCAGGGTTCAAGCCACTTGGTACTAGCACATACAACATCTAAAAAGGCTATCGTTAGCCGGAAGGCCCTCGTCTATTTGTGCCTAAAATTCCATAAGGTCTATATCGGATGCTGCGTCCCCGGTATGTAAACACGGTTCGAAAACGAACCATATTTACCGTGAAAATACAGAGTCTATGGGCTGTATCTTCATGTATTGGGGTGCGGCACCAAGGTACGGGCCGCATGGAAGTTTAGATGAAGTTACGATCAACCACATTGCTATTCCATCAGGCCCAGATGGGTATCCCCGGCCTTCTGGAATACCTGATCCTCCCTATAGGGAAGGGATTCCCTTATGT
>WFZW01000098.1 GCA_015489365.1 Deltaproteobacteria bacterium | reverse complement strand
GCCTAAGGTACTAAGCGACCCTTAACTTCGATGGGATATAGCTAGGGTAAAATCTGTATACCATACCTCCTGCAGGGTTGATCCTGCCAGATGAAGACATGTATGTGTGGCGGATGCCCTGCGAATCTTAGAGCAGGAGAAGGTCCATGCTTCATATATATTTGTTGGGGAGTCCCAGGATATTTCACGAAAGGCAAAAGACTTCCTGCCGGATTACCAGATGTGAGGTGCGCCTGCTTTCCTACCTGCTGTTGCACGGTAAGAGGCCCCATTCCAGGGAAAGGTTGCTTGGTCTTATGTGGGGCGAGCAGGAAGAGAAAAGGGCAAGGGCATGCCTGAGCACTGCCCTGTGGAGATTGAAACGTATCCTTAGTCCTGGAGGGACCAAGTCGGATGATTTTATCAGAAGGACCGGCAACGAGATAGTATTTAACTGGGACAGGCCCCATTGGGTGGACGTGTTTTTATTTGAAGAGAGGACGAAGGCCGCGCTTTCCATTGATAAAGGCGACCGCCCTATTGATCAGACGAGACTCCTTGAAGAGGCTATAGGTCTCTATACCGGGGATCTATTGGAGGGTTTCTACGATGATTGGATACTCCTTGAACGGGAGCGTTTGCTCGACCTGTACATCCAGGGATTGACCCGGCTGGTATGGAACTACATGCACGGAGGCCAGACCGCAAAGGCACTGGCATGTGGCAGGAAGATCCTTCATCACGATCCGCTTCGAGAGGATATCCACAGGACCATGATGCGTCTGTATATTAAGGCCGGTCAACCAGGGCAGGCATTAAGACAGTTCAAGTTCTGTTCTGACATATTCAAAAAGGAGCTGGGACTGCTTCCTGGAGATGAAACCAGGGAATACCTGTGCTGGATCCTGAAAAATCACAACATCGCAAAGACCAGTGATACCCCTGGCATGCACGCCAAGGTCGAAGCCGATCGTTCAACCTTGCCGCTTCTCGACGCATTGAAGGTACTTGAGGACTGCCAAGCCAGGTTAGGCCAGGTCATTTCCTCCTTAAAGGCCACCTTGGGCGCTGAGACCACGTGCCAGGATGACTCCTTGTCTTCAGGGAGAAGGCCGCAGAAAATCAAGGCAGTAAAGGGATCGTAGGGGGCAGGGAAGGTGCGCTTTGCCATGGGTTCATGGGCTCCCTCACGAGATTTGGGAAGATGGTGATTTGCCAGTGAATGTTTGGTGAGATGAATTTTATATAAATTCACTAAGACATTGGATCCCCTATGGGCCACGTGAATATTTATCACGACAATATGTCCTTCAAAAGGGCACGTAATTGCACACTATTCTTGGCTGCGCCGGCCGGAGAATATGAACGACTTATTCAGGGCCTGTAATGATTCTTCGACAGGTGCATGATGGCCAAAGAATAGGGAGATAGTGGATCCGTATGGCTGGTCATATGACCATTTTCCAAGAGAAGGAGGAGTTCTTATGGATAAACAGGTTAAAGAAGGTTTTTACGCAGAAATAGTCCTTCGTTCCCAGACAGGGGCCTCGTTGTTAAGTCACAAGGAGCCACTTACGCCTGACCGGATCAAGTTTTTCCAGGCCAGGGATGATACCCCTGCGGAACTTAAGCAGAGGCTTGAGCAGGTGGGGTTTAAGGTAATTGCCATGAGCCCCTTTGGCCTTTCCTTGTCCGGTCCGTTGAAGCTGTTTCAGGAATATTTCGGCCTCAAGGTCATGGAACGCAAGGTAAATATGTTCCTTGGGTCCGGACAGGTGGTGGAACACCCGGGGTTGTTCCTGGAGGAGCCTGTTACCCTTCCACAGGAGGTATCTACCGCTGCCGAGGCCCTTTATTTGCCGAAAAAGGGATACTTTCTTGCAGGCGAAGGCCCGATGCCTTCCTTATCCTACTATCATCTGGAGCCGCCAGGGGACATAGTCAGGCTTACAGGGGCTGGCCATGCCCACACCAGGGGTTTTACAGGTTCTGGGGTAAAGGTGGCCATGATAGATAGTGGGTTTATCGAGAATCACGATTATTACAACGGGCGCGGATACAATATAACCGTACATGCAATAGTCGGGTCGGCCAACCGGGACGAATATGGCCATGGAACCGGGATAGCGGCTAACCTTCTGGCCATAGCACCGGATTGCGATTTCCATTTCTATAAAATGTCAGATGGTGTTCAATGGGCGACCCTTGCTGCATTCCGCAGGGCTGTGGCAGACGGTGTGAAGGTCATTACCAATAGCTGGGGGCAGGGACATGACCCGGTGTTGGAGGCAGAGATAATAGCCGCTGTTGCCTCTGGGATTACAGTGATCTTTGCATGTGGGAATGGGGGACCTGTAGGCTGGCCGGGATGCCTTCCGGATGTGATCTCCGTTGGTGGCTCCTATCCCAATGAAGATGGTGGATGGGAGGCCTCTACATATGCATCGAGCGGTTTTCACCCCAGGTATCCCGAGAGACACTGCCCGGATTTCACCGCCATAGTGGGGCAGGCACCCAGGGGAATATTTATCCTAATGCCCACCATGGCCGGGGCCCGTTTCGACAATGCCTTTAGCGGCCCTGCCTTTCCAAATGGTGATGAAACCGGTCCAAACGACGGATGGCTGGTGGCCAGTGGTACGTCGAGTGCAGCGCCCATGGTGGCCGGCGCCTCTGCGATCCTTCTCCAGGCCAAATCCAGCCTCACACCTGCCGAGATCAAGCAGGTCCTGGCAGATACTTGTATAGACGTGGTAAACGGTGCAAGCGCCAGTGGTGAGGCGGCGGGCATAGGGCCGGATAGCGCAACTGGGGCAGGAATGATAAATATAGGTGCGGCACTTGACAGGGTAAGGCCCGTTCACCCCTGCTATAGGGCCCCGATCTGTTATCGTGCTCCCTTGTGCAGGCGTGCCCCGATCTGTTATCGTGCCCCAATTTGTTATCGTGCACCAATTTGTCGCGTTGCGCCTGTCTGTTACCGTGCCCCGGTATGTCGGATAGCCCCAGTGTGTCACCGTGCCCCGATCTGTTATCGTGCCCCCCTGTGCAGGCGTGCCCCTGTCATAGATAGATGTCCGCCTGCACCCATGTTGAGGTGTCCGCCTGCACCCTTGATCAAATGTCCTCCTGGTCCTGTTCAGGGATGTCTTGCAGGTCCATGGAAGAGACCCGAGGGGCCAGAGATCCCGCGTGAACCCGACAGGCGGATCCCGGAGCGGAGACGACAGGGCCGCATGGTGCCGGTAACCGTATTGGTAGATGAAGAGGAGCTTGAAGGGTGGCAAACAGCGTGTGATTATCCAGAGGAGGAATCGCTCGGCATGGCCGGAGAATATGATGAATTTCCAGATATGGCCGGGTGTGTCCGTGGCCCCTTCGACCCTGAATGTGATGAGTGATAGACCCATACGGAAAACGTGCCGGGATCCTGCCATCGACACGGTAGGGTCCCGGTTTAAAAGCTGTGATCACATGGAGATTTCTATAGAAAGAGATGGAAATTTGGTGCCGTTTTTCCCATTCCGTCTGAAAAGGTCAGGGGATAATGGCACCTACTTGGTAAGGAACCACTTGACCGAAAAGCCGGTACGCATAAACCGTGGCGGCGCAGAGGTATTGAGGTTGGCAGATGGCCAGAGGACCCTTTCAGATATGGTTGCCAAGCTTGCCAGGCGCTATCCAGAGGCTGGAGGGCACGAAGGGATATGGGCAAGGCTACAGGATTTCTTCCAGCCACTTTCTCGCAATGAACTCCTGTGGTGGAGGGAGGTTCCGATATCCCCTGTTGCCGTGGGGCCCCCTGAAAACATGTTTTGGGAGATAACGGCACGATGCAATCTCAGGTGCCGTCATTGTGTCGTAGGGGCAGGGGATGCACTCGATGGTGAGCTTACTACGGCACGTTGTCTTAAATTGGCCGAGGAGATGGCCTCCTTCGGCGTGGAGAGCATTGCCTTTAGCGGAGGTGAGCCCCTGATTCATCCCGATTTCAAAAAGATAGCAGCCAGGGTCCATGAGCTGGGGATGGAGGTGCAGGTCGCTACCAACGGCACCCTTGTTGACATGGATCTGGCCAGGTGGCTTCATGAAATCGGGGCCGGTGTCCAGGTGAGCCTGGATGGCTCAAGGCCGGAGATACATGATTTCATGCGTCCTGGCTCCAATGCCTTTGAGCGCACCATCAAGGGGATCGAGACATTGGTGGCTGCAGGCAACCGTGTAACCATAGGTACGGTACTGACCTCCAGGAACCTGGAGGACATACCAGAGATCCTGGAACTCGCTATCAGGCTGGGAGCGGTAGGTTTCCGGTTGATTCCCTTTGTTCCCAAGGGCCGTGGGCAGCTACATCGCGATCTAGAGGTTCCACCTGAAAGGGTGAAGGACATAACATTGTATTTGCGAGATCGCAGGGAACACCTCGATATAGGTATTGCCGAGATGGAATTCGAGGAATTCCTGGATACGATGCCTTGCCAGGATCCTGTCGACTGGAATCGGCCTCTAGGATGCGGTGGAGCAGTTTCATATGGCACCATCACCCCTACCGGCGAGGTCCTTCCTTGTCATTTCTTCGAAGGTGTAAGGGCGGATACCGTGGTAGATTCATCTTTCGATGAGGTCTGGCAACGTTCCAGGTTCTTGAATTATTTTCGCAGTCTATCCATTTCAGATCTTCATGGCAGCAGGTGCAGGTCATGTTCATATCTTTCAGAGTGCGGTGGAAGCTGTAGGGCTGCCAATTTTGCCAAGGGGGATCTCTTTGGCAATAATCCCCAG
This sequence comes from Deltaproteobacteria bacterium, assembly GCA_015489365.1. Classification (GTDB taxonomy): domain Bacteria; phylum Desulfobacterota; class Dissulfuribacteria; order Dissulfuribacterales; family QOAL01; genus S143-34. The sequence continues at coordinate 7,797 of WFZW01000098.1, read as the reverse complement.
TGTTGGATCTCCATGGAGGGGGAGCAGGGCCCTAGATGAAAGAAGAACAAACGGTAATATTAGATCTTGTTTTCAAATCTCCAGGAAGACTTTCATCCCATAATAGCGGTGGGATAACCCCTGATGAACTCGAACGGTTCAGTGCCCCGAAGGAGGTAAGGGAACAGGCGGTCAGGGCGTTAAAGGCCATGGGGTTTGAAATCGTTGGGGGACCTACGCCCTTTGGGCTTTCAATATCTGGTCCCTCAAGGTTGGTGAGCAAGGTCTTCGGGGCCGGCAGCCCAAGAGTCCCTGAGCAGCTCTCTAAATGGATAGAGGCGGTACGTATACCACCAGAGGCGAAATTCTATCCCTGATGCCATTATTCAAGGTGCCGGATAGTTGGCGATCCACGACGGATGCGATTTCAGGATCTGCATCCGCCATGGATCGCTATTTCTTAGTCTACGGGCAGGTCGTTACATATAAACACCGGGAAGTTATGATATATCTCGTGGCGGTGGTTTGGAAGCGAGGGGCAGATGGACCGGTCCCATACCTTTAGTTTTAGAACGTAGGTACAACATTCACCACGCTTTATGGTGAGTTCTGGTGCTGAAGGATTGCATAGCTCATCGAGTTTTCTAAGATCAAAGATGGCCAGTACGCCCGGCGTTTCAGCCGGTAGTGGTCCTGCTGGGGGTACGGCGCTGGGGCAGCGTTTCCCAGGATCTCCCACCCTGGAGCTTCCCACGAATCCTCCGCCAGCAGGCCCTGGGATCGGTAACGGCACACCAGGGTCAGGGGCCCCATCCTTCTTGATCCACAGTGAAAACCCTCCGAAGTTGTCGCTTGGTCGGGTAGTGTTTCCCTCTTCTATGTATTCATCATAGGCTATGCCCAGGATCTGGACCGGCCACGGTACCTTGCAGTTCGCCCCTGGCGGGGCGTACTTGCTTAGTTGCAGGGTCTGGCATGGATCGGCATCCGCAAGCCTTGTAATCTTCCCATATATGTCCTTGTTATCGAACCAGACCTGCTGTAGGTCATGCCAGGTGTTTCCAATGTTATCCTCCACGGTAAGGCGTATGGTATATTTGCCGCTTTGGCAGTTCGTGGAGGGAAGAGGGGTCGATATCCACCTGACCGGTGGAGATGCCGAGAAATCAACCGGATAGGAATGCGGGTTACGTGTTGACCATCGGACCCCATGGAGACGGTTACCAACGGTTATACAGTTTATTGGTGGTGGGAAACAAAATACTATAGGCTTCCAACGGTTGGTAAGCTCTCTTTCGAATACCTTGTTGAGATCCGAGTCTATCTGCATGGGCGTATTGTAATCCACTTGCCAGAACTGCACGAATCCCGGAAGGTTAGGGTCGGTTACGAATCCCGGATGGAACGACAGGGTGTAACGTTTGATCCTCTCACCGGAACAACCCCCTACCCATGCACTCCCAAGGATCTTTATTGCGGTCCCAAAGGAACGTATCTCCTTGGTGCTGTCCACAAGCTGGGCGGATGGGTTGATCACCCCTGGCGGCGTCTGCGCCTCTATACCCTCTATTCCCCTGATCCATACCAGGTTCCTGCGAAGTTGAAACGAGATTGTACAACACCTGGTTGCGATGCCGGGCTGACCAGGATGTACACACAGGCGTATCTCCAGCGGTCCAGCAGGTACTGTGGGGAAGGTTTCGAGATATCCAAGTGTGCCATTTATTACACCACAGGTGCCCTGGGTAGGGGCTGGGATACCTGGATAATGGATACCGCTGCTCGTCCACGTGGATGTGCCTGCCTTGCGCCATTCAAGGGTATAGTAGCCGCAGGCAGAGCCTGCGGCAGTGCCAACGATCTCCACCCCACGGAAGATGGATGGCGTCCTGATTTCGTTTTCCTCTATGCACTCATTGGGCGCAATCAACTCACAGGTCAATGGATTTGCACAGGCCTTCATGCAGTGAAAATAGCCTACAAGACAGTAGAAGGCATCCACCAGACCCTTTGCCCGCGCAAGGCACCAGCCAAACCTAATGGAGCAAAGGCACCAGCAGCGGCAGAACCAGAACCGTGGATCCTTGTCGAGTTCATCCATGGCCCTGCTGCCAAAAAGTGCCCTTATGACATCTGGCGAGAGGAACCTGTCGAGCATCTCAACTTGACCATAGCCACCGCAACGGCAATCGATCTTTCCCTCGGCCGTCTTCCTGGCGATCTCCTCGGGTCGTCTCGTTGCATGGATTTGTTCATCGAGAAAGGGCCTATATACCCTGGCAAGTGCCCTGGAAAGTACCTCAAAATCCTTTTCTTCTTCTGGTGTCAGTGGTCTTCCTTCCAGGTCTTCCCCAAATAGCCCGCGAACACATATCCAGAAGTATCTAAGATAATAGACAGCAGCCTCGAAGGAACGGCTCCTGTAGAGCAACCAGCCAAAGATCAGACAACAAAGTATGTGTCTTATACACCATGGCCATTTCTCTACGGGACCCAACTGTTCCCGCATCTCAGGGGGGATAAGGCGTACAGCCACCTTTTCCACCGCCAGTGGGGCAAGAAGCCGTTTTGCAAGGGCTATCTCGTCCTTGCAATCAGGTGGCTTTTTCTGTGCCTCCTTGATAAGGTCCTTCGCAGATCCGGTTCTAGCTGCTTCCTCTTTTAATAAGGGTTTGAGCGCATCGATGAGTCTTTTTAGGACGAATTCAAAATCATCCTTATCGATACCTTCCATATTTACCTTCTCTCCAAAGGGATTCCATCCTTCATGTTCCATGTTTCTTCTCCTTTGTCTCGTGGGAAGATTCCAAGCCATTGTTTAAACTTCCATGCGGCCCGTACCTTGGTGCCGCACCTCCAATACATGAAAATACAGCCCATAGGCCCTGTATTTTCACGGTAAAATCATTAGAGCATGCTGCCTTAACCAGGATATCACCAGGAGATCACTCTTCGATCAATGGCTGGATTGTGCCGCACGGATTGGCAGGCAAGGGCAGATGACATGATGGGGGTAAGGTGTTTAAAACTATACTACTTGTATATCCTGTAACCATACATCCCAAAAAGCACTTCAAATGCCGAATAAATAGAACTGTGTTTGAAATACAACAGGTCATAGACAAACCAGTACCCTTTTTGATCCAATCAAGGGGGTGCAACCTGGAGGATACGGATTGCATGAAGGTTCAGGATACATGTCCTGCCAAGGGACATCAGGTTGTCCTACAATCTTGAAGGGGTGTGAGCGTCTAGAAAATAATTGTTAAACTTCAATGAAGTGGATATATTAGGGACTGTGAAGAAGAAAAATAAAAACGAGAACAGCTCCATAATCAGGTTTGGGGTATCCATCCCAGCGGATTTGATAACGGCCTTTGACCACTATATACGGGAAAGGGAATATAGTAGTAGGTCGGAGGCCATAAGGGACCTGATCAGGGAAAAACTTGTTGAGCAGGAATGGGAAAGAGAGGCCAATGGGCAACCCGTAGTTGGTACCATCACCTATGTCTATGATCATCACAAGCGGGAACTGGTAGAATCGATCCTGGATATACAACATGACTTTCCTGATGATGTCATAGTATCTCAGCACGTCCATCTGGACCATCACAACTGCCTTGAGGTGGCCATAGTCCGTGGAAGGCCAAGCTCGTTGAGAAGCCTTGCATATAAATTGAGGGCACTTAAGGGGGTCAAACACTGTCGTTTTACCATGACGACCACTGGAAAGAGGCTGAGTTGATTCTTCTGTGCAATATTTTCTTCGCAATCTCAAGAGGCCTGGATCTTTCCGGGCAGTTGGTGGGCCTTGTTGACAGCCTGGATGGATATCCTCTCGTTTCCTCCACCAAATCTTCATGCGGTCCATATACTTATGCCGCCTAATGGCCATGATGTGTCGCCCTTAAGGGGAAGATGTGCCTTCACCCAAACCTTCATGTGCTTCGTATCCTCAGCGCTGCATCAAGGTTTGGGTTCATGCTAGTTTGAACATACACAAAGGGCCCTTTCGTTCCCATGCCGGAGTGAAATGGCAGGCCCTGTTTCATTGGAACAAGGATAACGCGTTTAGGGAGAACAGATATGCAGGAACAGACAGAGATGTTCGGTGGTACCAACAAGGTCTGTGACATCTCAGAGGAGCTCAGGAAGTCCTATCTGGACTACGCCATGAGCGTTATCATAGGAAGGGCCCTGCCGGATGTCCGGGATGGGCTCAAACCAGTCCACAGGCGTATACTATATGCCATGAACCAGCTTCACAACGACTGGAACAAACCACACAAGAAATCCGCCCGCATCGTAGGCGATGTGATAGGTAAGTATCATCCACACGGGGATACCGCGGTATACGATACCATCGTCCGTATGGCCCAGGATTTTGCCATGGGCTATCCACTCATAGACGGCCAGGGAAACTTCGGTTCCGTCGACGGGGACTCCCCGGCTGCCATGCGTTATACTGAGATTCGTCTTACGAAGCTTGCCCACGAGTTAATGGCAGATCTTGACAAAGAGACCGTGGATTTTGCCCCAACCTATGACAATTCCATGGAGGAACCCACGGTGCTGCCATCAAAGGTACCGAACCTGCTCATAAATGGTTCTGCCGGCATTGCAGTGGGTATGGCCACCAACATACCTCCCCACAACCTTGGGGAGGTCGTGGATGCATTGATCGCCATGATCCATGATCCCAATATAACCGTGGCGGATCTCATGGAATATATTCCTGGGCCTGATTTTCCAACCGCTGGCTTCATATGTGGCAAAAAGGGGATTAAGTCGGCCTATGAGACAGGGCGTGGTCTTATCAAGATGAGGGCCAGGGCGAGTATTGAACAGCAGGCCAGGGGAAAGCGCGAGGTGATAATAATCACCGAGATACCCTACCAGGTCAATAAGGCAAAGCTCGTTGAAAAGATAGTCCTTCTCGTAAAGGAGAAGAAGATCGAGGGAATACATGCGGTAAGGGATGAATCGGACAGGCGCGGTATGCGCATCGTGATAGAGCTCAAGAAGGACGGCCTGGCCCAGGTGGTACTCAATCACCTCTACAAGCACACCGCCATGGAAAGTACGTTTGGGGTCATCCTCCTGGCGATAGTAAATGGAAAGCCTGAACTCCTAAATCTCAAGGAACTCTTGGCCCATTTCCTCCAGCACAGGAAAACGGTGATCATAAGACGTACCTCTTACAAGCTCAGGAAGGCAGAGGAGAGGGCGCATATCCTCAAGGGGTTGAAAATAGCCATCGACAACTTGGATGCGGTAGTAGCCCTGATCAGGGGATCCAAGACCCCCCATGAGGCCAGAACCGGGCTTGTTGAAAGGTTCAACTTGAGCGAGGTTCAGGCACAGGCCATCCTGGACATGAAGCTCCAGCGGCTGACTGGGCTTGAGCTCGAAAAGATACTAGAGGAATACAGGCAGATACTGGAGGCCATAGAGCGTTACAGGCAGATCCTTGCAAGCGAGGCCCTGGTTCTCGAGATCGTCGAAAAGGAACTCAGGCAGCTCAAGGAAGAGTTCGCCATACCCAGGCGCTCGGAGTTGATCGGAGATCCAGAGGAGATACGCATCGAGGACCTGATTGTAGAAGAGGACATGGTGGTCACCCTTTCGCACCACGGCTATATAAAGCGTAATCCATTGAGCCTCTACAGGAGCCAAAGGCGCGGAGGGAAGGGGGTGTCAGGGCTTTCCACCAAGCAGGAGGACTTCGTGGAGCGGCTTTTTGTGGCATCCACCCACGACTATTTTCTGTGCTTCAGCAATATCGGGCACCTTTACTGGCTCAAGGTCCATGAGATACCCCAGGCATCAAGGACAAGTCGCGGCAAGGCCCTTGTCAATCTGCTTCCCCTGGATAGGGATGCTGGGGAACATATTGCAGCGGTTATACCGGTGCGTTCCTTCGATGCAGGGCGATATGTAGTTATGGCGACCAAGGGAGGCACTGTCAAGAAGACCCCGCTCGAGGCCTTTTCAAGGCCAAGACCCAGGGGCATTATTGCGGCCACCGTAAAACCAGGGGATGAATTGATGGCAGCTGATCTTACCGATGGGGATGCCGACATATTCCTGGGTACTCGGAACGGGTACAGCATCCGTTTCCATGAAACGGATGTGCGGCCCATGGGCAGGCTTGCTGCAGGGGTAAGGGGCATTAGGCTTGCCCAGGGGGATTCGGTGGTGGCCATGGCCGTAATCTCTGATTCCCAGGCCACCCTCTTCACTGTCACCGAACACGGATACGGGAAACGTACACCTGTGAGTGAATACCGTGTCCAGTCGAGGGGAGGCAAGGGCATCATAAACATCAAGACCACTGCCAAGGTCGGGAAGGTGGTGGGTGTAATCCTGGTTAATGACAATGACGAGGTCATGTTAGTGGGAGCCAGTGGCAATATCGTCAGAATGAGCGTCAGGGACGTCAGGACCATAGGGAGATCCACCCAGGGCGTAAGGCTCATCCAGATCAAGGAGGGCGATCACCTGGCTGCCGTGGCCAAGCTCGCTGAGCGGGAAGAAACATGATAAAGGTTGGTATCCTCGGGGCAGGCAGTTGGGGCACGGCCCTGGCCTTGACCCTTTCGAAAAAGGGTGTTCCTACCGTTTTGTGGGCTAGGCGTGAGGAGGTTGCCAGAAGACTCAGGCAAGAGAGGCAAAACCCTGATTACCTGCCAGGGTTCACCTTACCTCCTGAAGTCGTGATCACCTCCGATATATCCGTTGCAGCAGGATGTGAGGTTCTGCTTTTCGTAGTCCCTTCCCATGGCCTGAGGAACGTGGCGGAACAGGTAAAACAGGTGACCGTGGACAGGGATGTGTTGCCCAAGGCATTGATTTCCGCTGCAAAGGGGCTTGAAAATGAGACCCTGCTCACCATGACCCAGGTCCTTGAAGAGATATTTCCCGAAGGATTCAGTAGTAGGCTAGCCGTTCTTTCAGGCCCGAGTTTCGCCCACGAGGTGGCACGTTCCATACCCACTGCCGTGTCCCTTGCGTGCAGCGATTCAACCCTATGTACAAGGCTCCAGGAACTCTTTTCCACCACCTTTTTCAGGGTATATAGCACCTCTGACGTAATAGGGGTTCAGATGGGGGGGGCGATAAAAAACGTGATGGCGATAGCCTCCGGCATCTCCGATGGCATGGGCCTTGGTACCAATACCAGGGCTGCCCTCATAACCAGGGGCCTTGCCGAGATGGCCAGGCTCGGTGTCAGGATGGGGGCCAATCCCTTGACCTTTACCGGCCTTGCCGGTCTTGGTGATCTGGTGCTTACCTGTACAGGGGATCTGAGCCGCAACAGGCAGGTGGGTCTGCGGCTTGGCAGCGGAGAGGGCATCGATTCGATCCTGTCTTCCATGAATATGGTGGCAGAGGGAGTCAGGACTTCAAGGGCCCTTTATCGACTTTCTGAAAGGTATGGCGAGGAGATGCCCATTACCACACAGGTCTACAAGGTACTCTACCAGAGTCTGGAGCCGAAGGATGCGGTCCAGGAACTGCTTGTACGTCCACTTAAGCAGGAATTTAACGGAATGGCAACCGGTTGTTTCACCGGCTGATCTAGGGCCCCATGGCAAGGGAAGAGCCCCGTATATACCGTTCGCTCATGAACCGGAAGGGGTTGGTCAGGTTCAATGTAAGGCACCTTGAGACTGATCTGCATATACAGGCGCAAAGGAATCTGACCCATGAGGTGTCAAGGTGGATCATAGAGGCAAGGATCGCCATCGAGGGATACGCCAGGAGACATCCTGGTTTTCTCGAAAGCCTCGAGCCCCTTGAAGACGATCCCCT
>WFZW01000097.1 GCA_015489365.1 Deltaproteobacteria bacterium | reverse complement strand
GCCTATCATAATAATGGAAAGTAATGACAATGAAAAATCAATCTAATGAAAAACAAGCCAGTAAGGCCAACCACTATCTGACCGTTTCAGACCTGGATGGCGACACGTTACTGACATTGATAAACCGTGCCATCCAGTTGAAGCAACACACAAAGGCAGGCCTGCCCTTCCGTCCTGCCACTGGGCGTACAATAGGCATGATATTCGAGAAACCTTCTACAAGGACCAGGATCTCCTTTGAGGCTGCCATGTACCAGATGGGCGGAAACGTTTCGTTCATGCCCTCAAGGGATCTGCAATTGAAACGCGGGGAACCACTTAAGGATACCGCAAGGGTGCTTTCCCGCTATCTGGATTGCCTGGTGGTCCGCACCTTTGGGCAGGAAATAGTAGAGGAATTGGCCCGATGGTCTGAAATCCCGGTAATAAACGGCCTTACCGATCAACACCATCCATGTCAGATACTCTCGGACATCATGACCATCCTGGAGAATAAGGGCAAGGACATTCGGGGATTAAAAATTGCATGGATAGGTGATGGAAACAATATGGCCCATTCCTGGATACAGGCTGCAAGCCGTCTGGGCTTTCCATTAACACTTGCGTGCCCTGAGGGATACGACCCCGATGAAGGGATACTTAAGGCGGCACGCAAGGAGGCCTCTGCGCCCATACTTCTTACCAGGGACCCCAGCGAGGCAGCAGAGGGCGCTGACGTCATAAATACCGATGTTTGGGCAAGCATGGGACAGGAAGATGAGGCAAAGGAACGAAAAAAAAGATTTATGGAATACCAGGTAAATGCAAAGTTGCTCAGGTTGGCCGATCCAAAGGCGATCGTGCTGCATTGTCTTCCTGCGCACCGTGGCGAAGAAATTACCGAAGAGGTGCTTGAGGGCCCACAGTCGGTTGTTTGGGAGCAGGCTGAAAACAAGATGCACATACACAAGGCCATCCTCGAATGGGCCATGGGGCTTTAAAAGGAGCAAGGAATCATGGGACAAAAGATGGAAAAAATCGTTCTGGCCTATTCCGGTGGCCTTGATACATCTGTGATATTGAAATGGTTACAGGAGACATATGATTGCCCTGTCATAGCCTATGCTGCCGATGTAGGCCAGGATGAAGACTGGGAACTTGTAAGGCAAAAGGCCCTTGATACAGGGGCGAGTGACGTGGTCATACGTGATCTCAAGGAGGACTTCGTAAGGGATTTTGTCTTCCCCATGCTCAGGGCCAATGCCATATATGAAGGCGTATACCTGCTTGGAACCTCCATTGCCAGACCCATTATTGCCCGGGAACAGATCCGGGTAGCAGAGGAGTTCGGAGCCGACGCGGTAAGCCATGGCGCAACAGGTAAGGGAAACGACCAAGTACGCTTTGAGCTGTCATACATGGCACTCAATCCGCATATAAAAATCATTGCCCCTTGGCGCATATGGGATCTAAATTCCCGTAATAAGCTCATGGACTTCGCCAGGAAACACGGCATCCAGGTACCGGTGACGAAGGCCAAGCCCTACAGCATGGATGCAAACCTTCTGCATATAAGTTACGAAGGCGGTATACTCGAAGACCCATGGGCTGAGCCACCAGGAGAGATGTTCATCTGGACTAAGGCGCCGGAAGATGCACCGGACAAGCCCACAATCATAGAGGTAGGCTTTGAACAGGGCAATCCCGTAACGCTGGATGGTGAAAGGCTCACACCGGCTGCCCTCCTTGCACGGCTAAATGACCTTGGGGCTGAAAACGGCGTGGGCCGGGTAGACCTAGTTGAAAACCGTTTCGTGGGTATGAAGTCCAGGGGTGTTTACGAAACCCCTGGAGGCACCATACTGCGTACAGCCCACATGGCCATGGAATCAATCACCCTTGACCGTGAAGTAATGCACATGCGTGACGGCCTCATCCCCCGATATTCAGAACTCATCTATTACGGGTTCTGGTTCTCCCCCGAAAGGGAACTGCTTCAAAAAATGATCGATGAATCGCAGAGGAACGTAACCGGCACGGTAAGACTCAAGATATACAAGGGCAACTGCTGGGTCACGGGTAGAAAATCCGAAAAATCACTTTACATGCCTGAATTTGCCACCTTTGAAGAGGATGAGGTCTATTCACAAAAGGATGCAGAAGGCTTCATCCGGCTCCAGGGCCTCAGGCTCAAAATCAGGTCCATGATCCAAGGGCAGGAGGGGAAGATTGAAAGATAGGGAGGTTGAAAGGAGGAGGAACACCAGGGTCCCATTCGAAACCACGGTATATGTATCTCGGATAGACGAAAATGTGCCCGATGATATTATTCGCAGCCGTAACACCAGGGATGTAAGCATGAAAGGCCTCTACTGCGTGTCCGATGAGGTGCTTCCTGAAGGTACCCGTTGCCACGTGGAGATGGTACTTTCTGGCACGAGTTCCGAGCTTCGCCTACGCTTTACTGGAATGGTGGTGAGGACCGGCCAGGATGGGATGGGAATCGAATTTGAACAGATGGACCCAGATTCCTTCTTTCATCTACGAAATGTGTTATATTATAATACAGGTGATCCGGAAAGGATCAACAGGGAGATATTGGGTGAAAGGCCCGATGAGGCATAGCCGCCCTGTGCCCTTGCCGGACAAGGGATCTAAAAATCCACGAATCCATCTTCTTTGATCCTATAGAAAAGAGAAAAAAACTAAATGAAAACACAAACCTATTATTATAGTTACGGACAATACAGGCCTTCGCCATTTGCCTTGCTTGGCATCATACTTCTCATTATCGCTGGCTTTTTCATCATGCTGCCTATATTCCTTGCAGCCCTTACCGTATTCGGTGCCTTCGCAGGTTATCTTAGCTGGAAGCTCAACAAGTCCTTGAAGAGTTTCGAGCAACGGTATCATATGGACCAGGGCCGAGATCATGCGATGAGGCTTGTCGATGATGGCCCAGTAATAATCGATATCTCCCCCTGTGCAGGTGATAAGGCACCGGCTGATTAACAGTTACCTGTGACCTCAACCTCTTGTAGCCCGTCTCCTTAGCGCTACACCTCTTGACATGAAGATATCGCCCTTGTCCAGGGCGTATTTTCACGGCACAATTATTACACATGCTCTTCCGTTGATTGAAAGATACGGATAATCTTGCATCGTTATGGCTGGATCTGATCCTGTAGTACAAGGCATTTCCCTTGATCTTCCTGAACCTGCCCTTGGAGACAACCGTTCCCATGAGGCCAGGCTGCGACTTGCCATAGCAGAAAGGCTTGGCATTGAACCAGGCCTTCCTTTGAGGGTAAACCGGATGATCTCCAAGATCCTTCCAGCATCTGGTTACCGGGTAAATTGCTTGCTATCCCAGGGGCCGTGTGGATGGGAAATCATTGATGTGGCCCCCAAGGATCAAACTATCCCTGCCATTGGCCTTGCTGTAGACCTTGGAAGCACAACGGTGGTGTTCTACCTAGTCGATCTTGCAAGAGGTGAGATACTCTCGCAGCTTTCGGTATCAAACCCCCAGCGTATCCATGGTGAGGACATACTAGAACGCATCCTCTTTGCCGGGAGAAAAGACGGGCTAAGGACACTACAGAAGGAAATAACCGGCGTATTCAACGAGACCTTAGATAGGCTGGCCACCCAAGAGGGTCTTGTACCTGAAAACATCTCCTACATAAGCGTGGCAGGCAACACAACCATGTGCCATTTCCTGCTTGACCTTGATCCATCTAACATATGTAAGGAGCCCTACATCCCCTCTGCCAACCGATTTGACCTGATTCGGCCTGCTGAAGTGGGTATTAAATGCCACCCGGGTGCATGGCTCTATTGCTTTCCCAATGTGGGAAGTTACTTCGGTGGGGATCTCCTGTCAGGGATCCTTGCCTCTGGCATGCATAAGAGATCTGAAATCTCCATGCTGATAGACGTGGGGACCAACGCCGAGGTGGTCCTTGGCAATAATGAATGGATGGTGGCCTGTGCAGGGGCGGCTGGTCCTGCCCTGGAAGGAGGTATCCTTTCATGTGGCATGAGGGCCCAGGACGGTGCCATAGAAAGGATCTCCATCGATCCCAAGACGCTCGAGCCTACCTATTCGACCATTGGCAATCTTCCACCAAGGGGCATGTGCGGTTCGGCCATAATCGATCTTCTTGCCGAGATGTTCGTGGCAGGATTGGTAGATCAGACAGGCAAGCTGATCAGGGACAAGGACCCGAAACGCATGCGACAGATCAACGGTGAGCTTGCCTACGTGGTGGCGGACGAGGATAGGACAGGAACCAGGCCTATATACATCAGCCAGAGCGATATAAAGAACCTGATACGTTCAAAAGGGGCTATGTACACGATCCTAAACGTGATCATACAGAGTGTGGGGATCAGTTTTGAAGATATTGACAGATTTTACGTGGCAGGGGCCTTTGGAAACTATATTGATCCCAGCAAGGCCATAACCATAGGGATGCTTCCCGACGTACCGATCGATCGCTTCAGCGCACTTGGAAACGCCGCAGGCAAGGGGGCGGTACAAGCACTCTTGAAACGGAGTTCCATGAAGGAGGTAGAGGAGATCTGCGAAAAAATCACATACCTCGAGATGAATGTCAGGGGGGACTTCATGGGCCAGCTTACCGGGGCACTGTTTCTGCCCCATACCGACCTTAGCCGTTTCCCAACGGTCAGGCGCCTTTTAGGGCTTTGATCCGGTCCCTAAGGCTGGCGGCCCTTTCAAAATCAAGGACCTTGGCCGCCTTTTTCATCTCTGCCTCAAGCCTCTTTATCACCTGCCTGGCATCGCTGCCGGAACATTCTGCGTAATTCCCTGATGCCTCAGCCACCTCCTGGGCCACATGCTGCTCCTGCTCATATATAGAAGATAGTGCATCGTTTACCCCCTTCTTTACACTTACCGGGGTTATATGATGCTCCAGATTATATTCTGTCTGGATCCGCCTTCTTCTTTCTGTCTC
>WFZW01000096.1 GCA_015489365.1 Deltaproteobacteria bacterium | reverse complement strand
TCCCCGCCCTTCCCACACCACCCAACGTGCAGGTCCTCACTGAACGGTTCACTTCGGCGCAGCAGGAGGTCTTGCACAATAATTCTCGAAGTACTATTCGATTAACTTCAGGACTCCTAAACTTCACAATCTCCCCAAGGCCGGCTATCCGGCGCGTTACCTATCAAACTCCGCTGGTCAGCTATTTCCTTTCTGCGCGACATCCTAGTTTTAATTTCTTCCAACACCTTCTGACCGTTTCGCACCGATCTTACCGCCCAATCATCTATCAACTCTATCTGCTCTTCCTTGGATATCATCCATATCTCAGGATCAAGCCTCCCAAGCCTCCGCCTTAGTTCATACAGGCAGATACCCACGGAAACCGAGACATTAAAACTCTCAGTAAACCCCACCATGGGGATGTGAAATAGTCGATCACAGGCCTCCCTCAATTCACTATGCAGACCGTCCTTTTCCCTTCCAAATGCCAGAGCAACCTTGTGGTCCAGGGGAATCTCCTCGACAACAAGGGTATCTTCATCTAATAAATGGTCATCATGTGGTGGATCTGCACCAAGCAGCAGATATCCTTGGCCTCTCAGGTAGGATATGCAGTCCTCGATAGAATCATGTCTTATAATATTGACCCATTGTTGTGCCCCAAGGCTTATTCCCTGGCTTGGCTTAAAGGAATTGGTGACCTGGATGATATGGACATCCTGTATACCAAAGGCCTCGGCAGACCTAATTATGGCACTGAGATTGTGGGGATGATACAAATCATCCAAGACGATGGTTATCCACCTGGTACGCATCGATGCCACCGCTGTTAGACGCATACTTCTTTCCCGGGTAAGCAAGGGCGCCAGGAGTTTAGCAGGACGCATACAAGGAGATATGGATTTGTCCTTGCCTTTATCTTCTTCCACGTTGGAATCCTTTGTCATAGGCAAATCTTGCCATTTAGCATTTAGATAATACTATCGGCCAGCTCTTGGGCGTCCCTGACCATCTCGTCTATCATATCAAGCCCCTTACCCCAAAAACCTGGATCGCGGAGATCTATGCCAAGGGGCCTCAACAAGGCATAGGGCGTATCGCTTCCCCCAGCCCTCAATAAATCCATATACCTCTCCACGAATCCTTCACTACCTTGCCTGTACATAGAAAACAGGGAAAGAACCAGCAACTCGCCAAAGGCATAGGCATATACATATCCAGGGGCATGAATGAAATGGCCGATATAGGACCACCAGACTCCGTAATCCTCGGTGAGGGTAACGCTTTCCTCAAACATCCTTTCCTGGGTATCGAGCCATATCCTGGAAAAATCTTCAGCAGATAGTTCACCCTGTGTACGCCTCAGGTGATGTACTGCATCCTCAAAGCGGTTCATGGCGATCTGTCTGAATACCGTGGCAAATATGGATTCGATCTTGGCGGCAGCCAGGCCAAGCCGCTCCTCCGGACCTTCTAGATCTGCCATGATATCCGTATATACCAACATCTCGCCAAAGACCGAGGCGGTCTCAGCCAATACCAATGGAGTCTGACTATTGAAATAGCCCTTCTTACCAGCTAGGACCTGATGGACACCATGTCCAAGTTCATGGGCCACGGTCTCCACGTCCCTGAGGTTGCCGGTATAGTTTACCAACACGTAAGGATGCACCTCCGGCACCACTGGATGTGCAAAGGCCCCACTGGTCTTGTCAGCCCCTACTGGGGCATGAATCCATTTTTTATCAAAGAAATCCCTTGCAATCCCCTCCATTTCCCTTGAAAATCGCCCAAAGGAATCAAGGACCCGCCTACGGCATTCCTCCCAGGAAACCTGTTTCCTAGGCATATAGGGCAATGGTGCATACCTGTCGTAGTCATAGATTGTGTCCAGGCCAAGGATTTTTTTCTTGATATTGTAATATCGTCTGACGATATCATAGCGCCCCGTAACCGCCTCGATTAGCGCGTCTACCGTATTATCGTCCACCTCGTTGGACAAATTCATGGAACTGATCCACTCGGGATACCTCCGTACCCTGTCCTCGATCATCTTTTCTCCAAGAACGGTGTTGAAGGTATGGGTCAATACATGAAGGTCCTTCTTGAGACCGTATGTCAGCTCCTGTGCTGCCTTTTTCCTTACTTTTCTATCATGGGAGTAGAGATCCGATAAAACCTCTTCCTGGGTCCGGCCACTTTCACCGTAACGTTCCATGGCAAGCACCTTTTCAAAGAGGCTCACCCAACTTGTGTGCCCCACTGGGCTGAACTCGATAAGTAGCTTCTCTTCAGGCTCCGAAAGCAGATGTGGCCGATACCTCCTGGCAGCCCTAAGATAATGTTCGTAATCTGCTAGACAGGGGGCTGAAAGGAGT
>WFZW01000095.1 GCA_015489365.1 Deltaproteobacteria bacterium | reverse complement strand
CTTGTAAGGGGGCTAATGATAGCCCAGCAATCCAAGGAGCGTTTTGGTACATTTCTGGCCTTTGGGATCACGGCAATGATATTTTGGCAGCTAGTGGTAAACGTCGGGATGGTTACAGGTCTCATGCCAGTAGTAGGTATACCACTACCCTTGATCAGCTATGGAGGTTCCTCTGTAATGACTACCCTTATAGGCTTAGGGCTCCTTTTGAATATCAGGACCAGACGATTCATGTTCCAGGGTGGCCCGGTATCCAAGGGCCTTGGTCTATCTTGAGGCCCTGGCGGTTTTATTTCTTTTCCACCGATATATTACCCGGCGTATATACTTCCTGGTCTCCCTAAATGGTGGTACCCCTCCAAAACGCTCTACCCTGCCTGGCCCGGCATTGTAGGCTGCAAGGGCAAGGATGACGTCTCCATCAAAACGGGTCAAAAGCATCTTGAGGTATCTGGTCCCACCCCATATATTGGCCCTTGGGTCGAAGGGATCGATTATTCCAAGCTCCCTTGCCGTCTCTGGCATAAGTTGCATTAGTCCCCTTGCCCCCGTGGATGAGATGGCATTTGCGGACCCCCCTGATTCTATTTCGACAATCGCACCCACAAGATCGGGGTCAAGGCCATGGTGAAGGGCGGCCTTAACGATGGTGTCTGATATATCCATTTCCCATTTCTGATAGCCATGATCTGTCTTAAGGCGATTTTCAGCAGGCAGGTGTTGTACATCCATGGCCTGCCCCATCTCCTTGGCCCGACCAGGCATGCGCCCATAGTTATCTACATCTAAAGGTATGTTTGTCACGTGGAGGATGCCGCGACTATCCACATAGGAATAGAGGCGACTTGCTGCCTGTACTTTGTCCACGGACGGGGATTGACATATTCCCAGGCCGGCCACCAAAAGAAAGGCAAGTCCGCAGGATCTCCACCATCTGGACCCCATTACAAATGGGAATATTTTGCCCTTTGTCCATGTATGTCCTTGTGTGTCCATGGCTATTCAAAGTACATTTTTGGATAAATCCCCTGGCATTTGAAGGGCATAATTGGGGACGCGCCCGAAAAGATAGTGGTGGCCCCATAGGGATAAACAGAAATGTTCAGTAGGGATCACATGGAACCCTGTCCTTGATTATCGTTTCGGCACCTTTTCCCAATCGGCTAAAAATTGGGCAAGGCCGGTATCCGTTAGTGGATGATGGGCCAGTTGAGAGATGACCTTGTAGGGGATTGTGGCTATGTCAGCCCCCATCCTGGCCGCTTCGAGTACATGGAGGGGATGTCTAATACTTGCCACGATGATTTGCGTATCGAAGGCATAGTTGTCGAAGATTTCTAGTATTTCTGCCACAAGTTCCATTCCATTATGGGAGATATCATCCAACCTGCCGACGAAGGGGCTGACATAGGTGGCCCCGGCCTTGGCGGCAAGAAGCGCCTGGAGGGGGGAGAATATAAGGGTGAGATTTGTCTTGATACCCATCCCGGCCAATCGTTTTGTGGCGCGTAATCCCTCAGTAGTCATTGGGACTTTGACAACTATATTACTTGCAAGGGCTGCCAGGTCCTTTGCCTCCTCGATCATTTCTTCCGCCTGGGTACTTATTATTTCAGCGCTGACTGGCCCGGATACCATCGAGCATATTTCCCTTATTCGTTCTTCAAACCCGCAATTTTCCTTGGCTATAAGAGAAGGATTGGTTGTAACACCGTCAACCATGCCAAGCTCTGCGGCCTTTGCTATCTCATTAGTATTGGCTGTGTCGATAAAAAATTTCATGTTCTTCGTCCTCCTTGATGATTGCACAGAAAAGCCCTTGAGAAGGCCCCATGCAAGGAAGCCTTTCTGTTCTACCTCCGTCTATGCGGCGTCGATGCTGGCTGAGCGCACTCGGAGGCTTGGCCTTAACCCGATGATCACTCGGGTAGTCTCTCTCAAAGAACCTATAAAGTAGGTCTGAACTTGGCCCATCATCTCCTATGGGCCAAGGGGGACCCAAAGATGATATACAGGATAAGCCCTGGTATTGAAAGGCCCTTTGGGGAATCTGTCTTCAAGTAAAAGAATCGGTCAAACGATAAGTATTAGTAGGAGTTTATTATCGATGGAGAGAGACCAATTTTACAAGGGAGTGTCGATCCTTAATGGCAATGCGTTGTTAAGGCTTTCCCAGGACGACATGGAGATATTCATAGAACCTGTTGGCGGTGATATTGATTCACTCAGCCTGGAAGGGCTTCATGAAATTCTCAAGGACCTGGATATCGACTTCGGCTCCCATCTATCCCCCCAAAGGGAGGGGAACCGTCTCGTTTTGGCCAGGGGAACAGCCCCTATTCCTGGTATAGACGGAAGGATAGAGATAGTGGCCGATCTGCCCCGGCCGCCTCCTTCTAATGAAGATAAGGCCAACAAGGATGGATTGGAAAGCCATGGCGATGATAGCCTATTTAAGGATCCCAAGGCCCTTCGCACCGTGGTATGTGTGCGAAAGGGTAGCGTAGTTGCTGAAAAGATTCCCCCTACACCAGGGACACCGGGAAGAAATGTGTTCAATGAGGAGATCCCTGCCCCATCAGGCGAGTGGCCGGTGTTCAGACCTGGTGAGGGGGTAGAGGTAATTGACAAGAACAGGCTCGTGGCCAATCGTGACGGCAAGTTGCACCTTGAGGATGGAGGGCAGATATCCGTCCTTGATACCTGGACCGTTGAAGGCCCCCTGGATATGTCTATAGGGCATATCGATTTTTGGGGTAAGGAGTTAAGGATTGCCGGCCCTGTTCTCGGTGGCCTGCGGGTCAAGGTGGAAGGAAATCTGTTAATCGAAGGAAATATAGAGGACGAGGCCACGGTGGAGGTGGATGGCAATCTTACGGTCGATGGACTGATAAGATCCTCTAATACGAGGATCATGGTTTCAGGAGACATGGTGTGTAGTGCGATTGAATACGCCAAGGTTTGTGTAAAGGGCGATCTTGAGATCGATGACTATCTCCTGGATGCCGATTGTGACGTGGGAGGTCATGTATGGTTGGTCAATGGCAAGGGACTCGTGGCAGGGGGAAGTCTTTCATCTGGCAAATCGGTTGCCGCCAGGGTACTTGGAACCCAGGCCCATGTACAGACACGCATAAGGGCAGGTTACAATATTGCACTCAGAAAACGGTATGAATATATGATAAAGGAGGTTGAAGAACTGTCACGAAAGCTTTCCGAGATCGATGCAGGGCTTGAACGGATAAGGGATGTAGAAGGAAAAAGGATCGGGCCAGGCAATCAGGAACTTGCTATCATAAAGACAAAACTTGAAAGGGGTAAGGAGAACATCCTTAATGTTTTAGCTGAAAGACGCGCAACCCTCGCCAATATGGATGCCCATTTTGTTGAAATGCGAAACGCCACCGTACAGGTCCATTCCATGGCTTACCCGAGTGTCTCCATCCAAATAGATACTGCGATGCTGGTGCTTACTTCACCTCAAAAAAAATGTATTTTCAGGTTCAGAAAAGGGGAAATAGTCACCTTGATTCCTTGAGCAGATCTGTGCAAACGAAAAGCGCCGCAAGAGGATATCCTCTTGCGG
>WFZW01000094.1 GCA_015489365.1 Deltaproteobacteria bacterium | reverse complement strand
GTTCCTCAAGTTCCCTGTTTATGGCTATTAAACGCCTTATTTCCTTATTTACAGGGCTGGACTCACTGGTTTGTCTGTCTATCGATCGGATGGTTTTGGCCATGCCTTCCCGGCAGACCTTGCTTCCGGTTACAAAGGAATGTACCGTATCGTTTACCCCACTCAGGATCCGGTCTGCCTGTTCAAGGAATCCATCGACCACCTGGACGGATATCTCCGGTGGTCTTGACCTCTTGAATAATATATCGTCATATCCACATGCCTTTGCCACCGACCAGAATTCCTCTGAGTAGACCTGTGGCCAGGGAAGCGTCCCCTTGACTACGACATTCTTTAGGGCCTTTCTGGCGGTTTCTGTAACGTGAATGGCCAATCTATCGGCTTTTTGTTTTTTTTGTCCCTCTTGCATGGTGTTTTCAACCTGTCAGATTTCCAGAAATTGATTGAGTGCCTTGTCCAAACTGCATTTCGCAGGAAAGGAACGATATTTTACGGATGCCTTGAGTTGCCACTTCTGTTGATATCGATCCAGTTGCCCCTTGAGTATGCCCTTTATCTGGCCGATGAGTTGCCTGGGATAGGATACGAACAACAGGTAGTCGGTTCCTTTTCTGAATATTATATTTTCACCCTTGCAATTATTATGATCCTTACAGAATTCTTTCAGTTCACTCTGGATACTTTCACCTAGTTCATCTAGGATCTGGTCGGTTTTTATGAACCCAAGCCTTTGATTCATGTCCCTTAGTCCCTTGACTGCTATAAAAAACATGTGGTATTCATCACCTAGTATCCCAAGGTTCCTCTGCTTGTCCAAGGTCAGGAGATAGCGGTAATTGTAGAAACTGCACAGGGGCTCACGGAAATAGGTTATCTCCCTGAAGGATTCAAGTATAGAGGTATCTTCATAACACCTTGGCTCTATGCAAAGTGGGTCCCAATGTGCCACCACCTCCTTCAATGCATTTACTGCATCTTCGTCCATCCGTCCGAGTCTTACTTCCTTATCAAGTATATCTAGTGCCTTGGCCCTGGACATGGGTTTTTTGTAGGGCCTCTTTGCGATGAGTGCCTCGTAGACATCCGCCACGGATACTATCCGTACCATGGGGCTAAGCTCTTCGCCCCCTATACCTGCCGGGTAACCACTGCCGTCCAGGCGTTCATGGTGTTTTAACACTATTGCAGTAACGCGATCGTCAGGGTATCTGGATGCTATAAAACGTGCCCCTATGGTTGGGTGCATGTCCATGATTTTTTTGTCCAGGTTGTCGAATTTGCCTGGTTTAAGCAAGATATCGTCAGGTATGGCAATTTTCCCTATGTCATGGATCCTGCATCCTATTTCTAGCGTGTTGAGCTCTTCGCTATCGAGCCCCAGCAACGATCCCATACGCCTAGATAGGGCCGCTACCCTCAGGCTGTGTACCAAGGTATAATTGTCACGGCTTCCTAGCATTTCACCCATGACGTCAAACAGATCCTTTATCAGGGTCTCATAATTTTCCTCCAGATTGAAGAGCTTGTCCATTACTGCCAGACGGGCAAAGATCTGTTCCGGATGACAAGGCTTGATGAGATAGTCGGATGCCCCAGCATTTAGGGCGTTGATCAAGGTTTGCCTATTTTGAATACCGCTCAAGACTATGCAATAGAGCTTCGTCCTGCCCATGTCCCTGACCCTCTTGAGAAGTGTAAGGCCATCGATTCCGGGCATGTGAAGATCGGTTATGAGCAGGCGAATATCTGGATCATCAAGCAAAATGGTTAAGGCCTCTTTGCCATCTCCTGCAGTAATGGCATTTAGGCCCCAATGGGTGAGATGTGCATGTAAGAATTCCCTTGCAAACTCCTCGTCCTCAACGACCAATACCTTCCATTTAGCCAAATTCGATAATATAGGCGTGGTCGAGGAGTGCGCTATGTGGGCGTTGATTCCGTTGTATAGGTTTTCATCCTGCAAGATTTATTAGCTTCCTTCCTTCTTCATAAGCACGTATAGCATGGAGCCGATTCTATGAGTCACCAAACCTTCATGCAGTCCGTATTCTTTGGGATGCACCCCAGGATATGAGTACACAGACCATATGGATACTGTATTTTCGCGATAAATTTTCATGCACCCTATACCCTCTTGTCTGCATCCAGAGCGCGAAAAATACAGCCCTTACCAAGGATGTATTTCCACGGTAAGGTTGGCAGTTTTTTTTTAGGGGGTCTTTTTTAATTATCGGCAGGCGGTGACAGGAGGTGAAACAGGAAATAGGAACCGCTTAGAACCGTGCATTCTTGCAAGGTCTTGGGGCATGTCCCGGCCGCCAGTTTTTCATGACCGGGTCCTTGAAATCCCGATGGCAGGTAAGACAGATACCAACGTATAAGATACGATCTATCTCCTTTTTGTTAAAGGGTCTTAGATCCTTTCTTGAGGTGTGGACCAGGGCGTTTCCGTCAATATCCACAAAGGCGTCGAGGGGATGGTTAGGTGAGGAAGGTTTTGGAGTGTTTTGAGACATATTATTTAAGGTCCCAAGACCCCTTGCCTGTCTGGATAGCAATGACAGGGTCTCGGAGACCGCTACCTCAGGTGCCATGCCTGCGGCGGAAAAATGCCATGTTCCGTTATCATTCCATAGATTCCCTGCGCCCAGACCCAATGCCCTTGGGTTCTGGTGACAATCATGGCAGGTACGTCCCTTTGCGGACGTGGAATGGGGATCCATCCATGAAACGGTAAGCCTCTTAAAATCCTTGATCCATCCACCCCTTTCATCCAGAAAGGATACGAAATCCTGTCAGCCAGGCACGAGCAGGACGATCCTTTCCCTTGCGTCCTTTCCCCTGAGTACGCCCAGGGCGGGGCTCTCAAAGCGCATGAAAGACCTGTATTCCCGCCACCTGCCAAGGGTTTTTACGTTGTCCAGCTTGTCCAGTTGATACTGGCCCCTATTGTCCCGGACATGGCAGCCATAGCATTGAGGGACCCAGCGGCTGTGGCATGCCTGGCACGTAAGTCTTCCATGGACCGGATTCTTACACGTGGCAGAATCAGGGGGCCTGAGGGAATAGGCTCTTTTGTTCCCCTTGCCCTCGAGCACGAATAGATTTTCCTTGGTTTTCTTTATGTTCAAAAGGGGTGGTGCCGCCATATTAGGGGTCCATGACCTGTTCGTTCGGGTAGCACGTTGCCTTGCTAATATCTCCAGGTATCCGTTGTTGGTGTGGCAAGTGGTACATCTTACCTGTAGTTGGTCTTCAAGGTGAGGATACGATGTTCCATTTCCCATGACCTCCTTTTGTGTATGGCAATCTATGCATATGAGGCCCTTTTCATAATGGATGTCAGGTTGCATCCTTCTAAAAAATCTGCCGTCAATAAGTTCGAGATGGCTTAGTTCGCCATCCTGATAAGGGGTCCCGTAACCCTCGCTTTCAAACCTGCCCTGGTATGAAAGCCCGATTCTTCCACTCCTGTTATGGCATTTAAGGCAGTTTGACATGGGGATATTACGGGTGATCTGTATGTGTGCTATCCCTTTTTTGTCCTGGTCTGCAGGTGGTTTGTGAAGGTGGCAGGCCGTACACCCACCTCCTTTTTCTGCCAGAAAGCCGGGTAATGTATGCCTCTTCATGGAGAGATGGCAGCTTCCGCACATCTTCCTGTAGTAGTCAAGGGCCGATGATTCCATGTGATCAGTCCTTATCTTCGCAACCGATATGGATTCATTGTGGTCATTGGTTTCGCCCCAGTAATATCTCAGGGTGCTTATGATTCCACGGTTGGTTGTCATGAGCGAGTTTTTCACCCATTTCACCTCCCTTGGATGGCATCCGGTTTGGCCGCAGGTTTCACCTGCATATTGTAATTCTCCAGGGTTAAGGATCATGCCCCTGTGTGCCCTAAGTGGATCACCTGCCAGAGGATTCCCCCTGTGACATATGGCGCATCCCAATATCTCTCTTGCATGGGCCTTGTCTGGTCGTTCATCATGGCATGAGAGGCATAGATCTATCCTGCCATTTATGGTTGTCGTAACCTTGTCAACCCTGTTTCTGGTTGAATCAGCAGGGGAGGGGATAAAGAGGCAGGTACACGTGATGATCGTTGTTGTCAACAAGAGGCCATAGCTAAGGGTGGGTAGAAATTTTCCTGGCATCTTTAAAGGACCTGCTCAAATAAAAAGGGGCAGTTCATACTGCCCCTTTTGTCTCCAGGTGGAGCGGGAAACGGGATTTGAACCCGCGACTTCAACCTTGGCAAGGTTGCACTCTACCACTGAGTTATTCCCGCTTGAAGTGCGGAAATAATAAAAACGAGCAGAACGTCTGTCAACCCCAATGTTTCAGAATTCATTAGTGGATAAATTTTCAACCCCATAGGGTGGCTCCAATTGCGCAACAACACAGCAGATTCGGAAAACTTGTAGCCCCTTGCGGCTTCAAATACCGTAGGCTCATACAGCCCCCATTCAGGATGTATTTTCACAATACCGCCATTTTCGGATAAAAATTTCAGATACGTAAAGGCACCTCTTGACAGCTCAATCATTTATGGTAAAGAAAGGAGCCGTTACAGGGCCGTTAGCTCAATTGGTAGAGCAACTGACTCTTAATCAGTAGGTTCGGGGTTCGAGACCCTGACGGCCCACCATGAAAAGACAAGGGGTTAGGTATTGTCGCCTAACCCCTTTTGTTTTTTGGGATGTCTCCTAATACCTTATGAAAAACGGCAGGATCATCAAGACGATTCCCAGCATGAGCGCAAGAAAAACGTTGGTAACAAAATAAGGAAATACACAGAGTCCAATACCTGAAAGAAGGGGGATCCCCCTTCGCTGCTTCTTACCGTAGACCAAGTAGCCCATGCCAACTGAGCCGAACAATACACCCATCAAGATTGAGGTGGAGCTAAACATTCCGTATGCCTCCAACAAGGGAATTTTCTAGTCTGAATCCCTTCCTGTACTTTTATATCCATCGGAACCTTGGAGGTAGAAAATAAGGTTGGGCTATCTACATGGCAGGGCCATTATAGGACCTTAGATCAAGGGTTGGCATCCCAACCATATTGTTGTGCAAATATCCTAAGTGCTATCTTAATGCCCTTGACTATAAGGATGGCTATATCTTTACCATCCACATCACTGTCTCCATCCAGGTCTGCTGCCAGCTTTACACGTGCCGTACCGTTTCGCCTATAACTACCCCTTCCTGTAGGCCATAATACAGTGGCATTGGCACTGCCTGGCAGATCATATACGACTATGCCACTGTGGGCAGTATTCAGGACAAGTTCAAGATCAGGATCGTTGTCTACGTTTGCAAGGGTTGGTGCCGCAAGACTGCCATTCCAGGAACCAGAATATGCAGGGGGAAGGTCTACTATGTGGATAGGCCTTCCCAGGTAGTCCAGGATATAAAGCCTGCCAGGGGCTGAAGAGCCCTTTTGTACCCATGAGCAAAATAGTATCTCCGGGTGGCCATCGTTATCCAGATCTGCCACCACAGGTTCGGATGCAAAGCGCAATACGCCCTCGGATGGATTATATACTGAAAAGGGCCAGTGGCCATGTTCTGTCTTGTCCAGCCAGAATGCATGCATTCTGCCATCGTAGGAGGGAAAGAGTATCTCAAGCATTCCGTCACCATCCAGGTCTACTGTAACTGGATTGGGTTGCACGTTTTCGATCACACTGTAATCTTCGCTTAGCGGGGCACCCGTATCTACCGGAATGCTGGTCCAGTCGAATCCATTGCTGTTGAAACGGCTTCGATCCGCATTGAATATGTAGGGGGTGTTGTAAAGATCGGTATAGGGACTGGTGTTGCAATCGTGTACGTTTCCTATGGCTACAAGTTCTCTTAAGCCATCCTTGTTCATGTCAACTACGTTGACCGGTCCGCTGGCAAAATTTGCCCTGGCAGTAGGTTCCTCATAGCATGGACCCCATCCACGGGTTTCATATTTAAGGTCCACATAAGCTGGCACCTCTCCCCAATAATTCATGTCGTGTCCGGGATGATCATGGTACATGATATTGGTCATGAGTTCGGAACCATCAGGCCTGTAGGCGCATATGGTCAGCGTATCCGAGGGGACCACGATCTCCTTTTCCCCATCACCATCAAGGTCGCCAATGCCAATATTGTCGTTATATATCCCTGCAGCAGAGCCTTCTTCATCTTCGGCTAGTTGGGGCCAGCCATCAAGTAGTACCCCGTCCTTGTCAAATACCCATACATTGGTCCGTGCCAGCCTTGCCTGCCCTGTTATTATCTCCATGTTTCCATCACTGTCCAGATCCGCTACGGCCAGTGAACGAAGTTCGTTGGCAGCAGGGTGCTGGGGCCAGCCAGGTTTGAAATAGCCCTGGTTATCATATACAGAGACGTAACCACCTCCATGGGCTGTTACAATCTCTAGGGATCCATCACCATCAAGATCCGCTACAACCACCCCAGGCCACGTCCTTCCCACATTATCTAAATTGGCAGCAGGCTCGGAACGGTCGTAGCCCGACTTGACACGCCACTTGAGGCTGCCTGTAGCCCCATCCAGGACGACTATGGAGTAAGCCGAACCAATGATCTCCATGTTTCCATCACCATCAAGATCCGCTACGGCCGGGGATGAATACCATCCGGTTTCACACCAGGAAGAATAGCATCCCCCGAGTTTCCATTTGAGCACAGGGGCATTGACCACTGCCAAGGCCGTTTCCATTTCAGGAAAGCCAATAGAGATGAAAAGGTATGGAATAAGACATGGCAAGGCCCACCTGTACAGGGAGGGTTTGCAATATCTTAAATTTCTTATCAACGAGATGGGCATGTTATTTACCTCCATGGATACGTTCTCAGACATTCATCCTCTTTTGCATTTTTTCCGCTAGCCATTCTGTTAATTGCAATCTATCTGCCATAAGACGTATCCACGCCGCATTCCCAGGCACTTGGGGCAAGAAAGTAAATCCAGTATGCCCTCTAACCTATATGCCATGTGACTGCGTGCAGGCAGTTGGTTTCTTCATTTTTTTACGGCCTCAATCCATGAATAAGTTACACATTTTCCCCTATGTCTCCATCGCCGTGGGGGTGTATGATAGCCCATACAGGCTCGATGGGAGCAAATAGGATGGACGAACGATTACCAAACAATAAACTTAAAAATATGGTTTCTCCGTATCTTGGATGCATGATCTGAAATGAAGGTTCAAACGATAGTGATAAGGATCGGTGGCATTGTTCAAGGTATAGGCTTTCGGCCCTTTGTTTACAGGCTTGCCAGCAATCTGACGATCAGTGGCTACTATACAGGCAGGAAAAAGTGGGATGAAACAGGTGACGAACTACGTTCCAGCAAGGTTGTTTGAGGTACAGCGTGTCCTTCTTGCTGCTAACGATGCACTGGCTGAGAAGAACAGGAAGATGATCGAGGGAATGGGGGCTACGGCACTAAACCTCATAAGTGGCCCTGGTTCCGGCAAGACAACACTCCTTGAAAGGACCATTGAACACCTCGGAAATAGGGTGCGCATAGGGGTTATTAAAGACGATATATAGATCGCCAGGGATGCGGAAAGGATAAGGGCAAAGGGTGTTCCAGCAGTTTAGCTTACCACAGGTGGTGCATATCATCTTGATGTCGAGTTGGTGCACAAGGGGCTTTTTCCCCTGGAAAACAGCCTTGATGATGGGAAATTGGACTTCATTTTCATAGAAAATGTGGCAAACTTGGTTTGTCCTACCATATGCTATCTGAGTGAGCACCAAAGGGCCGTTCTGGTATCGGTGCCGGAGGCCTGACAAGCCGGCAAAATATCCCAGGGCCTTTATGGGGTCCGATGTATTCCTGATCACAAAAACAGACCTCCTACC
>WFZW01000093.1 GCA_015489365.1 Deltaproteobacteria bacterium | reverse complement strand
ACCTTCGATACAGGGAAATCGTTTCGAGCCTTGAGGGACTCTATGAAGATTGGGAGACGAATCAGATCGAGCTGGACAGGGTAAGATAAAAACGATAGACTTCTGTGCCTCCTCTTCATATCTATCTAGAAAAATAATAAAAAAAACAGGGAATAGTTCCGTTTTGGAAAGGAAATTAAGGATGTCGAAAAAGAAGGAACCCAACCACCCGGAACCCGTAACAGCCAAGGGCGGCCTCCCCCCTACACAGTTACCCTTGAGCAACAATGCCCTGGTAGTACTTGCCAGGCGTTATCTGCGAAAGGACGACCATGGAAACGTGATCGAAACACCTGAGGACATGTTCAGGCGTGTAGCCAAGGCCATAGCCCAACCCGATATCAATTATAGGAAGGATGCAGATATAGAACGGCTTGCAGAGGACTTCTATGATCTAATGACCTCGAAACGCTTCATGCCTAACTCTCCCACCTTGATGAATGCCGGCCGGGAACTTGGCCAGCTTTCGGCATGTTTCGTGTTACCTATAGAGGATTCTATAGAGAGTATCTTCGAGGCGGTGAAACACACCGCCATGATCCACAAAAGCGGGGGTGGTACGGGTTTTTCCTTTTCCCGCATTAGACCAGAAGGAGATAGGGTCAAATCTACACACGGTGTTGCCAGCGGTCCTATATCCTTCATGACCATATTTGACGTTGCCACAGAGACCATAAAGCAGGGGGGCACGCGGCGCGGGGCCAATATGGGCATACTGCGTATCGATCATCCTGATATAGAAAAATTCATAAGGGCAAAGACGGAGACCGACCGTCTCAATAACTTCAACTTGTCTGTTGCCATTACTGAGAAATTCATGGATGCGGTGGAGCAGGGTGAGGATTTCAGCCTCATAAACCCCAGGACAGGCAAGGAGGTAAGGCGGCTTTCTTCCATAAAGGTCTTCAATGAGATTGTTGAATCCGCCTGGGGCAGTGGTGAGCCTGGGATAATCTTCATAGACAGGATAAATCGTTCCAACCCCACCCCATTACTTGGAGAGATAGAGAGCACAAACCCATGTGGTGAACAACCACTTCTTGCCCATGAATCATGCAATCTTGGG
Organism: Deltaproteobacteria bacterium; assembly: GCA_015489365.1. Classification (GTDB taxonomy): domain Bacteria; phylum Desulfobacterota; class Dissulfuribacteria; order Dissulfuribacterales; family QOAL01; genus S143-34. Next base: position 6,134 of record WFZW01000093.1, on the reverse strand, counting down.
TCCATAAATCTGGGTCTTTTTGTCAAGGAAGGCAAGATAGATTTCCCTGCACTCAAAGAGACCGTATGGCAGGCGGTTCACTTCCTGGACAACGTAATAGACGCCAATCGATTTCCCCTGGATGAGATCCGTGAAAAGACATTGCAAACCAGGAAGATAGGATTAGGTGTCATGGGGTTTGCAGACATGCTTATCAGGTTGGGGGTCCCTTACAATTCCCAAGAGGCGATATCCATTGCCGAGGAGGTGATGGCCTTTATAGACACGGAGTCGAAGAGGGCTTCCGCAGAACTAGCCAAGATCAGGGGAAATTTTCCAGCCTATGAGGGCAGCATATACGACAGGCCTGACACCCCCTTTATGAGGAACGCTACCACCACCACTATTGCCCCAACCGGTACGATCAGCATAATTGCAGGCGCCTCGAGCGGAATCGAACCCCTCTTTGCAGTAAGTTACATAAGAAGGGTGCTGGATGGCACTGAACTTGTGGAAGCCCATCCACTTTTTGTAAGGGCCATGAAGGAGGCAGGCACCTATTCGGATGAACTCATGGAGCGGATCGCCTCGGTGGGCTCAGTGCAGAAAATAGACGAGGTTCCCGAAAAGCTCAAGCAGATCTTTATCACCTCCATGGACGTAAGTCCTGAGGATCATATTGCCATCCAGGCGGCATTTCAGAGGCATACGGACAATGCGGTTTCAAAGACCATCAACTTTCCAGAATCTGCCACGATAGAGGATGTCAAGAAGGCCTATCTACTTGCATGGCGGCAGGGGCTCAAGGGTCTAACCATATATCGTTATGGCAGCAGGCCAGTGCAGGTCTTAAATCTCAAGCCTGAAAAGGTAAAGCCGCAAAGTGCGGCACAGGTGGGAAGCAATGGTAAGATTTCACCAAGACCAAGGCCACCTATGACCAGGGGCGTAACCCAGCGGGTACGTACTGGATGCGGAAACCTATATGTAACCATCAACTGGGACGAACAGGATATATGCGAGGTGTTTGCCCAGATGGGCAAGGCCGGTGGATGCGCAGCGTGTCAGATAGAGGCCGAAAGCAGGCTGGTTTCCCTGGCCCTTCGTTCTGGGATACGCCTTCAGTCTATAATAAAGCAGCTTTCAGGCATCAGGTGCCCCTCCCCAAGCTGGCAAGAAGGGCGCCAGATCCTTTCGTGTCCGGATGCCATTGCCCAGGTGTTGAGTTCAGTGGGTAACATAGAGATCAAGAGGGAAGAGCCAGCGGTCATGGGATGCCCGGAATGCGGCGGGGTACTGGAACCAGAGGAAGGATGCCTTCTTTGCCGTTCCTGCGGCTTTTCAAAGTGTGATTGATCCGTATGACAGGGCGCAGCCGGATACTCCCTTGCCTAGACTGCGGAACGGAATTAATATAGGTAAAAAAGGGTCAAAGATAATGGAACAGATGCATTTTACCCTAAGATATGTATGCCAGGAACTGGGGATCAGCCCGAAGACCGTAAGAAAATATATAGATGAAGGCCTGGTAGAGCCCTCTGATTTTCTATCCGGGCAGCCCCTATTCGATCAAACGGCCTTCGAGCGCCTGGCCAAGATCCGAAGACTCAGAAGGGATCTTGGTATCAATATCGCCGGCATCGACATCATACTCAGATTGCTCGAGCGGGTGGAAGAGCTTAACGAGGAGATAGGCCGGCTGAAGGACCTGGCCGCCACTACTAATAGGGTAAGTATACGTACATCTGGCGGGGTCTTTGATCAATATCCAGCCCCAACGTGTATAATCGGCGGAGAAATCTGTAAGATCGAGGTGATAGAAGAGTAGTTGGCCCTTCTTTTTCTTCCGTTTGCCATTGGAATAATCTGGGCCCATCACCATTATCCCTATACCTCTGTAAATCATTGTCTGGTCCTGATCTGCCTACTGGGGATCATCCTATTGGCCGTATCCCTGGGACGTAACTCCAGATATAACAAGTACCTGTATTGGATAGCAGCTTCCTTGTTGCTTTTTTCCATGGGGGCTTGGCATCTTCATCTCCACGAAGGGCAATTGCAACAATCCTCCAAGTGGCTGCTTAGGCTTGCAGACCAAGACAATGCCTCCATAGTTACCGGGACAATCGTCGCCCCTCCGCTACCCATGGGACCCCATGATTCCAAGTTGATCGTGGATTCCTACGTGTGGAATCGGCCCACCGGTGATATCCCCATATCGGGCAGATTCAGCCTTGTGGTCAAGGACGTGGAATACGATTATTTCAAGGTGGGTGATGTCATAAGATTCAGGGCAAGATTCCGGGAGATAAGGAATTTCAAGACCCCTGGTGCCTTTGATGCAGAGGGATGGTGGGCTTTGAGGGGCATAAGGGTAAGGGGTTATGTTGGAAGGAGCCTTGACATAACACGGGTTGAAGGTGCCGTTGCACACGGGGTGGGCCAGGTGTTGCGTTATCACCTCGAGGGCCTCAGGTCGGCACTGATGAGGAGGATTGATCGAAATGTGCATCACAAAGATCCAAAGGCCCTAGCCCTGGCTCTACTAACCGGTGAAAAGGCATGGCTTTCACCCGGATTGCGGGATGCCTTTGCAGCCACTGGCCTGGGCCACCTACTTGCTGTTTCGGGCCTACATATGGCCCTCGTGGCCCTCTTCACAGGGGGACTGCTTAGGTTGGCACTTGGCCGTTGGGAGTGGGCGCTTCTACATCTGCCAGTAAGGAAGGCAGCAGTAGGTGCAGGGATGGCCGGTGCTGTCTTGTACGCAGCGCTGGCAGGGTTTTCCCCCTCTGCGGTAAGGGCCATGATCATGATTCTGTTGTTTGGTCTGGCCTATATATGTGGAAGGCCTCAAGATGGCATCAATACCCTTGCCCTGGCCGCTTGGGTGATTACGCTTATAAATCCATTTTATCTTTTCAGCACATCGTTTCAGCTCTCCTTTACCGCGGTCTTTTTCCTGATACTCTTCCACAAATGCTATCAAATTGCTGATACCAGTACCCCTGGGGGTATTGCCCAAGGGTTCACGACGATCTTAATGGTTACAATAGTGGCCAGCCTGGCTACTGCACCGCTAGTTGCCTTTTACTTCGATAGATTATCATTGGTTGGGGTGCCCTTGAATCTTCTTGTTGTGCCCCTAGCAGGCGTTTTGATCCTTCCTGGCCTTATCATTTCAGTATTGCTTCTCCCACTTCCCACAATGGACGGATGGATGTGGAGATTGATGGAGTTCGTGCTTTCATGGTTGGCACGCGGGGTAGAATTCGTTTCCTCATGGAATCATGCCTTCATATGGGTGCCCAGGCCCCATGTATGGCAGATCGTTCTGCTATATGCCACACTCCTTCTCCTTATCATGGCCTTGTACAAGAGGAGCCCCCTAGTACCTGCTATAGTGGCCTCATTCCTTTTAGCCAGCACGGCCGTTGGTTCCATGATCGAGCACGGCAGTCCCACGCTAAGGCTTCATGTACTGGATGTTGGACAGGGTACGTGCCAGGTAATCGAGCTCCCAGGTGGCAGGTTAATGGTAGTGGATGGTGGCGGGCTTAGGGGCGGCACGCTCGATATTGGTCAGGCAGTGGTTGCCCCTTTCATCAGTACATTGGGTTACAATCATATTGACATAATGGCTGTTTCCCATCCGGAAGAGGATCACGTAGGGGGGCTCGTTTCCCTTTTTGACCGATTTTCCGTAGGAGAAGTATGGACCGGCACACAGATGAACAAGAACAGCCTTTCCTGGCACAGGTTTTTGAGGCAGGTTTCAAGGTATCGGGTAAGGCGCCGTATCTTCAGCGGATCAAAGGAAATAAAGGTGGCAGAAGGAGTGCTCATCCATGTCCTTACAGGCAAATCGTGCCCGCGTGCTACGGGCCGCAACAACAGGTCGTTGGTCCTCTGTCTCGAATTTGCAGGCAGAAGGATCCTGCTAACTGGTGATATTGGCCGGGTCAGGGAACTATGTATTGATAGGACGATATCGAAACGGGTGGATATACTGGTGGTACCCCATCATGGCAGCAAGACCTCAAGCACCATGGGGTTCGTCAGTACGCTCAGGCCCCTGGTTGCAATCATACCGGTGGGTTGGAAGAATTCCCTTGGATTGCCTGACAGCAGCGTCATAAGGCGCTATCTGTTGGTGGGAAGCAGGATTTTCCGTACGGATTTGGATGGTACCGTATCCGTGGTAATAAAGGATAGATATCGGGGTGACCATGGTAACAAAAACGGGAAGATAGTGATTAAGACATTTATGAGTGATGTAGACGCAGGAAATGTCCCTGTGGAATCGGAAGGTGATTCCCGTAGAACGTTACGTTTCTTGTCACCGGTTTGTCAATCGTTGGGATCATCGTCTCCCCTTGGCCGGATATAGGGCTTGATGTCGAGTATGGGTGTATTGTCCAACATGTCCAGCCCCTTGACCCGTATCACATTGTCCCTTATTCCCAATACCTTCAATACAGACATCCCTATGGGATTAGGACGCCTTGGCGAGCAAGTACTAAACACACCGAGTTTCCTGCTCAAATGAGGGGGTTTTTGAACCAGGAACCGGTCATTGAAATCAGGGCTCTTGTGGAAATAAAAGATCACCACTATCTTCTGGCCTGGTCTTATGTCCTTTAGCCCTTCAAGGTAACGGGGTTCTACATACAATTCACCCTCTAGATCCGAGACCGTCCAATGACGTGGCGTATTATCCGCAGGGCAATGGACCCAACCTATTGGTTTCAGATGTAGATCAACGGCCTCAGTCATAAGTGTCAAGCCCTTCGATAAGCTCTATCATGTCGCTAGGTAAAGGAATCTTAAATTCCATATCATTTCCCGTTACTGGATGGGTGAGATTCAATTGGGTAGAATGGAGCATCTGCCTCCTGATCGGGATCGTGCCGGTCCTTGTCTCTAGCTTTCTAGGGCCGCCGTAGAGTTCATCACCCAGGACCGGATGTCCAATGTGTTTCATATGGACACGTATCTGATGGGTCCTTCCGGTAAATATACGGACATTTACAAGGGCCACATTACGCCAAGATCTTATCTTACGCCAGCGGGTTGCGGCTGCCTTACCCGTCCTAATATTGACAGCCATCCTTTTTCTGTAGACAGGATGGCGGCCTATGGGCATTTCGATCAGGCCTTCTATATCGGAAGGGACCCCTGAGATCAGGGCAGCATAGAGCTTTTTTATTTCACCATGTTTGAAACGGTCCACCAGAAGCCTGTGGACAGCATCTGTTTTCGCAACCAGCATCAGGCCCGAAGTATCCTTGTCCAGCCTGTGAACTATGCCTGGACGCAGGACCCCACCGATTCCAGATAGATCCTTGCAGTGATAAAGCAATCCATGGACAAGTGTAGAATCCTCATGTCCAGCTCCCGGATGGACCACAAGACCTGGTTGCTTGTTTAAAACGATGAGATATTGATCCTCAAAGACGATATCCAGGGGCAGGGACCTGGGTTTTATTTCAAGCGGAAGAGGTGGCGGTATGTGGACCCTGATCCGATCCCCAGGTCTAACCTTGAGACTGGCGGTAGGCCTGGTTCGTCCAGAGATCTCGACATGACCTGTCTGGATCAGACGTTTTATGCGGGATCTGGACAGCTCGAGGCAACACATGGCCAAAAACCTGTCCAATCGTTTCCCAGAATCACAGGCCTTGACCTCAAATTCCATTGTGGATGAAGGGGATCAGATCTCTACCTCCGCATCCAGAAGATCTTCCGGGGCGGGGACATGGTTTACCTCGATTCCAAATATGGATTCGATGCCCTGGGCAATCTCTTCCTCTTTCTTGTTTTTTGCTATGGAAAGCTCCTTTACCAGGAGCCCCCTGGCGGTTTCCAACATCTTTCGTTCACCAAAGGAGAGGGGTTTGTCCTTTTGCAGGATATACAGGTCCCGGAGGACTGCAGCAAGATCAAAGATGGAACCGGTCTTTATTTTTTCCATGTATTCCCTGTACCGGCGATTCCACGTCTGGGGGGTGAACTTGACATCCTTTTCCTCTAAGATGGAATAGACCTCCTCCACATCTTTCTGGGAAATGATCGCCCTCAGTCCGACGTTGCCAGCATTGTTCTTGGGAATCATGATCTTCATGTCATTTTCAAGTATACGCATGACATAGAAG
>WFZW01000092.1 GCA_015489365.1 Deltaproteobacteria bacterium | reverse complement strand
TTTTGGCCTGTTTCCACCAGGGCGGTCACGAAAAGGCCTGGACGCCATAGGCCTTCCCTGTTTCGAAGCACGATCCTGGCAATAGCGGTCCTCGTCTGCTCGGATAGGGTTGGGCCTATGTAAGATATGGTTCCAGTGGCCTCAGGAAGGCCATTGCCAGCGCTTATTACTGCCTTGAGCCCCTTCTTCACCCGGGCAAAATCCTTTTGATAAACGGCAAGATCCACCCAGACCGTTGCCAGATTAGCGACCAGATACAGTTTTCCATAGGAGTCAACTGCCTCGCCAAGGGAAGCATATTTTTCTATAACCGTCCCGGTGATAGGGGCCTTGATCGCGTATCTGGCCAGGTTACTGGACCCACCATTCCTGATATGATCCAACTCCCTTCGGGTGAATCCAAGGGCCATCAATTTTTGGGCACTTGAGCGCATGTTGATGTGTGCATTGGCCAAGGCCTGTTTGGCCTCCAGATAATCCTGCTGGGAAGAGACCTTCTTCTTCCAAAGGTGTTCTTCACGCTGGAACACGGCCTCAGCTAGGGAAAGGTGTTCCTTTGCCGCCAGATAGGCAGATTTTGCATCTGCAAGCTCACGGCTCTGTATGACCGCCATGACCTCACCCTTTTCCACAATATTTCCAACGAACTTTCTTACTTCGACCACCACACCAGGGACCATGGATACTACCTTTGCAAGCCTGTCCCTGTTAAGCCTCACCTCGCCTGTCAAGGCCACGGTCTCCTTGATTATTCCAGGGCCAGCCACCCTGCTCACTATCCCAAACTCTGCCTTCTCTTCCGGTCCAAGGCAGACGATGCCAGCCTTTCCCTCCGCAGGGACCTCCATGGCAGGCAACTGGTCAACGGTAAATATGAAGGGGATAGGAAACAGTCCTGATATTGTCATAAAAGAAGCTGTAATCACGATTAGAAATCTCATCTTTTACCATCCTTTCCGAGGTCATTTACAATCGTTGCCTGGCCACCAGTGATCCCGCTGATCCTTGCCCAACTGGTGTGACATGCCAACAAGGCATCTATGTATCTAAGCCTCAATTCAAAAAGGGTACGCTGGGCATCCAAGAGGTCGAGGTATGAAAACTTGCCGTGTTTATAGCCCTCCTGGGCTGCATTAAAGCTCTTTCCTGCCTCGGGCAGGGCCCTTTCTTCAAGGCCCTTGACCTCTTCCAGGGCACTTTCCAAGGTATGATAGGCTGCATAGAGCATGTTTTTGAGTTTCAGTTCCTTTAGTTGCGATTCGCTAACCGCCCTCCTAACCTCTTGCTCAGCGCTAAGCCTTGAGCCCTGCCTGCGATCGAATATGGGTAGTGGGATCTCAAAAGAGGCCACGAACGCCTGGCTATTCGTCTCCTCGAAACGGCGCAGTCCAGCACTTACGGTTACATCCGGAACAGCCATGGAACGAACGAGCCTTGCTCTGGCCTTCTGTATCTCTATTGCGATGCGTGCACGATTCATCCTGGGGCCTTCCAATAGATAGGATTCCAGGATCGAATAAGGTTTTGGCCGTGGCAAGTCCTTTAATTCGCCGGTAAGCCTGTAATCCTTCGAAAGCCTGTGCCCCAACAGGTTGGAAAAGCGCTTCCTGGCCGTTTCTAGGCGATGAAACGACATCTTCCATCCTATCCTGGCCGATGAATACATGACCCTTGCCTTGTTTAGTTCCATGGGTGAGACCTTGCCTGCCTCTACACGCTTCCTAGCCGTAGCCAATGTATCCTGGGCCAGTCTCAATAGCCGTTCTGTGAGTCGATGTCGCTCCCTGGCAGCCAGAACAGACCAAAAGGCCTGCTCCACCTGGGTAGAAAGGTTGAGTGCAGCAATGTAGTATTCCAACCGGGCTGCCTCCCATTCCCTCAAGGCCACCTGCCTCCTGTGCGATCTCTTGCCACCCATCTCGATGAGCTGGTTGATCTGGACCGTGGTTTCCGTCCCACGGAAGCCCCTCAGGTTCCCTGCGCCTCCAAAATTTTCCATTTCGATCGTAAGGTCAGGGTTCGGCAAGATCCCGGCCTGGAGCAACCCTGCCCTTTTGGCCCTGACCAGCCGCCTGGCAGCCTCCATGCCAGGATTGTTCTTGAGCGCTATGGAAATGGCTTCTTGAAGTCCCAGGCCTGATCGATGATTTTCACTGCCATGGGCAAATACAGGAAAGACAAGAAGCAAGAGGTATAAAAGAAATATTTCTTTGGTGATATTCTTCAGCAAATACACGGCTACTTCTCCTTTGACCGCAATATGGGCAATGGATACAACCTGGCCTGCGACCAGCAAGAAATGGGGCATGAAATCCAAAGCGGCTCCAAAATGCCTTTTGGGACAGTTTACTCTATAATTTCAGGCAATTACTTCCTGATTGCTGCCGAAAGGATCCAGCAAAGATAGGGGAATCCCATAGGCAAAATCGTTTAGGCTCTAGGGATAACCGATCCAGATTCATGCCCAGTTGTATGGCCCCAATGGACCAGGCAGGCATGAAAATTTGAACTAATTAGGGATAAAAGGGATGACCTGGTAGACCAGGTGATGGATTAATTCAGCAAGACCGTAGTGGAGATACTGGTCAAGAAAAGGGAGGGAATAGCGGTATATTCCTTGATGAAACTTGCACCTAAGGATCTAACACCAGGCAGGAGGGCATCTGCCATGGATATACTGGTAAAAACCGGGGCAGGTTTTGGTGTTTTCAGATCCTGGGGACGGACACCTGCCATCTCAGAGACGATCTCTGAATCCCTGCAATCATCAAGGGTGGTAACAAAAGAATGGGAAAAGGGGACTAGCTGGGACTGCTCATCGGGAACGATCCCGGAATACTTCATGCAACAGCGAGTATAGGCAAATTCAAATCCGATATGATCATTGGAAAGATTATAGCACATCACGATTCCTGGCGAAAAGAAGGAAACCACCAAGAAATAAACTAAGATCAAAGGGGTTATGTGCCTTATCTTGCCTGGGATCTTCATGAATTATATTCCTAACCCTTCATACGGCCGTACCCTATGCCGCGTAACCCTTGGCCAGGGTACATTTTACAGTAAAGATTGATTGCTAACATTTTGGATCCTTATGATAAAGCGAATTTACTGAAAAAGTCAATACCTTATTCAGAAATGGACATCTTGCCTTTTGCCCATGTATGTCCATGGCTAATCAAAAAAGTAGAAGGCCAACAGGACCATAGAAGAGCTAAAGGAGGCCTACTTTTCCTCAGACAGGGGGCAGAGTTTTAAGGGACGAAAAACTGATCCTAACAGGTGGGACAAGCACCTGAAACCCCTTGTTGCCCAAAAGAGGGTCTTTGAGCTTTCCCCCTTTAATATCGAACAGATCAAGAAGGCCATGGCCGACCGAAAGCCTGCAACCATAGCAAATGCCCTGGAATTGCTACGGCGTATCATAAACTTTGGGGTAAAGAATAACCTTTGCCCTGCGCTTGGTTTTACCATAGAGATGCCAAACAAGGATAACCAGGTTACGGAATATCTGACTAAAGAACAGGCCCAAAGGCTGTTTGAGGTCCTGGATTCCTGGCCCAGTCAGGACGTGGCCCGTATGCTGCGTCTTGCAATGTTTACCGGCATGAGAAGGGGTGAGATATTCAGGCTTAAGTTAGAGGATGTGGATTTTAACCAAGGCCTCATTACCCTTGTTAATCCAAAGGGATGCAAGATAGAACATATACCCATGAGCGAGCCCGTTGGACAGCTTCTTAAGCAGCAGATAGAATGGGCAAATAGAATGGGCAAAGGATAAATACCCAGAGAGCGCTTACGTCTTTCCTGGGCGAAATGGGAAGCAGAGGGTTGATTGTAGTGCAGTTTAACGCATCAGGGAGGCTGCAAGGCATCCAAGATCCTTCAGACCCTTTCATGGGCTCAGGCACCACTTTGCAGTTACCCTGGCACCAAGCGGAAATTTACCCTGGACATGATAGAAGAGCTTCTAACCCACAAGGACACCAAGGTAACCCGTAGATATGCCAAGTTTCTGCCTGAGGCCAAGAAAAAGGCTGCGAAAGAGGCTGCAAGGTTACTGGCAAGGAGCGAGACAGAAAAAAGGGAAAACAACGTACGTGATTTCAAGATAAAGAGTATCTGATCGGAATGGCGCCAGATCCCAAACAGCATATTTTGAGACATCTGAGGGAGGACAATGTCCACTTTACCCTTCATGCTCAGTAAGAAAGGGTAAATGATGATGTTTCAGTAGCTGAGATTTTGGATGCCTTAAGTAATTGCGAAGTGGTCGAAAATTATCCTGAACACCACGAACGAGGGACATGTTGCCTGGTATGCGGTAAGACCTTTAAGGGTCGTTATCTACACGTTGTATGCACAACGGACCTGCCCTATCTTGTAATAATAACAACATATGAACCATTACCACATAAGTGGAGAACACCTTTTAAGAGAGGAAAACAATGAAAAAATGTTCTATCCTGAATTCGTATAATAAGTGCACAGCCTCCACATGGTGGTTGGAGAGAGTATGCACATTCATGCTGATAA
>WFZW01000091.1 GCA_015489365.1 Deltaproteobacteria bacterium | reverse complement strand
ATGCAGGGTTTTACCGAGTATGACGCGAAGGGCAATCCCGTAAGGGTGCTGGAGGTTATAAGCGGTAGGAGGTTGGACAATGTAGTCTATGAGATAGAGGCCGGGCACAGGGAGTATTTTTATGATCATTTCCCGGCGATTCTCGAAAAATTCATGGACGCATGTGATGCCATAAGATTTTTACACAGAAGCGGGACAATCCATGGGGACATCCGCCGGGACCATCTTTGGTTGGAGCACGGTTCCGGGTTGTACAGATGGATAGACTTCGATTATACCTATGATTACCACGAAAATCCCTTCGGTTTGGATATATTCGGGCTGGGAAGCCTACTGACCTTCCTGGTGGGTAAGGGTATCTATACGGAAAATATCCTGGAAGCATATGGACTCGATCGGTCAATAATAGGCAAGTTGAATGCAAATGATTTTTCTCTCCTCTACCGTAACCGTATAGTCAATCTGAAGAGGTTATTTCCGTATATCCCGGAGGGATTGAACCTGGTTCTTATGCATTTTTCTGCCGGTGCAGAGGTCTTTTATGAATCGGTAGACGAATTTTTGACGGATCTTAATAGGTGCCTTGGGCATATGAAGAAAAAGGGGTAGAGGTCTATGGATTTTAAAAAGATACTGGTGGCAGTGGATGCATCCGAGAATGCCCTGAGGGCAGTGAGCTATACCGGAGAGATAATAGGGGAAAGCAGCAGGGAATTCAAGATAACCTTGCTCTATATAGCCAGGCCAAGCCCCCCTGAAAGGCTCTACCTCAAGGAGGGGGATTCCTTAAAGGCGGATTTCCAGCATGAGAAGAAGAGGGCAAGGGCATTTATGTCGGAGGCCAGAAGGCTCCTTGAGGCGAAGGGGATCGATCCTATCAGCATAGAAGAGAGGGTAGTGGAGGCCAAGACCTTGAGTATTGCCCAGGATATCTTGAGTATTCAACAGGATGAGGGCTTTGGTACCGTGGTGGTTGGAAGAAGAGGGGTAACTAAGGCAGAGGAATTTCTCTTTGGCAGTGTATCTAATAAGATCGTGCACTATGCCAAAAACTGCAGTGTATGGGTGGTAGAATAGCGCCCCTGGAAACGAAATCGCCTGTATTTCATAGGGCAATAAGGTTTGCCTGTATCAGGGCAATGATCCAGGAGATGATGACGATTGATGCGGCCATTAGTCCTATGAATCTCTGGGCACGGTCACGGGCGAACAGGTTGGATAGCTTGCGCATCTTCTGGAAGAGCATTCCAAGTATTACACCGGATGTAAATCCAAAGAAATGGGCGCCAAGATCGGTCCTTTGACCGCTAGATCCCATGAATCCTAGGAGGGCCAGGCCAGCACCTACCGGGGCTATGGTCCTTCTGAATCCAGACTGGGACCAGGAAAGCGCCCTGGTTACAGTGAGTATCCCGACAGCCCCGAACACCGCGGTAGATGCCCCTATGGAGACATGATTGTCTTGGTGCGCCCATGCATTTATAAGATTTCCGACCGTGCCGGAAATCAACGTAAGCATCCATCCCGTACCCCTTCCCAGTTCATCGCACACCCCTATCATGATGATTCCACCGAATATCATGTTGCCAAGCAGGTGTACGGCATTTTCGTGAAGGGTAAGGGCCGTAACTGCCCTCCACCACTGTCCTGATGTCATGGCTCCGGCGTCAGCACATCCCGCTTCAAAGAGTGCCTGTCTTACAGGCGGCAGGAAGGTAAGAGAGAAGAAGAAGGTCAACCAGATGGTGGCATAGATGGTATCCCTATGCGAGCCTTTCATTGCCCTTCGATAGGCCCCTGCTGAATGGGATTTCCTGACACGATTTTCCCTTTTGTATTTATGGATCTGGTGCCAGGCCTGGCGATGATGGCTCTGTTTGACCTTTAGCAGATAACCGGAATCAGTGTGTATGATCTTGTGCGGAATTCCCTGTGATGCCAGGACAAGCGACCAAGCCAATGCCTGGCCCTTGCCGGATGTGTGGATATATTTATATGATCTTTCCTGGTCTCGGCGGCCCACTAAAGGACAGATTCCCTAATCTTTACGGGGTTCACATTCCCGGCTGACAGTGGGTTTTTGAAGGGTTTTAGCGCGGTTCAAGTTGTTTAGTATCCCATATCTGCACTAAACTACTCACAAATACACTGAAAAATAAAGATTGATGCCGGCCGGGAATATGAACCGGTTATGGATAACATATCACCCATCCATTGCAAGGAAGGCAGCCTTAAATGGCCAGGCCACCTTCCTGTCTGAGGGCATATGGCTTTTCTTGGTTCCATGTGTGAATGGACAGGTTAGACCAGGAGAAAAAAAGACCCTTTAGGCAGTCTTGATCTCTATCTGTTTTGCTTTGACCTCTTCCTTCTTGGGCAGAACCACCTTTAGTATACCCTTTTCATATTTTGCATCGATTTTATCAGAGGATACCGGTACAGGAACCCTGATCGCCCTGGAGAACGAACCGCGACGGGTCTCTATGCGGTGGAAATTTTCTCCCTTTTCCTCTTTCTGTTCCTTTTTTTCACCACGGATGACTAGCATATCCCCGCTGAGGGTAACCTCTATATCCTTTGGATCCATACCAGGCAATTCTGCCTTGACAATAATGGAGTCCTTGGTTTCGGAGACATCTACTGCAGGTGTCCAGGCCCCTTCAGAGGGCAGGAGCGCCTTTTCTCCAAAAAAGTCTTCCCATAACCTGTCCATTTCCTTCCTCAAGGTACTCAATTCACGCATTGGTTTCCACGGTGCAATCTCAAACATCTTTTTTTCCCTCCTTCTTCAATATTTTGTCAACCTGAACACGGTAATTACGAGTCGACCGTTTTAAGTGTGATCAGGATTGTTGATCATTCCATCTATTTGGACAATAAGTATATGAAAGAAGGTGTCAAGGGTGCGTCTGGTTTTTTCATCTTCTCCCGGCCCATAACTCCCTGGCCAAGGCAGTGGCCTTGTCCTTTAAAAGAGCCAGTTGACGGTTTGAGTGTCCATATCTTGTGTAAAATTTTTTAAGTATTGGAATTCTCTTGGGATTCTTGCCGGCAATGGTCAGGAATACGCCCACTGTTTTCCATGGTTCTGGTACATTGTGCGTGAATGCCCACGGGGTGAGGGGGATGCCATGGCATTTCCTGATCCTACCCTTTAAATAATACCAGTGGGTACGCCAATAGCTTCGGCACGAAATGATAGGTAGCACAAGCTGATTCTTCAGGATCCTTTCACCATAGTCGTCCAGGAAGGAAAGGACAGGACCGCTTGGATTGTATGACCAGGTTGGACCTGCAAGTATGATCATATCGTATCGATGAAAGGATTTCTTATCAAGCGGCCTTATGGGGATACGTTTCCTTAAGAGGGTCAGCAGCATCATCAGGAAGGTCGTGGATATGGATTTAAAGGGGAAGTTGAGTGTCTCAACTGGCACCAGCCTTTGCCTGACAACATCGACCCCCTGAGACTCCATTCCCTCAGCCACGGCCTGTACGAGTTTCCTGGTCTGCCTGCTGAAGCTGAAAAAAATGATTAGAACCTTGGGCCTATCTGAATTGGATTCTTCCACTATGGATGTTTCTCCAAACCTTATGCAGTCCATATCCTCTGGGCATGAAAATACAGCCCATAGGGGGTATTGTATTTTTACGATAAATTTTCATTGAGCCTATCTCTTCGGTGCTGCACAACCCGTAGATGTTGGACGCAGCCTCTATCCAGGATATATTTTTATGCTAAATTTATCCGAAAATGCATTTTTACTTAGCCATGGGCACACAAGGACATACATGCAAAAAGGCAAGATGTTTCCAGGGATGTATTTTTCATGTTTCGTTGTGCCAGGCCCTGGGAATGACTGTTACCGTGAAAATATAGAGTACATAGGCTGTATCTTCATGTATAGGGGGTGCGGTACCAAGGTGTGGGCCGCATGAAAGCTTGGGATCATGGTTAAGGCCTTGGGAAAATTTCAACGAGCTTATAGATCAATTTGTCTGCCAGGGCAAGGAAAAAAATTTAGTGTCAAGAACCATCCCTCGTACAGGATGTGTCATCCTTTATAAACTTGCAAGTTATATAATCTACCGTGAATATATAGAGTCTAAGGGGCCGTATCTTCATGTACTGGGGGTGCAGTGCAGGCAAGGTACGGACGTCATGAAGGTTCAGGTTCAAAATAAGGCCCCTGCGTGAACATACGTGCGGGGGATATGTGGAGGTCTCATGACTTATGAGCACATCTGGTTCCCAACTGAACATGAATAACCATCCTGAGGTATTCCGTGTGAGGGATTGTGCCCTAGTAGCGCTTGCAACCGGTTTGAGCGCTCAGAATCTGAGGGAATTCAGGGATGGACTTCAACGGGTACACGAGGGCAGCATTTACCATCACTTCTGGGGGCGTTTTCTCCAGTCACAGTTCGATGAGCCAGAATACAATAACGATTTTGCCTCGTGGATCTATCACGGTCTTCACGAAAAGGCCCTGGCGGAGAGATTGAGTGTAATAGATCCAACGGAATACGATGACATAGGCTCGCTTAGAGAGGATATTCTTGAAAGAGTAGAGGAACGACTGGATGAAACCGAATTTGTGGCCTGGGCCAAGGTGGATGAACAGTTTCAGTTCGTCCGATCCCAAATTGTGGTACTGGATACTGGGAAGATCATCGAAAGGCCAGAGAGCTTGGCCAAGGCCGTCTCTGAAATGTCCCTTGGAAGTATCTTTTACCATTTTATAGATGCAAGGCGCCGTACGCCGGAAAAAATAGATGATTTCAGCGCATGGCTTTCGGATTGGGGGGAAAAATATGTTAGTCTTAGGGAGGCCATTATGGCTATCGACCCCTTCTTTTCATCCCTGAAGGAATTGAGACGTATAATTGCCGGGACGGCATCGCTATATATGGACAAGGAGGCCGGACGTGAATGATCTGCTTGTAAGCTATGCAGAGGTAGCTGGGTACGACGTTGTGGATCATCTTAGCCAATTGGCCCGTCCTTTGAAGGGGATGAAGATAGTGCATGTCAACTCAACCAGGGAAGGCGGGGGCGTGGCAGAGATCCTGAGAAAGCTGGTGCCCTTGATGGAGGCCTTGGACCTCGATGTCAGATGGGAGGTACTTAAAGGCAGTGAGGAATTTTTTCAATGTACAAAGGGCTTTCATAACGCCCTACAGGGCTTTGCCGTAGGT
>WFZW01000090.1 GCA_015489365.1 Deltaproteobacteria bacterium | reverse complement strand
TGGGACATCAAAGGCCCCTGAATGTCCTCATCGCCCGGCCTCGACAAGGTCCACAGATACCAGTTTGGATATCCCCTTTTCCTCCATCGTCACACCGTAAAGGGTATCCGCCGTCTCCATGACCCTCTGATTATGGGTAATTACTATTACCTGGGATTCCGATGAAATCCGCCGTAGTAGTCGATTGAATTTTATAGTATTAGCCTCGTCAAGTGGGGCATCTACCTCGTCCAAGAGGCAAAATGGACTTGGCTTGATGAAATAGATGGCAAATATCAAGGCCATGGCGGCCATGGCCTTTTCCCCTCCGGAAAGAAGGTTCAGGTTTTGTATTCCCTTACCGGGAAGCCTGATCATGTATTCTACACCCGATGCCAGGACATCCCTTTCATCGGTAAGCACAAGCTCACCCCTGCCACCCTCAAACAAAAGGGGGAATACCCTGGAAAGGCTTTCATTCACCTTTGAAAGTGCCTCCTTCAACCTTAAACGACAGGTCCTGTCTATCTTCTTTATGGCCCTGTCAAGGTCATCCAACGAGGCAACGAGGTCGGAGCGCTGTTCCTTTAAAAACCGCCACCTGGCATCCAGCTCCTCGAATTCCTCAAGGGCAGTGAGGTTTACCGCCCCTATCTTGTCTAGCTTCCTATTTGTATCCTCAAGCTCCCTGGCAACCTGTTCCTTGGATCCCTCTTCAATATACCTGTGATATAAGGCAAGTTCCTGGACTGGGGTACGAAAGGTCTCAAGGGACCGTCTATCCAAAAAAGAAATGGATTGCCCCACCTCAGAAATGGCAATGTCGATCTCATGTACTTGGGCAATCAGACGCTTGTACTGCACATTCAATGATCTTATCTCTTCCCCTGTCTCCTTTTGTCTTTCCTTTATATTGCGGGCAACCTCCTCTTCATCCTGCAAACTCGCCTGCCCCTGGGCAACCACCTTCTCCTGTGCAATCCGTTTCTGTCTTGTCCGTTTCAACTCCTGTCTACTCGATGCCAGGTTCTTGCTGACCCCTTCCATCAACTTCTCAAGCTCCAACGCCTCCTGGGCAAGCCCTTCCAGCCTGGAAGCCAACCTTAATTTCTCGTTTTTTTGCGCCTTCAATGTGGCCTCTATCCTAGCAAGTTCCACCTCGGCATCCTTTAGCCTATCCCTTCTCCTGGCAAGGACTGCCCTTTGTTGAGTAAGGGCATTCTCCCTACCCTTTAGCCTCCCCTCTGCGTTCTGCTGCCTGGCCCTCATGTCTTCTACCTTCTCCTGTAGTTCTGAAATAGAGGGGACAATTTCGGAAAGCTCCTGCCTAAGTTCCTCAACTTCAAGTCCTATGGATTCTTGCCTGTCCAACAAGGCACCGTGTTTAAGCTTAAGGGCCCTAATTCCCTCCTTAGTGGCGAGGGCCTTCTTGAGGAGTCCCTCCTTTCTTGAGATGATAATCTTTAGCCTGGCTAGATCATGATCTAGCTCCTTAAGCACCTTTTCTTGCTGACCCACTATCACCTCAAGATCGCCCCTCATCTCCCTCAAGTCCCTGGATAACCGCCTGATCTCGGCATTTCTGGCAAGGATACCAGGCCTACTATCTCCACTGTCACCTGTAATCACCTCGAACCACGGGGTGAATATCTCCTGGGAGGGTGTAATAAAAAACACCCCTGTAGCCCCCTCTTCCCTCAAGCGAAAGGCATCATCAAGGCTATCCACCAGATACCAACGTGAAAGTGCAGACAAAACCTGGGGGGAGACCTCCTTTGCAGGGGTCACAAGCTCCAAAAGGGAAACAGCCCCTGGAAATCTTTGTGGGACCACCTCGGAAGGCGATGGCCCATGTCCGGCAATGACCATGCCGACACGTCCCTTCCCATGTGTACGGAGAAATTCCACCGCCTGATAAAGTCCCTGCCATCTGCATAACACAACGGACTGGACCAGTGTACCTAATGCTGCCTCGACAATATCCTCGTAACCATCCTTGGGATGGATGAGGTTTGCCACCACCCCTTTTGACTCTATACCCGAGGCAAGAAGGGCCGATGCACCATGGCCATAACCTTCCCCGGAATCGACTATGGATCTTAAGGCATCAAGCCTCGCCCGGAGCTTGGCCAATGCCTGCTCCCTGGATGATCTCTTGCTAGACAGGGAATCCCTGGCATCTTTTAGGCCCGAAACCGCACGTTCCAAGGCCATCTCGTCTTCCTTAAGGCCGGCAAGGGACTGCTCATAACCGGCCAGTGCCTTCCTTTGTCCTTTCAATTCATGGTCGAGTGTTGAAAGCTCAAGGGAGATGTCATCAAGTTGTACGCCTCTTTCCTCGATGCGCCGCTCCAATCGTTTTTTCCTGTCCTTCAGCGCACTTAGCTCACTTTCAAACCTAGCCCTATTCGCCGCAAGGTCCACAAGCTCAACCTTTATCCCTTCAACAGCCTTGGTTATTGAACGGGTGTATGTAAGGGCCTCTTCTACTGCCTGGCGGAGCCCATTTAATCCTGTACTGGTCAATGCCCTCTGGTTGTCCAATTTTTTTATTTTTTCAAGGAGTTCCCCATGTCTGGCCTGCTCCATGGCCTCCCTATCATGGATCTCAGAAAGCCTTCTTTTGGCATTATCAAACCTATTCTGCTCTGCCCAAAAGGCCTTTTCGGCCCTCTTTTCATCGTCACGAAGCCCTCTAAGCCTCTCTTCTGCCTCAAGCAGACCTTGACGCAATGAATGAATCCGATCCTCTACCTGGATGAGCTCTAACTTAAGCTCTTCCATCTTTAATTCAGCAGATGCAAGGCCGGCCTCTAGCGGCTTTAACGTATCCTGCATTTCCTGGCGCCTCCTCTCCAGGGAGGATAACCTCTGGCTATTTACCCTCCATTCATGGAAGAGCAGTGCCTTTTCAAGCCTCTCCTGACGTTTCCTGAGGTCAAGATAGAGCTGGGTCTTCTTGGCCTGTCTTGAAAGTGAGTGCCTGTTCCTATCCACCTCGGCCAGCAGATCCTCAAGCCTTTGAAGGTTCTCGTTGGTGCTGGCCATCCGCCTAAGTGCCTCTGATCTTCTAACCTTGAACCTGGAGACCCCAGCCACCTCCTCCAATAGATGGTGCCTATCCTGTGGTCCCATCTCAACGAACTGGGTGACCTGACCCTGATCCACTATGGAGTAGGACCTGGTTCCTGCCCCGGTATCCATGAACAGGTATTGTATGTCCTTTAAACGACAATTCCTGCCGTTTATTTGATAACGAGCCTCACCGGTTCGATGCAGTGTCCTGCTAATCTCTATCTCGTGGATCCCTTCAAATTCCGGTGGAGCAAGCCCCTGCTCGTTATCGATGACCAAGCTGACCCTGGCAAAATTGCCCCTCTTTCCATATGAGCCGGCATATATAACGTCATCCATGGATTTTGCCCTGAGGATCCTGGAACTCTGTTCACCAAGCACCCATCGGATTGCATCCACTATATTGGACTTACCGCAGCCGTTAGGGCCCACTATTGCGCTTATGCCTGAAACGAAACGAATCCTGGTCTTTACAGGGAAGGATTTGAAGCCAAAAAGGGTGAGGGATCTAAGATGCATTGTCCATGTGAAAGATCAACGCCGTGTGCGTGCGTCTTTCAAACGTAGCTGGAGTGTCTTTCGGCCCTGCCATGTATTGAAACAGGGGATGCAGGCCAATTCAAGATCGTTCCATGGAAGCGCCCTCTTATCCCCTTGGCCCCAGGCCATTACCTCTACCGGACGCATTGGACCACCGTTGGCAGCAGCAGTCACCGGGTTGAGAAGGAGTTTCAAGTGACCCTTGCCTACCACCGATGCCCCCCTTAGGGAAAAATCCTGGATGGCAAATAAAGGTGGTTGATAACCGGCCCCAAAGGGTTCCAAGATCTCGAAGAGATTGGCCACTGCCGGATCTGTAAATTCGGCAAGGCTTGCGTAACCATCTATCTTGAGCCTTGGCTGGACATCATGCCCCCTCAAAATGGAGGCCACGGTTTTATCCAGGGCCTCTGCAAACACCTCTAGGTTCTTCACTGTCAATCTCATGCCTGCTGCGGCCCTATGCCCCCCGAACCTGTCCAGGTAGCCGGAACAGGCCGAAAGTATCTCATACAGATTAAGGCCATCGGGACACCTGCCCGAACCAATAGCCATATCCCCGTCCCTCTCAAGGAGTATAACCGGGCGACCAACCTGGTCCATTAACTTTGAGGCCACGATTCCCACAATCCCACGTTTCCAATTTGGACTGGCCAGAACATAGGCAGCACGCTCACCCTGTTTTTCGATAAGGGATAGGGCATCCTTGAGGATCGCCCTTTCCTGGACCTGGCGTTCCTGATTGAGACGGTTCAGGCCCTGGGCCCGTGCCTCGGCCTGGCCGATATCGTCCGTGGCAAGAAGCTCAAAGGCCTCCTGGGCATGTGCCATCCTCCCTGCCGCATTGATTCTCGGACCCAACCTGAATGCCAAGTCGGTCGCATTTACATCGCCTCCTACCCTGGAAACCTCCTTGAGGGCGACTATACCCGGCCTGGAGCCACGGCTAATGACCTCCAACCCCACCCTGACAAGGGTTCTGTTGTCACCAAGTAATGGGACCATGTCCGTTACGGTACCCAGGGCTACCAAGTCCAGGTAGGCCTTTAGGTTTGGAGGGGCCCCGGTAGACCAATGGCCTAGCTGTCGCAACCTGGTTCGAAGTGCCCTAACCAGATAGAAAATGACCCCTACACCAGCCAATTCCTTGAAGGGAAAGGGGCAATCCGGCCTTTTGGGATTGATAAGCGCCTCGCAACGAGGAAGGATCTCAGGGGATTCATGGTGATCGGTTATTATGACATCCATACCGATGGACCTTGCAAACTCTACCTCATCGACATTGGCAACCCCACAATCAACGGTGACCAAAAGTCGGCAGCCCTCGGCCTTAAGATATCTTATGGCCTCCCTGTTAAGGCCATACCCCTCTAATTCCCTGTGTGGAATATACACCATCGTCTCAAGACCGATCTCTTTGAGAAATCTAGAAAGTACCACACTGGAGGTCACCCCGTCGGCATCGTAGTCCCCAAATACCGCCACCTTTTCCCCCAAGGAAACCGCCTTGACCAGCCTGGAAACCGCCTTGTCCATATCCTTCATGAGCCATGGATCCCCTAGGCATGTCAGGGACGGTGACATGTGTCTCATTGCCTCCTCAGGCAATCTCATCCCCCTTTGGTACAAAAAGGTAGCTACGCTAAGGGGCAGGCCTGTCTTGAAGACAAATTCGCCAAAGGCCCCTGGATCAACACCTGCGAAGTCCCACGTCTGGTTGAGAATAACGGATGACATGGCCATCAAACCTACTAAGGCCTCTTTTGACTGTCAATTTTATCCGAAATCTTCATGTCTATAGGCATCTGAACCAAGGGCCACAGAGGCATGGAAGTTTTTCCCCCATGTTGTTATTATCTTTACGAGTGCATCGGGGATTTCCGCTTGCCTGGCAAAGGTCCCCCGAAGAATGGGTGTTTTTGATAACCAAGATCTAGGGAAAGGGTGGTTATGTTTGGATGAATCCATCTTGCGTATAAATCCCGGCTCCATATATCTCCTCAGGTTTATCCTGGAGGGATATGACAACCTGTTCATTATGACTACCCTGGACAAAGAAACAGGATTAGTGTGCATCAAGATGGCATCTGAAACAAAGGATACGCTACACCTGATCCTTTCCCAAATCGAAAAACAGATAGGCTTGGATTGCTTCAAGGGGTAATGAAGATATCGGCCACCCTTATCCTGTTTGGAACATTCTTTTTCCTATTACCTACCGTTTTTGGCCTTTATCTTATCTCACCGGCCAAGGCAGGCGTATCAGATGAAGGCCTATCCCTGGATCACTGTATAGATCTTGCCCTAAAACGTAATCTCAAATTGCTCCAGAAGGGGATTGAAGAAAAGGGCGCTGCCGCACAGAAAAATATAGCCTTGAAGGATTTGCTGCCCAGGCTTTCCACCGAATATGGGTATACAGGCAGAAGGGATGCCAATACCATTTCCATCTTCGGCAGGAAAACCAGGATCAGTGCCCATGACAACTACGAATGGCGCCTTACATTCTCTCAACCACTGTTCCAGGGTGGCACCCTTTGGAACCTGTATAGAGCGGCAAAATTCGACGAGGATATCTCTGGTGCCATATTAAAACAGGCGCAAAACGACTTGGCACGCCAGGTAAAGGAGACCTATTTTACAATCCTTGAAAACCAGGCACTAAAGCATGAGGCGGAGGCAGCGCTCAGGCGTCTTGAATCCCATCTTTCAGATGCCAGAGAATTCTATGCAGCGGGCATCGTATCCCGCACAGATCTTCTGCAAAGCAAGGTGGAGCTGGCTCAGGCCAGGGAAAACCTCATCCGCATACGCCATAATCTGGACATATCAAAGGAACGCCTGAACCTGTTACTGCACACGGCTCTTGATCAGCCGCTGGTACTTACCACAAGGCTCAGGTTTGAACCGTTTACAGGAAACATCTCAAGGCTCCTTGGCTATGCATTAAAAAACAGGCCGGGAATAAAGGCCGCAAGGCTTGCTGTCAGAAAGGCGATGTGCATGGTCAAGGCGGCCAGGGGGGGATATTTTCCAAGGGTGGACCTGACTGCATCCTATATAAAGCAAGGGATCACACCCGATGTTTCTGACAATCCATTTGGTGATCACGACATGGCGCAGATCATGGTCACTGCAAAATGGGAATTATGGTCCTGGGGTCAGACGCGTGATCGGATCGAGGTGGCACGCCTCCGTCTCGAGAAGACAAAAGCAGCCCTTGATGACATGATCGATTCTGCAAGGTTCGAGATAAGGCAGGCATTTCTCCAGGTGAAGGATGCCGAGGAAGGGGTAAGGGTGGCACGCGCTGCCCTTGAACATGCTAGGGAAAATTTCGAGCTTAACCAAGAAAGATACAGGCAACAGATTGCCACCTCCACCGATGTTTTGGATGCACAGGCACTGCTCACCCGGTCCGAAACCAATTATCTCTCAGCGATCACCCGCCACCTTATAGCCAAGGCACGTCTTACCTATGCCCTTGGAGAGAGATAGAAAGGCAAGGAGACAAGGCCAGGCCTTGATGCGGCGCGGAGCATACGGGCCGGATGAAAATTTTATCCGAAGACGCATTCTTTGATTAGCCATGGATAAAAAAGGACATGCATGCACAAAGATTTACCGTGAAAATAGGGTATCTCTCTGGGGCTGTATCTTCATATATCGGGGGGCGGCACCAAGGTGCGGGCCGCATGGAAGTTTAGAAAAAAATAATTTGATATTACCCCCTTGAAAAGGCAGGTATATGTGATCATCTATCTGTTTATAGGTCTTAGCCTTTCTGCATATCATCGTCTCAGATTATACAGCTTGTAAGTTTATCAAAGATGCAAAGAGGAACGGCTCTTCCGCATGGCAGGGCAAAGAGGATAACGGACAAGGAAAAAACTATCCCCTAAGGGTCTTACGACAAGCAAACCCGGAGGTACAAGATAATGACAATAAAAACCGTTTCCACCATCCCATTTACCGACCAGAGGCCCGGCACATCAGGTCTAAGGAAGAAGGTCTCCGTCTTTAAGCAACCCAACTACCTGGAAAACTTTATTCAATCCATTTTTGATTGTATTGGAGGGCTTCATGGAAAGACATTGGTATTCGGAGGAGATGGCCGCTACCACAACCGGGAGGCATTGCAGGTAATCCTCAGGATGGCTGCGGCAAACGGCCTTTCAAAGGCACTGGTAGGACAAGGTGGCATCCTGTCCACGCCAGCGACATCCTGCATAATCAGAAAATATCACCTGAGAGGAGGAATAATACTGTCTGCCAGCCATAATCCAGGGGGACCTAAAGGGGACTTCGGGGTCAAATTCAACGTTGAAAATGGCGGTCCTGCCCCTGAAAAGGTCACAAATGTATTCTATGAACGAAGCCTTGCCATAGAACGCTACAAAATTATGGAAGCGCCGGACATAGACATTGACACGTTGGGCCACTCAAGGCTGGGGGATATGGATATAGAAATCATAGATCCTGTCTCCGACTATGTAGAACTGATGGAAATCCTCTTTGACTTCAAGAAGCTGAGAGGACTATTTTCTACTGGACAGTTCAGCATGGTATATGATGGTATGCATGCGGTAACAGGGCCCTATGCCAAGGCAATTCTTGTGGATCGGCTAGGGGCCCCGGAGGGCACGGTAATCCATGGCGATCCTCTGCCCGATTTCGGAGGTCTCCACCCTGATCCAAACCTGAAGTACGCCAAGGAACTGGTGGAAATAATGAACTCCGAGGTAGCCCCTGATTTCGGCGCAGCCTCTGATGGTGATGGAGACCGTAACATGATATTGGGCAAGCGCTTTTTCGTGACCCCAAGTGACAGTCTGGCCATATTGGCATCGAAGGCAGAGAAAATACCAGGTTACAGGACCGGCCTCAAGGGTGTTGCCCGTTCCATGCCGACCAGCAGGGCCGTAGACGAGGTGGCACGCTACCTTGGTATAGATTGTTATGAAACTCCCACAGGCTGGAAGTATTTTGGAAACCTGTTGGATGCAGAACGTGCTACCCTCTGCGGTGAGGAAAGCTTTGGCACCGGTTCCGACCACATAAGGGAAAAGGATGGCCTGTGGGCCGTACTGTTTTGGCTAAGTATCCTGGCGGAAGAAAGATCATCAATAGAGGAAATCGTAAGAAAACATTGGAGAAGCTTCGGAAGACATTTTTATTCACGCCATGACTACGAGGACGTAGACAGCCAAAAGGCACACGAACTCATCGATCGCTTGAGGGGACAACTTTCTGATTTGAAAGGGCAAACCTTTGGAAATTATTGTGTGAGAGATGCCGACGACTTTGAATATAAGGACCCTGTAGATGGAAGCATATCACAGCATCAGGGCATCAGGATATTTTTTGAAGGCGATGCAAGAATTGTCTATCGCCTCTCAGGGACTGGGACCCAAGGGGCCACGCTCAGGGTCTATCTGGAAAAATTTGAGGCCAATCCTGAAAGGCAGGGGCAGGAAACCCAGGAGGCGCTTGCAGGATTGATCAAGGTCGCTGATGAAATCGCCCAAATAAAATCCTTCACGGGAAGGGATAAACCAAGCGTGATCACATGATCGGTAACGGCACGAGGCCTTGCCGGTTTATCGGATATGCTCAAGGGGGGAACAAGGACCCAGGATCATACGTCTATATAGACATATTGTAGGGTAAGGGCTGTATCTTCATGCCCTGGAGATGCAACCCAGAGGATATGGGCTGCATGAAGGTTTGAGATAAATATTTGACCCTATATCAACCAAATTCAGCCATGATGGCATCGATGTCCACGTCTTCCTGGCTTGGGATGTTATCATCTTGGTCATTTGCCTCTACCAAGGCATCTATATCCGTCTGGACATCTCCACTGCTATCCCCCTCCCTTGGAAACAGCCGAATAAACTCCGTCTGTTCCATGTTCATTTCTACATAGAAGGGATTGTGGTTCTGTGTCTTAAAGGAAAGCCGCCTGCACTGAGGACGTTCAAGCATGGTGGCCACGGACAACGTTATAGCCGTTGATATGGTTATTGCCTTGGGTTGATTGTTTTCGGCAGTGAGTCCGTATTCATTTTCCACCATATGGCGTGCCTTTCCAACAATCTGGTTTATGATCTCTCCAGTGCAGTTGACCACTTCATCGGATGTAAAATCCGAGGCAAGCTCTTCTTCAGGAAACCCCATTGCCTTCATGGATCTTTTGTATATCTCTATGGCCGCCTCACCTGAAAGGTTCATTATGAAAAGCCCTGTATAATCCCCGCTAAACTGGACGAAACAACCTATATCGGGTTTGAGGCTTATGGAAGGTATCCTCTGGATGGTGGGTGAAAAACTGATGGTGGAGGAGGTTGATGCCTGAAGAACATCCTTTACTGCATAACAAAATATTTTTGCCACTTCATTGACGGTATTAAGCCTTTTGATTGCCATAAATATGCCTCCATACTTTCCGCGGGCAAATAGATATATGTCGCCTTGCTGGACATAAATGAACAGCCATGGGACAAGGATGTTGCTTCACGGCAAGTTAGTCATGATTCGAGGATTCACCCAGCCAATAGGCCGCCGAATCATCTTGATGCCACTTGCGTCTTTCTCTGATATATCCATACAGGAACACCGCTGTGGCCCCGGCTGCAAGCCCTATAAAACCGGCAAATAGACCCAGCGAACTATCCAAACCTTTTTCTACTGGCTCAAGCTCTTTATGACAGTATCGGCATATGAGCGCATCTTTCTTAACCCTTTCCTTGCAATAGGGACAAATTCTACCAAACATGGGCATCTCTCCTTTTTATTGTCTAAAATGGAGGGGATAGGATAAGGTCTTAATATATCACATGTACGATCGATAATTAGGTATCATGGCAAGATAATTTAACGAACCATCATCTCGAAGGGCAAATTTCAGTGGGTACACCTCGACCCCCTTATTTATGGCAAGGTCCATGGTATCAGAAAACAATTCATCCGTCTCCCTGTTCGGGGTAAAGCGATCAGCGTCCGGCCTAAGTACCAATATCATAACGGCCGCCCTTTGACCTCTCTCCCTGATATCGATGAGCTCTCGGAGATGTTTTGTTCCCCTGCTGGTAGGCGCATCCGGAAACAATGCCGTCCCATTACGGACCAGGGTACACCCCTTCACCTCTATCCAGACATCATCGTCTTCCACCGTGGTGATCAAAAAATCCAGGCGACTCCTGCCCCTTTTCACCTCTGCCCTTATGCGCCTGACATCACCAAAGGGGCTAAGCATAGGGGCCTTAAGGATCGACTCAGCTATGGCGCGATGAAGGCCCGAGTTGACCAGTACCCAGCCTGCCTCCGATTCGGCGGCAACGAGATCCCATGCCGTCTTTCTGCCAGGGGTATTGGCCGCACTCAGGGCCAGCCTATTTCCAGGAAATAGCAACTCTTCGAGCCTTCCTGGATCCCTTACGTGCACCTGTTGCAGGCTTCCGCCTCCTGTCCCAAGCATCCTTACAGTGGCAAGGAAACGATTTGGCCTGGCAACGAATAGGGCCTCGGCATCCCAGGCTATATCCATTAACCTGACCATCAGCAAGAGGTCCTTGTCTTTCTTTCCTCTGCCTCTGATGGCCTGACATAGATAGGTCTAAGTGTGTTCAGATCGTGCGGACCGCTTTTACTGTAGGTTTCTTCTCCAAGGACACCGATTGTTGCAGCCCTAACGTGTGATAGATGAGCAGGTACGAAAAAGGCCCTGTCACCAAGACATCTTTTTAACAGGTCACCATAGGGCACAAGCCCGTCGCCCAAAAGGAGCACCCTGTCACATGCAGGGATCAAACCTGGCAGTTTCTCCGGCGTGAAAGAACCTTCTGCCAGGATTTTCTCAATGGAGGAATCATCCCTCGAAGATCTATAGAGCGCAGCATAGATCTGGGACTTTCTTGCATCCAAAACCGGGCATACCACATCACCAATACAGGGGGTAACGTGCCGGGCAAGGGCATCCAATGTCGGTATACCCACGATGGGAATGTGCCTGGCCAAGGCAATCCCCTTTGCAGTAGAAAGGCCGATACGCAGCCCGGTAAAACTCCCTGGGCCAAGGCTAGCACACACAAGCCCTATATCTTTCCAATGCAACGCCGCGTTATCCATGAGCCAGACTATCGAGGACATGAGCCTTCTCGAGTGTGTTTGGCGGCTGGCAAGAACGATCTCGGCAAGCACCTTGCCCCTATCGACAAGGGATACGCCGCCAGACATCCCGGAAGTCTCAATGGCGAGGGTTACCATGCCACTATCATCCCCCACCTACTAAGGCCTTCCAAGGGGTGGTGCAAAACCTAAAAGTCTGGCTATATCGTTATAGAAAACTATTACCATGAGGGTTACGAGAATGAAGATGCCTATCTGTTGGGCAATTTGCATCTGACGCATGCTAACAGGGCGCCCCCTAACAAATTCAATGGTCAAAAACAGCAAATGCCCTCCATCAAGCAAGGGGATCGGCAACAGGTTCAGTATCCCTAGATTTATGCTCAATAGGGCCATGAAGTAGAAAAGGTTCAAAAGGCCTTGTTGCGCCTCCTGGCCGGCCATCTGGGCTATCATGATAGGCCCTCCCAGTGTTGAGACCGGCACGATCCCCTCTACTATCTTTACGAAGCCCTGGAATGTCAGGGCCACCAGTTCCCATGTTCTGGAACAGGCCAGGCCTATGGCAGCAAAGGGATTCACCTTTTCCACCTTTAGATGACCCGCCGCAGTCACTCCTATAACCGGTGCCTCGATCTCTTCGCCAAAGATATCCTTAAGCTTGTTCTTCTTGGGGACGACCCTTATCGAGATGATCTTACCGTCCCTTCTTATGCTAAGCTCCAAGGGCTTGCCGCCGCTTGCCCTTATCTTTTCGGACACCTCGTCCCAGCTCCTGATTGCCTGCCCATTGACAGCAATGATCGAATCGCCAGGTTTTATACCGGCTGCCTCTGCGGGAGAGCCAGGCTGCACTGCCCCGATATCGGGAAGCAACACCGGGTTACCATATGATAAGAATATGCCAAAGAATATGAGCCATGCTAATATGAAATTAAAAACAGGCCCAGCGACAACCACCGCTGCCCTATGCAATACAGGACGATGGGAAAAGGAATAAGCCCTCTCCTCGGGAGGAATCGTTTCATTTGGCTGCTCGCCGTAGAGCTTTACAAAGCCACCAAGAGGAATGGCAGAGATACAATAATCCGTTCCACCGTGCACAATGCCCCAAAGTCTTGGCCCAAATCCCAAGGAAAACTTGAGCACCCTTATACCTAATTTTCGGGCCACTATGAAATGCCCATATTCATGGACCAGGATGAGCCCACTAAGAACCAGTAAAAAAGACCATAGCGTGGTCATAAAATCCTTCTCCAAGTTAGTTAAACCTTCACGGGCTGTACTGCGCGGTCATTCAGGCAAGGCAAATATAGCCCGTATGTATTTTCTTTATGTAACTACTTTATGACTAGGAATTTTTGATACGAAACCATAACCTGCCCTTTAGCCCCCGTAAGGTATATCCTCGCGGGGAAGGCTGGATATTAAGGCATGGGCCTTAAGCCTTGCCAGGGCATCGGCCCTCAAGACGTCGTCCAGGCAATCGATTGCCTCATATGGAAATTCATCAAGGACCCCTTCTACCACATAACCTATGTCAACGAAACCGATCATTCCTTCAAGAAAGGCCTCGACCGCCACCTCGTTTGCAGCATTCAGGGCGGTAGTGGCATTCCCCCCGAGTCTAGCAGCCCTGTAGGCCAACTCAAGACACGGGAAGCTATCCCTGCGTGGCGCTTCAAAGGTCAATGTGCCCAACTCCAGCAAATCAAGCGAGGGCAGGTCCAGATCCATGCGTTTGGGCCAGGCAAGTGCATAGGCGATGGGAATCCTCATATCTGGAGGTCCCAATTGGGCAATGATTGAACCATCACAAAATTCTACCATCGAATGTATCACACTCTGGGGATGCACCACTATCTCTATTCTATCTATAGGGATATCAAAAAGCCACCGGGCCTCTATCAATTCCAGGCCCTTGTTCATGAGGGTGGCTGAATCCACGGAAATCTTGGCCCCCATGGACCAGTTTGGATGGCTTACGGCTTCCTTCGGAGAGATCCTGGAGAAATCCTCCTTCCGCTGTCGAAAGGGCCCGCCTGATGCGGTAAGAATAAGCCGCCTGACCATATTTGGTTTGTTGCCCTGCAGGCATTGAAATATTGCCGAATGCTCACTGTCAACTGGAATGATGTTTATACCCCTTTGCCTGGCAAGCTGCATGACCAGGGAGCCTGCCGTCACAAGGGTCTCCTTGTTCGCAAGGGCTATATCCTTACCAGCCTCTATGGCAGCAATGGTGGGAATCAGGCCAGCAGCACCTACCATAGCGGACACCACCATCTCCACGGATTCAAGGGAGGCTATATGCTTGTACCCGGCCTTTCCCCAAACTATCTGTGTACCAGTATCAATCTTATTTGCAAGACGCTCCGCTAGTTCCTGTGTCATCACCGCGGCAAAGTCGGGCCTGAATTCGTGGACTTGCTCGGCCAGTAGATCTATGTTTCGACCGGCTGCAAGGCCCTTCACCCTGATAAGCCCTTCAGAACGTCTTACCACATCCAGGGTATTGGTTCCTATGGAACCGGTGGAACCCAAAATCGATATGGTCTTGGGATCAAAGGACATGATATAATCCCATGGGATTGCCAAAACGATTTAAATAGATACCCAGAAGATGCAAGGCCCAATAGAAAAATGGAGCGGCCAACATTACTGCATCCAATCTATCGAAGACACCGCCATGTCCAGGAAGCATGGTACCTGAATCCTTAACACCGGATGACCGTTTTATCACAGACTCTGCCAGATCACCGATCTGTCCGATAGCTCCAGTGACGATTGCCAGGGGGACTATGATCCTTGGATCCAGTTGCCTAAGCATCACAAACCACATGATAAGGGCGGCCACTGCGTTTGAAACGATTCCTCCCATAGCCCCAGCCACGGTTTTTCCCTTGCTTATATTTGGGCACAATTTTTTCTTACCCATTCCCTTGCCGACATAATATGCCCCAATGTCACCGGCAAAGATCACGACCAACAAGAAAAGAACAAACTCCTTGCCAAGGAGCAGGTGCCTGAGCATACCAAAATGAGCAAAACATATGCCTATATAGGATGCACCCAAAAACAATACGGCCCAGTTTTGAAAACAGTTGTCCCATCTGGAATAGGTCACTAAGAAGAACAGTAGGCTGACAAGTGCCACCAAATATAATCCACCAAGGACATAAAGTGGTTCATGAAAAAGAATCACCCCCAGGACAGGCAGCATACCAGCCAGTATACCAACTACCTGTGCGTCCGTATCTTTGGGAAAGGACATGGAAAAAAATGCTCTGAGGCACAAAATAGTGGCCCCGGCCAGGAGTATATCGAATGCTATATGACCGCCCCACAACAAGAGGGCTAAAAGGATTGGCCCTACTATCAGGGCGGTTAGCAGCCTCTGGCGGTGCATTGTCTCCCGATTTGTTCGCTGGTCTGGCCAAAGCGTCTCTCCCTCTTCTGGAACTGATGGATGGCCTCCAGGAATTCTTTACGATCGAAGTCTGGCCAATGGGAAGGGGTAATGTAGAATTCAGCATAGGCCGATTGAAAAAGAAGAAAGTTACTCAACCTCATCTCTCCACTGGTCCTGATTATGAGGTCAGGATCGGGAAGGCCCGCCGTATATAGATAGGAGGCAAACAGCCCCTGATCGATATTCTTTGGATCAAGGGTACCCCTGAGGCATTCTTCGGCAATCCTACGGGCAGCCAATGCTATTTCCTGTCGACTGCCATAACTCAGGGCTAGATTGAGTATCATTTTCTTATTGGACGAGGTCTTCTCAATGGTTTCTGCCAACACCTGCCTTACCCGATCCGGGAGACGATCCAACTCACCAATGGCCCTGAGGGATATCTGGTTGCCCAGCATCTCGTCGAGTTCACTTTTAAGATAATCGTAAAGCAGGTTCATCAAGGTATTGACCTCATCCGCAGGGCGCTTCCAGTTCTCCTGGGAAAATGCGTATAGTGTAAGGACTGGGATACCCAACTCCCGCGCGGTCCTGACAGTAGAGCGCACTGCCTTCACACCCTGCCTGTGCCCCATTATCCTGGGCATGCCACGCCTTTTAGCCCACCTTCCGTTACCATCCATGATGATGGCTACGTGGGTAGGGATTTTATCTGGATGATAGATAGCCATTGGAATGGATCTAAAACTCCATTATCTCCTTTTCCTTTCCATCCAGGACCTTTTCTACCTTTTTTACATGGCTGTCTATGATCTTCTGTATTTCGTCTTGAAGCTTGAACAACTCGTCCTCCGAGATCTCCTTGTTCTTTTTCTGCGTCTTCAATTTCTCGATGGCATCACGCCTTATATTTCTCAGGGCTACACGGCACTCCTCGGCCATCTTCTTTACCAATTTGACAAGATCCCTCCTTCGTTCCTCGGTAAGGGGCGGAACATTTACCCTTATGACCTTACCATCGCTATTAGGCGTAAGGCCCAGATCCGACTTGAGAATCGCCTTTTCTATTTCAGGAAGGACATTAGTATCCCATGGCTGGATCATGATCAACCTGCTCTCAGGTACCGACACGGAAGCCACCTGTGTAAGGGGCATTGAACTACCGTAATAGTCGACGTTGATACCTTCAAGCAACGCAGCCGAGGCCCTGCCTGTCCTGACATGGGCAAGATCCCTTTCAAAGGCCTCTATCGCCTTATCCATTTTTTTTCCTGCCTCTGAAAGCACTGCGTTTTTCATATTGCCTCCCTTAATCTACTCTCTTCTATTAACATCAATACCAGGACTGATTGACCGTACATCCCTTGAGCAATTGTTCCAAACATCCTCAATCCACCAAGGTCCCTATGGGCTCACCCTTGAAGGCCTTTTCAATGTTGCCTGGCACCTCCATACTG
>WFZW01000089.1 GCA_015489365.1 Deltaproteobacteria bacterium | reverse complement strand
TCGGGGCTCTTGATTTTCTATGTGCCCCATGGGGATCCAAGGCCCTGTTACAAGCAATAAGGGCCGCTGGCCAGGTCCATGTGCAAAGTCCCCCAGGAGAAACTGGACGACCAGGACCATCACAAAAAAAACACGTTAAGGAACCTGACAAATACGAAATATTGACCGTAAGCCCGCTTATGGAGGCATTGTTGAACCAGGCCAGGCTCGTGGCAAAAAGCCGTGCCACCATATTGATTCAGGGTGAAAGCGGAACGGGAAAGGAGCTCCTGGCACGTTTCATCCACAAACAAAGCGACCGATCTGAGGGGCCTTTCGTGGCGTTAAACTGTGCCGCTTTGCCGGAAACCCTTCTTGAAAGTGAGCTCTTTGGCCACGAAAAAGGGGCCTTTTCAGGGGCCGTGGCAAGAAAGGCCGGAAAGTTCGAATTGGCAGACAAGGGAACCTTGTTGTTGGACGAAATAACGGAGATGGCACTGCCCCTCCAGGCAAAGCTCCTGAGGGTACTACAGGAGGGGGAGATAGACCGCCTGGGAGGAACCAAGCCAGTTCCAGTGGATGTACGGGTAATCGCCACAACTAACCGTGATGTACTAGACTCGGTAAGGTCTGGAGAATTTAGGGAAGATTTATACTTCAGGCTCAACGTGGTTCCGTTCAGGTTGCCTGCGCTCAGGGAACGCAGAGAGGATATAGCCTTCCTCGCAGAGCGATTCAGAATCCTTTTCGCCAACGAATATGGTAAATCCGGGCTGAAATTTGCATCAGGGGTTCTGGAAGAATTGAAGAAAAAAAAATGGGAAGGAAACGTCAGGCAACTTCGTAATCTCGTGGAAAGGGGCGTGCTTCTATGTCAGGAGGATGAGATAACCCTGCAGGATCTCCTTGGCGGGGAAATTCTCACCCAAGACCCTGGGCTGGGTAATAACCCTGTCATAGATCAGCTAGGTAGGGATACGTTTAATCTGAACGATCTCGAAAGGGAAATGGTAAAAAAGGCCCTGGCAAAAACAGACGGCAACCGGACGCATGCGGCAAAACTACTCGGGATAAGCGTCAGGACCCTTCGCAACAAGTTGGCAGAATATAGAAGAATGGGATTGGTACTATAAGGAAGCCAAAATGAAACAACTCTTTGGAAAGACCATACAGGTACTTAGCCATGCCATCAACCTTAGGGCCAAACGCAATGCAGTAATTACCTCGAATATCGCCAACCTCGACACGCCTGGATATAAGAGCAAGGACCTTCCCTTCGAACGCCTGATGGCAAAATATCTCGATGGAGGCCGAGACGGGTTACCCATGAGGGAAACCAATTCCAGGCATCTCGACAAGGATGGCAACATGGCCAGCAGTGACATGGCGGCATCACCTGCGAGAGGGCCGCTAGGGGCATACCAGACTATTCCAGAGGCAGACACCGATAGCAAGTCATCTGAGATAGTCGAATCCAGGGAAAGAGGCACCCCCAATAACGTGGATCTCGATAAGGAGATGGCAAAACTTGCTGTAAACAACCTGAAATACCAGGCCACGGTCCAGGCCTTGATAAAGGAATTCGAACTCCTGAAAGATGCCATAACCGAAGGAGGTAAGACATGAACCTGTTTAATGCCATAGAAATCAGCGGTGCTGGCCTGTCGGCCGAAAGGACAAGGATCGATGTCGGATCCATGAACCTGGCCAATGCACATGTGACCAGGACCCTGAACGGCGGACCATACCGGGCAAAGTCGGTAATATTTTCCTCCACTCCCTACAGGCCCGATCCAACCGGAGATGAAGGCGACCAACTAAGCCCATTTCAGGACGAGCTGGATCAGGCGCTTCAAACGGTCGAGGTGAGTGCGATAGTGAACGATCCGACACCATTCCAGGAGGTCTATGATCCAAAGCATCCCGATGCAGACGAAAGGGGTATCGTTCGATTTCCAAATGTGAACGTGATGGAGCAAATGGTTGATATCATGACCGCTTCCAGGGCCTATGAGGCCAACGTTACCGCCATAGAGACCGCCAAGTCCATGGCGCTCAAGACCCTGGACATCGCCCGATGAACGACCCTCTGACGTAGTGAGACCAACAACATGAAGATTACAGACATCAATGTATCCAGCAGGCCAGAGGCCGCCAATGTACCCAGAGCCGAAAACAGGAAAGTCAACGTCAAGGGCTTTCAAAAAATGCTTGAAGACAGCATTGGCAATGTAAACAATCAGATCCTTGATTCAAAGGACATGGCACAACAGATGGCCGCCGGCAAACCTGTAAACCTGGCTGACACCATGATTGCCATAACAAAGGCCGACCTATCGTTCAAATTATTGCTACAGGTACGCAACAAGGCACTAAGTGCCTATGATGAGATAATGAGAATGCAGCTCTAACATTGATTCAAACCTCCCATATGGCCCGTAGCGTGTACCAACCAACCTAGGCACACCCTATTTCGGGTCAGTAGAGGGGCAACTCCTCAGGATACAGGCTGGATAAGGGTTAGCGTGAAGATGTATCCTGGGTGAGGGCTGTATCTTCGTGTCCAGGGGTACGATCAAGGTACGGGCCAGAGGGATTTACCGGTGAGAATGACTGTCTTACCCAAGGAAGAGGCATATAGGGAAAGAAAGATACATGATGAAACTTCCTGATTTTATAGAACAGTTAAAGGGCATATCACAGAACCTGACACTTCGCCAGAGGATCATCACAGGATCGGTCGTGGCCCTGGTATTGGCAGGTTTTGCCGCGTTGTTTTTCCTTACCAATCAGGCCACCTACAAGACCCTCTATACGGACCTCGACTCGCAGGATGCGGCTGAGGTCATAAAGTGGCTGAAAAAGGAAAACGTCCCCTACAAGATTGCCCAGGGAGGCAATACCATAAAGGTCCCTGAGGACAAGGTCTATGACGTAAGGCTTTCCCTGGCCGGTGCGGGATTGCCCAGTGGCAGCGGTGTTGGATTCGAGATATTCGATCGAAACAATCTGGGCACTACGGATTTCGTACAAAGGGTAAACTATCAACGCGCCCTGCAGGGTGAACTCGAAAAAACCATCGAACAATTTCCACAGGTACGTTCTGCCAGGGTACATATAGCCCAACCCAAGGAATCCCTGTTCGTAACAGACCGCCAGCCCACAACGGCCTCGGTCGTCTTGACCATGAAAAGGGGGGCACGGCTCAACAGCCGGCAGATCAGCGCAATCGTGCATCTGACTGCATGCGCAGTGCCGAGGCTGAGTGAAGACAATATCTCTGTGGTAGATACCACAGGAAATGTACTCTACGAATCCAAAGACGGGAAAGACAATCTTGCAGACCACACCAACGCCCAACTCTTGTACCAGAAAAGACTCGAAGGCTACTACAAGCGCAAGATCCAGAGCATGCTCGAAAATGCACTTGGCCCTGACAAGGCCGTGGTCAGGGTATCTGCCGAGATAGATTTCGATCAGGTTCAGACCAGTGAGGACAGGTTCGATCCTGACCTCGTAGCCGTTAGAAGCGAACATAAAATGATCGAAACCGGCTCTTCCTCCCAATCCGCCGGTATCCCGGGGGTAAAGGGTGGACTTGCAAACAAACTCCAGGGCAACACAGGCCTAAACGGCGACACCAGCAGCAAGACTCGCCAACAAAGTACCACGAACTACGAGATAACGAGGCTCCAAAGGCAGATAAACGGCGCAGCAGGCAAACTCATTCGGCTTTCTGTGGGGGTAATGGTAGATGGGTCCTATAAGAAAGAAAAAGGAAAGATCGTGTACGTACCCAGGACCCCGGAACAGATGGCCAGTATAGAACAGATCGTAAAGGCAGCCATGGGATTCAATGAGGAAAGGGGTGATGAGGTCAGCGTGGCGAACATCGCCTTCAGCGCCACGGAAAAGGGACCAGGCAAAATGGACAGGATATTGACCATCGGATCGAAGCTGATCAGGCCCTTTGCCAACCTGGTGCTTGCATTGATATTCATATTCCTGGTCTTAAGACCCCTTTTAAACCGCTTCGTCTTGAGCCCTGCAACTGAAGGCGGGGAAGCCACGGAACTAACTGAGGAAACCCAGGCTATCGAGGGAACAGGGATGCCTGGCCTGGAGCCCCCCAAGGTCTTTGAGCCCCTTCCTGACGTCACCAATGAATTGCGAGACCTGGCAAACGAGTATCCTGAAAGGGCCGCTGCCCTGATAAAGATATGGCTCAGGGAGAAGATGGAAACAGAGGATGCCAATGCCGCTTGAAAAGGATCTGGACCTGAAGAATCCCCAGGGGCCCATTAAGGCTGCGATCTTTTTACTGGCCATGGGAGAGGCCTTCACATCGGAGGTTTTCAAGTATCTCAGGGAAGAAGAGGTACGTAAGGTCTCCACCCTCATGGCCAGGATAAGCAATATACCAGGTGAAGGGGTACAGAAGGTCCTGCAGGAAGTCAGGGAAAAGATGGCCATGGTACAGGGAGAGGTGTCGGTCCCTGTGGAGTCGTTTCTTAAAAAGGTCCTCTTTTCATCCATGCCACCGGAACAGGCCCAGCAGATATACGATGATATCATGCGCCAGCTCCATCCATCCACGTTCCAGAAGCTTTCCAGCCTGGAGCCCAAGGTAATCGTCAACTTCCTCAGTAATGAACATCCGCAGACCATTGCGGTGATACTGGCCCATCTTGAGCCCCAACTTGCAGGTCATGTCTTGGGAGAACTCAATGAAAGGCTACAGGCCGATGTCATGATGCGCATAGCAAATCTCGAGAAGATCAGTCCGGACATCGTGGCAGAGATAGACCGGGTGCTTGAGGAAGAATTGTTCTCCGTGGAGATGAGTGACGCCACGAGGGTAGGAGGTGCCGAAAAGGTAGCTGAGATCCTGAACAATGTCGATCGGGCACTGGAAGACACCCTGATGGAACAGATCGAATCGGCCAGGGAAGACCTGGCAGAGGAGATCAGGAAACTGATGTTCAAGTTTGAAGACCTGCTGGAGGTGGACGACGCCGCGATCATAGCCATACTCAAGGAGATCAGTACGGATGAACTCAAGCTCGCCCTAAAGGCCGCTTCCGAGGAACTCAAGGAAAAATTCTTCTCGAACATGTCTGAAAGGGCCGGAATGATGCTGAAGGAGGACCTGGAAGCCATGGGGCCGGTCAAGCTGAGGGATGTGGAGCAGGCCCAGCAGGCCATTATACGGGTGGCAAAACGCCTCGAAAGCGAGGGCAAGATCATTCTGGGTGGAAAGGGAGGAGATGACATATTGGTCTAGCGGACCACTGGATGTCTACCCCATATCTGCTGCAAGATCTGAAAGGAATACAAGGTTTGTCTAGAATATTTAAACAGGGAAGATGCCGTTACGAGACATTAGATCTGCCAAGGGGTACCGACGGGAAGGATAGTCCACAAGGACATACTGATGAAACGGAAAAATTCAGTTCCCTTTCGGTATTGATCCCTGGCATGTCAACCCCTGTTCACGACCAAAAGGGAGCTGATCGTGGAAAGTCCACTGCGCAGGTGGATACCAGCGATGGTGGCATCGACGAACAGGCCCAAAGGACAATGGCCAAGGCACTTAAGAGGGCAAAGGAGATAGAATCCGAGGCCCAGGCGGTTCTGGCTCAGGCCCGCAAAAGGGCGGAAGAGATCGAAAGCAAGGCGTACGATGAAGGTTTTGCCCAGGGTAGGCTGGATGGCGAAGAACTTGGCAAAAAACAATTCGAGGCAATGGCACGGCGTCTTGAAAAACTGATCGAAAAGATCGGCCTTGAAGGCAACCGCATACTTCCCAAGTATGAGGCCCAGATGGTGGAACTATCACTGGCCATGGCTAGGCACATCATTGGGGAAGAAGTGAAAACAGGACCAGAGGCCGTACTTTCCTGCATTAGATCTGCTATGGAGAAGGTGATAGAGGGAAGCCGTGTCCACATCCACCTAAATCCTGACGACATGCAACTCATAGAAGGAAAGATAGAAAAACACATAAGGCCCGCCGGTGGCCACCAGGTAGATATGGTGTCAGATGCCTCAATAGACAAGGGAGGATGCCTCATAGAGACGGAATTCGGCCTAGTGGATGCCACGATGGATTCCAGATGGAGGGCTATCGAGAAAGAAATGAGGAAAACACTTTCCGAAAGATATGCAGCCTCAGGGCAGGCATCTAGTGCGCCATCAAAGACCGAGGTATAGAGACAAGACATCCATGCCCCTTTTACCCAACATCCATATAAACATCACCAGTTATGGACATGTATCGGTCACCTTGAAGGTAGCAACCGGAAACCCGGTATAATGTTTTTTAATGGCACCTGAATTGAACATAGATCTTAGTCCCTACCACCAGGCGCTTTGCCGTGTAGAGCCTATCAGGTCCTGCGGGATAGTGAGCCAGGTCATTGGGATGGTCCTTGAGGGTAAGGGCCCCGGGGTTCCTGTGGGTGGTATTTGTGAGGTCGAGGTCAATGGGCATGAACGTCTGGACGCAGAGGTGGTTGGATTTAAGGGTAACCGCATTCTTCTCATGCCCCTGGGCGAGATGCGAGGAGTAAGGCCTGGCAACCGGATATGGATGAGCCGGGAAAAGGCCGGAGTGGGAACAGGCCCTGGCCTTCTTGGCAGAATCCTAAACGGCATGGGGGAACCTATAGATCGAAAGGGCCCGCTGGAAATCGAGGGAAACTACGCACTATATGCCGATCCCTTGAATCCCATGGACCGCCCCAGGATCGACACACCAGTCGATGTGGGCATAAGGGCCATAAATGCCTGCCTGACCCTTGGCAAGGGACAACGTATCGGGATAATGGCTGGTTCTGGTGTTGGGAAAAGTACCTTGCTTGGCATGATTGCCAGGCATACTAAGGCCGATGTCAATGTAATAGCCCTGATAGGTGAACGAGGTAGGGAATTGCGCGATTTCATCGAACGCGACCTGGGCCCCAAGGGCCTGGCCAGATCCGTGGTGGTGGTCGCCACATCCGACCAACCA
The DNA here is from genome assembly GCA_015489365.1 of Deltaproteobacteria bacterium. GTDB lineage: Bacteria > Desulfobacterota > Dissulfuribacteria > Dissulfuribacterales > QOAL01 > S143-34. The sequence goes on along the minus strand of WFZW01000089.1, from coordinate 758 downwards.
CCCCTCATACGCCTTAGGGGTGCATATCTTGCCACGGCGATTGCCGAGTATTTCCGCGATCTTGGCAAGGATGTGATACTGATGATGGACTCGGTGACCCGATTCGCCATGGCATATCGGGAGGTGGGGCTAGCGGTGGGTGAACCTCCCACCTCCAGGGGGTATACACCATCGGTATTTAGCCAATTACCCAAACTTCTTGAAAGGGCCGGGAACAAGTCTGGAGCTGGCAGTATTACAGGTATATACACGGTACTGGTAGAAGGCGATGACATGAATGAGCCCATTGCTGATACGGTTCGATCCATCGTAGACGGCCATATCATCTTGAGCCGTCAACTAGCGCACCAGGGACACTATCCGGCCATAGACATATTGGCCAGTATCAGCAGGCTCATGCGGGACATTGCGGTTCCCGGACAGATCCAAGCCTATCAACAGCTAATGAAGGTGCTGTCTACCTACCAGAGGGCCGAGGATCTAGTAAACCTGGGGGCATACACCAAGGGCACTAACCCCGAAATAGATTTCGCCCTTCAGAAGATCGATCAGGTAAGGGCATTCCTGAAACAGGAAGTAGATGAATCGGCAGACTACGAACAGAGCATCGCAGGCCTCATCGGACTATTCCAATAATACAGGGGAGGGTCGGGCAATAGGGGGAATACTTTACCATGGTAAGGAATTGTCTTTTAGCATGGGTAGACTGAAAACGGAGGGTTCAACCCGGATCAAGGACCAGTAGAAATGGCATATCG
>WFZW01000088.1 GCA_015489365.1 Deltaproteobacteria bacterium | reverse complement strand
GTCTAGAGTAGACCAATTCTTCATCGATCTAAACTTCCATGCGGCCCGTACCTTGGTGCCGCACCCCTAATACATGAAAATACAGCCCATAGACTCTGTATTTTCACGGTAAATCTTCATACAGCCCTAAGCCTTGGAACTGCACCCCAGACATGAAAAAACGGCCCTTATTTAAGGAGATATTTTCACGGTAAGGCAAGCTGGAAACAAACGAAAAGATCATTTTTCAAGAAGTTCCTTCAATTGATCCATGAACTCCTTCAAGTCCTTGAATTGCTTATATACCGATGCAAACCGCACATAGGCCACGTCGTCCCAACGCCTGAGTTGTTCCATGACCTTCTCGCCTATGAAACGGCTGGCGATCTCCCTTTCACCCTTTTCCTGTATGTCCTTTTCCAGATCGCCAACAAAGGCCTCTACCTCGTTGATGCTGATAGGCCTCTTTTCACAGGCCTTCATTATACCTTCTATCACCTTTCGCCTGTCAAATGGCTCACGTCGACCGTCTTTTTTTACAACCAGTGGCTGGAATTCCTCTATTCGTTCATAGGTGGTAAAGCGTTCCCTACAGGAAAGACATTCCCTGCGGCGCCTGATAGCCATGCCATCACGGCTTGGCCTGGAATCCACTACCCTGCTGTCATCGGTTTTACAAAAGGGACATTTCATAGATCCTGACATACCTCCACTGGCTGCGAAATCCATCTGGTAGGCAGTCTGCAGGCTGATGACAATTCGCAATAAAACAAATCAGTTGTGGCAATTGTAACAGGTGCCGGGATTATCCCAAACTTTCATGCAGTCCTTACCCAGGATGTATTCTTATGGTAAGCTGTACAGCTCGTTGGAATTATTTCTCCCTGGACAACCTGATCAGCCCTATTCCGGCCTCCTTCAGCATTCCTTCGGACATTTCGTCTGCATATCCACTGGAATAATATATTGCCGTAATACCCGCATTTATCAACATCTTTGTGCAGATGATACAGGGGAGATTGGTACAGTAAAGGGTGGAACCAGCAACAGGGATACCATAGTAGGCCGCCTGAATAAGCACATTTTGTTCAGCGTGCAAGGCACGGCAAAGCTCGTGCCTCTGCCCCGAGGGGATATGTAGTTTTTCCCTTAGACAACCCGTTTCCAGGCAATGTTTCAATCCGGTAGGTGCACCATTATAACCAGTAGCCAGGATCCGCTTGTCCTTTACCAATATTGCACCCACCTTGCGTCTCAGGCATGTGGATCGTTGTGCCACCAACTCGGTGATGGACATGAAGTAATCATCCCATGAGGGGCGGGGATCCCTAGTGGCTCTATTCACGAGGGAAATTCCAACCTAGCCATTCAGCCCGGCGCAGGCCTCTTCTGCCATACAGGCATCATATCGGGCAAGCCTATCGGAATAGAGGGGAAATTCCTCACACATTCGCCTTATCTTCGCCCTGATATCCCTGATAAGCCTATCGCCTGCATGGTTGATAAGGAGATCAGCGATATAGTTTCCAACCTCTTCCATCTCCTTCTCCTTTAGTCCCCGGGTAGTGACGGCAGGGGTACCGATCCTTATACCACTTGTCACCCTGGGTGGCAGGGTATCGAATGGTATGGCATTCTTGTTGACCGTAATACCCGCTCTTTCCAGTATCTCCTCGGCCTCGGCCCCTGTGAGGTCCTTATTGGTGACATCCACCAATATCAGGTGATTGTCGGTCCCACCGGAGACCAGGCGAAAACCCCTTGATTCGAGCACCTCTGCCAGCTTCTTGGTGTTTTTTACCACCTGCTGACAATATGTCTTGAACTCATCTCCCAGGGCCTCTTGGAAGGCCACTGCCTTTGCAGCAATGACGTGCATCAGGGGTCCGCCCTGAATGCCTGGGAATATCTGGCTGTTCAAGAGCCGTCCATATTGTTCCTTTGCCAGGATAAAGCCACCCCTTGGGCCCCGAAGAGTCTTGTGGGTCGTCGATGTCACGAAGTCGGCAAATGGAACGGGAGATGGATGTATACCAGCCGCTACAAGACCGGCGATATGGGCCATGTCGACCATGAAATAGGCCCCGATTTCCTCTGCAATCGCATGGAAGGCTGCAAAATCAATGGTTCTTGGATAGGCACTGGCACCGGCAAGGATCAACCTGGGCCTGTGGGATCTTGCCAGTTCGGCCACCTGGTCATAATCTATGGTCTCCGTATCCCTTCGGACCCCGTAATGAATTATGTTGAAGAGTCTGCCAGAGAAACTTACCGGTGAGCCATGGGAAAGGTGGCCCCCATGGGCAAGATTCATAGAAAGTATGGTATCACCAGGATTCAATGCCCCAAAATATACCGCCATATTCGCCTGGCTACCCGAATGGGGCTGGACGTTGGCATATTCAGAGCCAAAGAGCATATTGAGACGGCTGACTGCCAGTGTTTCCACCACATCCATATTCTCGCAGCCACCGTAATATCTCTTGCCAGGATAGCCTTCCGCATACTTGTTCATGAAAACGCTGCCTTCGGCCTGCATGACGGCCTCGCTGACAAAGTTTTCCGATGCGATCATCTCCAGTTGGCTGGTCTGCCGGTCTATCTCTGCCCTTAATGCCTGAAAGATCTCTGGATCCGTACGGCACAATTCAAACACGTAAGTCTCTCCTTTAGCCCGCTTTCTTATCGATCAGGTCCAGACGCCTCTGATGCCTACCGCCTTCAAAGCCGGTCTCAAGCCATGCCTTGACCATTTCCTCGGCCAGCGCAGGACCTATGACCCTCCCCCCCATACACAGCACATTTGCATCGTTGTGCCTTCGACTCATGGTGGCGGTGAATATCTCGTGACACAGGGCCGCCCGGATACCAGGAACCCGGTTGGCGGCAATAGACATACCTATCCCGGTACCACAGATGAGTATGCCTCTGTCGGCCTTGCCCTCAGAAATCACTCGCGTGACCTCCTCGGCCTGTATGGGGTAATCCACCGAGTCCTCGGAGAAACAACCCACATCTGTCACCTGGTGACCTAATGAGATGAGAAGGGCCCGTATCTGTGTCTTCAGAACAAATCCTCCGTGGTCCGAACCTATAGCTATCTTCATGATGACAAAGTCCTGCCTAATGGAATTTCTTGAATATCACGACGGCATTGGTACCCCCAAAACCAAACGAATTCGACATGATTATCTCAAGGTCCGCCTCCCTTGCCTCATTGGGTACGTAGTCGAGGTCACAGTCCGGATCAGGGGTCTCATAGTTTATCGTGGGTGGGATAATACCTGTTTCAAGGGCCTTTACACAAAACACCCCTTCTATTCCCCCGGCACCTCCCAGTAGATGGCCGGTCATGGACTTGGTAGAGCTTACTGGAATCTGCCTAGCCCTTTCCTTGAAGACCGTCTTAATGGCCTGGGTTTCACATGAATCGTTGAGGGGGGTACCCGTGCCATGGGCATTGATATAATCGACATCCTGATAGGAGATACCCGCATCCTCAAGTGCCATCTGCATGCACCTGGCTCCGCCTTCCCCATCACTTGGTGGAGCTGTCATATGATAGGCATCGCCGGTGAGGCCATAGCCAACAATCTCTGCCCTTATGGCAGCACCACGTTTCTTGGCATGTTCCAGCTCCTCCAATATCAAAAGGCCCGCCCCCTCACCTATTACAAACCCATCACGATCCTTGTCAAAGGGCCTCGAGGCCCTTTCTGGTTCGTTGTTACGTGTAGAAAGTGCCTTGAGCGATGCAAACCCGGCAAGCGCCAATTCTGTGATAACGGACTCTGCCCCTCCGCATATCATTATATCAGCATCCCCCCGTTGCACGATCCTGAATGCCTCACCAATTGCATGGGTACCTGCAGCGCAGGCGGTACAAATAACCGTATTGGGCCCCTTGACACCAAATAGAATGGAGATCTGGCCAGATGCCATATTGGGAATGGCCATGGGGATAAAGAAGGGACTAACCCTCCTTGGCCCCTTGTTTACTAGAACATCCCGGAAAAATTCTATTGAGCTCAATCCGCCCAATCCGCATCCCGTAACCACGCCGATCCGCTCTGGGTCCTCTCTGTCCATATCCAGGCCAGAATCCTCCATGGCCATCCTAGCCGCGGCAATACCAAGCTGTACGAATGGATCAAGCCTCTTGACCAATTTCCCCGGCATGAAATCGGTTGGGTCAAATCCCTTGACCTCACCAGCTATACGGCTGGCATAGCCTTCTGTGTCGAATTTCGTTACAAGGCCTATGCCAGATTTACCAGCAACTATGTTGGCCCAGCTTTGTTCTACCCCTATACCCACAGGGCAAAGCAAGCCAAGCCCTGTAACTACTACCCTTCGGCTATCCTTTTGATTTATCATGTGAGGCTACTTGGACTCGGGTTATCCCTTTTGCTTGTTTACGTAATCAATGGCATCTTGAACAGTCTGCATCTTTTCAGCATCCTCGTCGGCTATCTCAATGCCAAATTCCTCTTCCATGGCCATCACCAGCTCCACGAGATCCAGGGAGTCAGCGCCAAGATCATCCACGAAGGATGCCTTTGGTACCACCTTGTCCTTAGCAACACTCAACTGGCTGGCTATGATATCAATCATTTTGGATTCTACACTCATAATCTCCTCCGGTATGAATAGAAATTTTGGTTGATTGGCACACCCTAAACCTTCCTGCAGCCTGTGCACCTAAGGCCGCATCCTGGGACACGAAGACAACAGCCCCTCTAGACAGGGAGATGTATCTTCACGGTAACCACCATTCCCGGCATGCCTGGCACAACGAAGAATGAAAATGCACCCATGGAAACATTTTGCTTTCTGTCCAGGTCCTTGTATGTCCATGGCTAATCAAAAAACACATTTTTGGACAAAAATGTAATAATGGTATCTATAAATAATGGCCATCCTCAATATCGATTAGGCTGAAATCAATCGCATACGAGACCGCCGTTTACGTGGAGCACGTGCCCTGTGATATAAGAGGCATCATCTGAAGCCAGGAAGGCCACTGCCGCTGCCACATCCTCCGGTCTTCCCATACGCCCCAAGGGAATCTGGTCAATGAGTCGATCCCGCATCTTTTTGGAAAGCGCTGCGGTCATGTCGGTCTCAATAAAACCAGGTGCGACAAGGTTTGCAGTTATGCCCCTTGAGGCCATCTCCCTTGCCAGGGATTTGGTGAACCCTTCAAGACCGGCCTTGGAGGCTGCATAATTTGTCTGCCCGGCATTCCCCATTGTCCCTACCACCGAACCGATATTGATTATACGACCCCAGCGCGATTTCATCATGGGCATCGCAACAACCTTGGTGCAATTGAAGGCACCCTTGAGGTTTACGGAAAGGACTGCGTCCCAGTCTTCCTCCTTCATCCTGGCCAGAAGGCCATCCCTGGTGATGCCTGCGTTGTTCACCAATATTTGGACGGGACCATGCTCCTCGATCGCACCCGAGATAGCCTCCTTGACCCCTTGGAAATCCGACACGTCAAATGGCAAAAGCGCCCCCTTGCCTCCCCCTTTGGCTATAGCCGCCAGTACACCCTCGGCTGCCTTGCGATTGCTCGCATAATTGATGAGGACATAGGCCCCAAGGCTGGCAAGCCTCATACAAATCGCCTGGCCTATACCCCTAGACCCCCCTGTAACAAGGGCTACTTTTCCGTCAAAACCTTGCATTATACTCCCCCATCATGGACTTATGTGGTCCCATCCGCCCATTTCAGGCTATTCCCCTTTCCCTTTTAATCCTCTTGACAAGCAGGGGAAGGATTACCTTTACATCTCCCACTATTCCGTAGGTTGCCAGATTAAAAAGAGGGGCGTCTGGGTCCTTGTTTATGGCCACGATAATCTCAGCACCCTGTATACCCACAATATGTTGTATGGCCCCGCTCACACCACATCCAATATATAACTTGGGGGACACGGTCACACCGGTCTGGCCTATCTGGGCCCTTTCCGGCAGCCATCCGGCATCGGTGGCGGCCCTGGATGCCCCGATAGCCGCCCCCATAAGTTCTGCCAGTTCCTCTACAAGGGCTATATTCTTCTTGTTCTCCATGCCACGGCCCGCAGTAATTATGATCTCCGCATCTGTAAGGCCTGGACCCTCAGCCTGCTCCTGCACCGATTCGATCACCTTGACCTTGGATTTCAGCAGTTCCTCGGGGATATTGACATTTATTATCTCGGCTGTTGGACTCGTGGTCGCTGGCTGGGCCTTAAAGACATGGGGCCTTACCGTGGCCATCTGTGGCCTGTGATTGGGGCATACGATGGTAGCCATGAGGTTCCCGCCAAAGGCAGGCCTTGTCTGTAGAAGGGCCCTGTCTTCCTTACGAATGGAAAGCTCGGTACAATCTGCCGTAAGGCCGGTCTCAAGGACCGTTGCCACCCGCGGTATAAAGGAACGACCCATGGATGTCGCCCCTGCCAGGATGATCTCCGGTCTCTCCTGCCTAGCAAGGTAGGCCAATGTATTTCCAAAAACCTCATCGGTAAAGGTAGCAAAGGCAGGATAATCAACGACCAAGACACGATCTGCCCCATGTGATGCAAGATCTGTAGCCCTTTCCCCAATCTCATGCCCCATGAGTATTGCGGTAAGCGGCTCCCCTAGATCATCGGCAAGACCCCGGGCCTTTCCCAGCAGCTCGTATGTAACCGTGGCCAACTCGCCATTGCGCTGCTCTGCGACCACCCAGACCCCGCGCCATGCGTCCAGGTCCGAGGCCTTGCGGGTATCATCACCACGTTCGAGCGTAAGGGCGTCTTCAGGACATGTGTCGACACAGGTACCGCACATGGTGCAACTATCCTGGTCAACAACGGCAATGTCATGGTTGACAGCAATGGCACCAAAGCTGCAAACCTCTTCACACTCACCGCAACCGATACACCTATCGACATTGACTTCGAGCATTAAATCACACCTGCTTCCTTCAATCTTGTGATCAGGGCATCCACCTGCTCTTCAGGTTCACCCTCCAGCATCTCCCTCTTGGCATCAAAGGTGGGCACAGAGGTAGAGACCACCTGGGTAGGTGAACCGGCCAAGCCGGTCTTGCCAGATTCTGCCTCGATTTCTGCCACACCCCACAAGGGGATGTCCGCCTTCCTGGCCCGCATCTTGCCCTTCAACGATGGAACCCTGGGGGTATTGAGTGTGGCCAGGACGGTGATGAGTACCGGGATTTCGACCTCTACTATGTCATAACCCTGCTCACACATCCTCTTGAGTCTTAACGAGTTACGTTCCTTCAGGATCTCCATCCCGTTAACACAGGTTACATAGGGGATACCAAGCCTTACAGCGAGTCCAGGCCCTACCTGCCCCGTATCACCGTCTATAGCCTGTTTGCCACAGATTACGATGTCAGGGGACCCCAGTTTCTCTATAGCCTTTGCAAGGGTATAGGTTGTGGCCAGGGTATCGGAACCGGCAAAGGCACGGTCAGACACGACCACACCCTTGTCAACCCCCAAAGAAATGGCCTCCCTTATGGCCTCCTGTGCCTGGGGCGGCCCCATGGTCACGGCACTTACCTGTCCTCCAAGCGCCTCCCTTAATTCCAGGGCAGCCTCTATCGCATTGTAATCAAATGGATTTATGACACTCTCGACCCCTTCCCTGACCAAGGTGCCCTTTTCCTGATCAAATTTCACCGTCTTGGCGTCAGGTACCTGCTTGATACAAACTACTATATTCATTGTCTGTTGGCGTATTCCTTGTTTAGTGCTTGGCCTATCACGTTCCGCTGGATCTGATTGGTACCTTCATATATCTGAAGGATCTTGGCGTCCCTCATCATCTTCTCGACCGGGTAGTCCTTCATGTAGCCATATCCACCCAGGATCTGGACCGCATCGGTGGTGACCTTCATGGCGGTATCCGTGGGGAACAACTTAGCCATGGCGGAAAGTTTGGAAAAATTTTTCGCGCCAGCATCTATAGTCTTGGCAATTGCATATACCAGGGCCCTCGAGGCCTCGGTCTGGGTAGCCATATCTGCCAGCATGTGCTGGATTGCCTGAAAGGAAATTATGGGTTGTCCGAACTGGATCCTCTGCCTGGCATACCGCACGGCCTCATCCAGCGCCGCCTGTGCAAGACCAACACCTATCGCCCCGATACCCGGCCTGGCCAGATCCAAGGTCCTCATGGCTATGATGAAACCCTGTCCGCGCCTACCAAGTATCCTGTCCTTCGGGATGCGGCAGTCATTGAAGACAAGCTCCCTGGTTGAAGAGGCCCTGAGCCCCATTTTTCTCTCTTTCTTGCCAAAACTAAAACCCTCATCGCCCTTTTCTACGATGAATGCCGTGGCCCCTCTTGCCCCTTTGTTGCGGTCGGTCATGGCGATGATCGTGTAGATCTCTGCCTCTCCACCACTGGTGATCCACTGCTTCGTACCGTTGATAACCCAGTGATCTCCCTCATCGACTGCAGAGGTACGGATACCTGCCGCGTCGCTTCCGGCCTCGGCCTCGGTCAGACCGAAGGCGACCAGGCGCTTGCCAGCGGCTATGTCCGGAAGATACCTGGCCTTCTGCTCATCGGTTCCAAAAAGCAGGATCGGATAACCACCCAAGGCGCTTGCAGCAAAGGTAGTGGTTACGGCAATGCACCCATAGGCAAGTTGTTCCACTGCAAGGCAATTCTCAAAGCACCCCCCTCCAAGACCTCCATATTCCTCCGGAATGTAGAGCCCAAAGAGGTCGGCCTGGGCAAGATCCTTCATAATTCCCCATGGAAATTCCTCCGTTTCGTCCAATTCAGCCCGAACCGGGATGATCTTTTCCTCAGCGATCTGCCTTGTCAGCTCGACGATCATCTGCTGTTCTTCGGTCAAAAAGTAATTGACTTTGGTCATAAATTTCCCTCTTTGTTGCCTCTGTATTACCAGCGC
>WFZW01000087.1 GCA_015489365.1 Deltaproteobacteria bacterium | reverse complement strand
ATATCTCTTCCACCCGTGGCTCCAGGATTTCTGCCAGTATCTGCCTGGTCAAAAGCCTGGGCTTTCTGCCCCCAACGCTAGGGACTTCGATCATCTCGTTCTTTTTGACCATGGCAGGCAGACACGTTCCCTGTTTCACTTTTATCTTTTCCGCCTCGTTCATGGGGGTTCGAAGTCCAACAGCGATGTCATTCGTGAGGTTGTTCCCCCCAAGTCCGAGGACGGCAGTATGTTTGATGGCACTTTCTGCCAAAAGGGCTAGGTCTGTAGTGCCGCCGCCAAAATCCACCAGGGCAACCCCAAGATCCTTTTCCTCCTGGGTAAGGACCGCCTCGGCGGATGCCAGGGGCTGGAGCACGATGTCGATCACGTCGAGGCCAGCCCGGTTTGCACATTTTATGAGGTTTCTGGCCGCGGTTACAGCACCGGTGACTATGTGGACCTTGGCTTCGAGTCTGACGCCGGTCATCCCTACCGGGTCCAATATGCCGCCCTGATCATCCACCATGTATTCCTGAGGAAGGATATGTATCACTTCCCTGTCTAGGGGTATGGCGATCGCTCTGGCTGCATCGATAACCCTTTCCACATCATCAATGGTGACCTCGTCTCCCTTTATGGCGATTGCACCATGGCTATTGAAGCCCTTTATATGACTGCCTGCAATTCCAATGAAGACGGAGCCTATCTCGCATCCAGCCATCAATTCCGCCTCTTCGATGGCTTTTCGGATGGAATTTACCGTGCTGTCAATGTTGACCACCACGCCCTTTCTAAGTCCTACGGATGGATGGGTGCCAATGCCGATTATCTCCACACTGTCTTCGGCGGCCTCGCCAACCACGGCACATATCTTGGTGGTGCCTATATCGAGCCCTACAACTATGTCGCAGGATCTGTCCATCATCTCCTCTTTACCGCCCGAGGGCGTGCAATCGCCCTATCTGGCCCATAATCCATATCTACCATGGCAATCTGATCGTATCGCCCGGAATTATACAAGTGATATAGGACTCTTTCTGCCTTTGCGAACTGGCTGTCCAGATTGGATTCGTTCAACCTGAAGGGGATTCCCCTGTCAGATGTATAAACCACGAGGTGTCCGTCATCCTCTATATGTATCTGGCTTATATTTTTGACACCAAGGGTCCTTACCCCCCTGCTTGCCAAACGGATAAGTCTCAAGGCCTCCTTAATGCCCTCGATATTTGCAACGTTGACCGGCGGCCGGGAACCCTTGAAGTGGATCCCTGTTATAATGGGAAGAGAGAATTTATCTTCTTCTCCTAGTTTTTTAAATAGGTTCCCGGTGGTGTCTATTAGGTAAATTTTACCAGAATTTAGAAAGGCAACAGGCTTTCTTTCTTGCACAGTTATCTTGACCTTGTCAGGCAATATCCGCCTGATTTCCACCCTTGCAATCCAGGGATTCTTCTTGATATTATCTGCAACCCCTTGAAGGTCCAAGGCCAGGAGGTTGTCGTTCCGGGTTATCCGGCTAAGCTCCAGGATCTTCTTCTCCGAAACCCGGTGGCATCCGTCTATCTCGACATGGTCGACCATGAACATCCGTGAGGTGCTTATCCATTTCCATGTGCCATAGGTCCCCAATACGCATAACGCAAGGAGAGAGAACGCCGCAAGGCCAATGAGTATCAATCTGCTGTTGCCTCCAGCAGGTCCTCTTTGGCGAGGCGAAAGCCTGTTGCCCCTTCGGGTGGTCAGTGGTTTTCTCCTATTCACCATTGCTGTTCCAGATGGTCACCTCGGGTTCAAGATCTATTCCAGTGGCATCCTTTACTTGGCTCTTTACGATCTCCATTAGCTCGACTACCTGGAGTGAGGTTGCATTTCCACGGTTGATCACAAAGTTCGCATGTATTTTGGAGATGGCTGCATCCCCGACACTGATTCCCTTAAGTCCGCAATCCTCTATCAGTTTTCCTGCTGAACATTCCGCCGGGTTCTTGAATACACAGCCAGGACTCGGCTGACCTAGGGGTTGGGTAGAGATCCTTTTGCCCATGATCCTTCGTATTCTTTGCCGTATGGATCTGGTATCGGAAGGTATAAGGGCACCACCCATAGAAGAGCCCCCTTGCCATGTTTTTCTTCCTTCGGAGGACGGGGTGCCCAGGGGGATTTCCACAGCCGATACAACCTGCCCGGGAGGTAGATGTGATTTCCTGTAACCAAGCCCCAGCCTTTTAACCGGGACCCAGTGGCTTTCACCTGGTCCGGTGAGCAAGGCCTTGCTAGCAAGACCTCCCATGGACACAGATTTTGTCCCGGCATTCATGAAGAGTGCTCCACCAATGCTCGCAGGTATTCCACACAATCCCTCCATGCCAGCAAGGGAATGTGAAAGTGCCCATGCAATCAATCTTGAAAGCCTGCAACCAGCCTCTATTATTACAGCCCTCCGCGTCATTTGGATCCTTTTCATGTGCCTCAATGAAAGTACGATTTCCTCACCTCTCTCACTTATCAAGAGATTGCTTCCCTGCCCGAGTATCCTGAAGGGAAGCCCTTTTTCCTTTAAAAACAGGAGGACCTTTTCAAGTGCAGTTACAGTTCCTGGCAATATAAGATATCTGGCTGGCCCACCTATCTTGAAGGTGGTAAGTGAGGCAAGGGATATATCCCTTTGCACCTCCAGCCCCTCGATCCTTTTCAGCTCACGATCCAGCAACCGCCATCTCCTCTTGTCTTAGTTTTGTCATAAGCTCATGGCCTGTTCTTCCGATCGCCCCTGCCCCCATGGTGATGATTACATCCTTGGGCCTTATGTGGGGTAGAACCGCTGCAGGAAGATCCTGGCAGCTGTCCACGTAATGTACAGGGGTTCCCAATGCCCTTTTTATATTTCGCGCCAGCCGTTTTCCATCCACACCAACTATGGGGGATTCGCTTGCTGGATATATAGACGTAATCCATAATTCGTCTGCCTCCTTAAAGGCACTGGGAAATTCATCCATAAGTAATCTGGTCCTGCTGTAGCGATGGGGCTCAAAGAGTACGACCAGGCGTCTTTCAGGCCAGGCAGCCCTGGCTGCTGTGAGTGTTGCGAGTATCTCCGTTGGATGGTGTGCATAGTCATCCATTATGGTTATCCCATCCACCTGACCCAATATGTCAAAACGTCTACCTACTCCCTTGTAAGCACGTAATCCGGCCTGAATCCTGGGAAAGGGTATATCAAGTTCGAGCCCAACTGCTATGGCCGCCAGTGAGTTCCTAACATGATGTAATCCTGGCACCGAAAGACAGACCCTGCCAAGCTCTGAGCCACGGTAGCAGGCCGTGTACGACACCCCTATCCCCGAAAAGGTGATATCCTTTGCCTGAAGTTCTGAACCGGGGCCAGTGCCATAGGTCGTGATCCTTTTTTTCCCCTGGGTAGCCAACCTTGCAAGATGGGGATCATCCGAACAGAGGATCGCGACACCATAGAAGGGGATACGATCGATAAATTCCTGAAAACTTTTGGTTATCGCCTCTATATCTGGATAAAAGTCAAGGTGCTCCCTATCTATGTTGGTAACCACGGCAATACTTGGGGTCAACCTCAGAAAACTCCCGTCACTTTCATCGGCCTCTGCTACCAGGAATTCACCATCTCCCCAGTATGCATTCGTACCCATGCCGTTGACCTTTCCACCGATTATGACCGTTGGATCCATGCCTGCCCTAATGAGTACTGTAGCAACCATGGAGGTGGTACTTGTCTTGCCATGTGCTCCTGCCACGGCGATCCCGAACTTTTTAAGTCTCATCAGTTCCGCCAGCATGGCAGCTCTCGGGATAACTGGTATTTGCGATGAACGCGCTGCTATTACCTCCGGGTTGTTCTCCTTGACGGCTGAGGAGATAACCACTACGTCGGCACCAACGATGTTTTTTGGATCATGGCCCCTGAATATGGTCCCGCCCTTTGACATGAGTGCCCTGGTTGTCTCGGTCTCCCTTAGGTCTGACCCAGAGACCTCGTAGCCCAGGGTCAGAAGTACCTGGGCCAAGCCACTCATCCCGATTCCACCTATACCAACAAAATGGATATGCTGCTTTTTATACATTATCGTGTACTGTTACCCTTTCGATAGCTCTGTCAGTGCAAGGCCCTTTGGGCCTGTTTGTTGTTTTATCTTTGAGAAGTATACCCACTATGTCTTGGGCTGCATCTGGCCTTCCAAGCCTTCGTGCCTTTTCCTTCATCCTGTTTAACCCGTTGGTTTTCCTGAAAAGCCTTTCTATCTCTCCGGCAAGCTTTACAGCCCCTATATCGTCTTGCCTGAAATATCTTGCTGCTCCTGCCCTTTCCATCAATCTTGCATTCGCCTCCTGGTGTCCATCCGATGCAAAGGGATAGGGAATAAGGATGGAGGGGATGCCCAAGGACGTAAGCTCTGAGAGCGTAGTGGCACCTGCACGACACAGGACCAGATCTGCCCAGCGATAGGCCTGTCCCATATCGTCAATGAATGGGGAAACCTTGGCAGGCAATGCCACATCCTGGTAAACAGCCTTTATTCTTGCGTAATCTTCAGGTCCGGTTTGATGCCACACCCTTATCT
>WFZW01000086.1 GCA_015489365.1 Deltaproteobacteria bacterium | reverse complement strand
TGCCCGGGACGATCTCGTGGAACTGAAAACTATCTGCCTTCCATCTGGGGACCAGGATGGATTTTCATTATTGCCAGAAAAGGTCAATTGAACTCCTCCTTCCCCGGAAGGAGTAATAGTAAAGATTTGAAAACGCCCCTCTGTTCTGCCCGTATAGGTTATGCGGTCTCCCTTGGGGGACCATTGAGGATCAGTATTATAAGTGCCTTCAAATGTCAACCGTCTGATCCTTCTTGACTTGACATCCATGATGTATATCTGTGGCGAGCCACTTCGGTCGGAAACGAAGGCAAGATGGTTTCCATCCGGGGACCAGGAAGGGGATACATTGATCCCCGGCCCCTTGGTTAGCCTTGCCTTTATTTGCCCTTTCAAATCGAGGAGGTATATATCTGGGTTGCCATCCTTGCTGAGTGTTGCTGCAATGATTCTGCTGTTTGGGTGCCAGGCAGGTGTTATATTAAGGCCAGGAAAACCAGCAAGCCTGTGTATCTTGCCACTGGTCAAATCCTTGATGTAAAGGTAAGGCCTGCCGGATCGATATGATGTATAGGCCAAGTATTTTCCATCAGGGGAATATCTAGGTGATACGGTTATGGATTTATCGAAGGTCTCTTGCCTGATACCCAACCCGTCGAAGTCCACTGAATAGATCTCCTTTTTTTTACCCTTCTGCCCAACAAAGGCGATCCTGGAAAGGCTGACCCCGTGTTCCCCTGTAAGTGATTGAACGATAAGGTCGCAGAAACGATGGGCCATCTTCCTGTAATCCGTTACCCTGCCGGTATACCGCCTACCAACCCTCATGGTATTCGTTGAGAGGTCTATTAAGCGTAGTTCTACCGATAGTAGGTCCCCCTTTCGTTTAAGACATCCCTTGACCACATAATCCACAGGCAAGTTCTGCCAATCGGCATCCTGACGTCCCCCGTACTTAGAGGGATCAAGGACGGAGAAGAAACCCTGAAAGGTCAGGTCAGAAGAGAGGATCTTGGATATATTCCTGCCAAGCAGACTGTCTTCGAAGGTGATGGGGTCCGGTTTAAGATAAGGGACGGCTATGGGTATCTTTCTCATGTAGGGAGAGGTGATATCTATGTAGACCTTTGCCTCTAAAGGGACGTGCGTAAACAACATGGACCATAGGATGAACGCGGTTATAATCAATGGCAGCCATAGAAACGATGTGGCCCTTTTGTGATATAGAAGGCATCCGTTATGATTTTTTGGGTCTGTCATACCCTTAGCGGTGCTGTGCGTGGATCTGTCTGTATGTTTCATATAGCCTGTCAACCTCAAATGCATATCGGCAGGATGATGTGTGCCGGCTACCTTTCTTCAGGCCTGAATCTGATCCCAATTTCAATGGGACCGGGCCGAAGTTGGCCGGGAAGAGGCGGTAGGGGGTTTGATTCCAATATGGCCCTGAGTGCGGTTTCATCCAGTAGTCCATGACCAGATCGCTTTTCATAGGATGCCCCGAGTATCTTGCCACTTTGGGCAATACGGACGCTTATGATGCATTCCAGTCCCTTGGATTTCATGAGTTCCTCTGGAAAATTCCAATGGTAACGTACCCGTTGCCATACCAGTGCACAATAATCCTTAGTGGCCTTGTCCAGGCTGGCATTGCCTGACAGTGGGGCGATGGCACCTGATCTTTCTGGGGCTTTCTTGCTTCCCCTTTTTACCTTGGTTTCCAGCGCGGCAAGTCTCTGTTTGAGCAGTGACTCGGCCCTCTTTTCTTCTACCTGTTCCCGGATCTTTTTTAGGCGATTGCTAAGGAGCCTTTCTTCATCCCTGCTTACCCCTTTGGGCTTGGCCTTTGGTGGCCTCCTTAAGATCTTTTTAGCCGCAGCTCTCTTTGGTTTCAGTGATACCATCTTCTTGGCCGTTTTTTTGTGTGATTTGGCAGGACTAGGTATAGAGATTTTTCTTTTTTGGGCAGTCACCTTGGCAAGGGCACGGCCTTTTATTCCCTTTTTGCCCTTACGTGTGTGTTTGCGGCTGGTGCTCATGTTGTGGTGTCTTGGAGAGGATTTTACGGGCAAGGGAGCCTCGAATAGACGTACCGTATAGACCACCGGAATGATACGATGGGGCATGAACAGGCCGGGCGACCAATATATAAGCGCAAATACCGAGATGTGAAAAAGGAGGGCAGCAAGAAAGGCCACAAGCCATCCTTCGCCCAGTATGGCACCTAACGCTCTAGGGGTGTTTTTACCTTGGAAATACATCTTTATATAGGCTGCTTTCCATGTCCACTGGCGTCTGCACGGATGGCTGGATGACATGGAGGTTTGCCATGGAAATATACCCTTTTTACCGTTTTTTCCTATGGGTGACAGGCTCTGTAACCAGGCCTAGCTCCTCGATGCCCGCCTTCCTTATGGCCGCCACTACCTTAGCTACTGTTCCATAGGGTACGGAGCTGTCCGCCCTTAAAAGTACTTGTTTTGCCCGGCCAGCCTCTTTGAGGCCCTTAAGCCGCCTTACTAAGACGGTTTCATCTACCTTGATCTTGTTGAGAAAAAAATTTCCCTTACCGTCTATTGTAATCACGATATTTTTCTGTCTCTGGGGCAATGCCTTGGCAGTAGTGCGGGGCAATTTTACGTCAAGCCCCTTTGTCATCATGGGGGCAGTGACCATAAAGATGATCAGCAATACAAGTATTACGTCAACTAGAGGCGTGACATTTATCTCAGCCATATAACGGTGCCTTCCGCTATCTGAGCCTGTATTGAATGCCATATTTTTTCCCTATTGACCACCTTTCTCGGGGGTGATGCGTGCCGAAGAAGGTATGCGGTCCCCGGGCCTGGGGCCCATGGCCGCAGCGTGGTTATGGCCCGATGATACGCCCCTTCTAACCAGTCTTATTTCCACCGTGTTCAACAGATCGTTTGCAAAACTTTCCAGATTGTCTTCCATGCGCGTCATCTTACTGGTAAATGCATTGAAAGCCATGACGGCAGGTATAGCGGCTGCAAGACCGGCAGCAGTAGCGATCAGTGCCTCGGAGATTCCTGGGGCCACTGTGGCGAGGCTGGCAGTGCCCTGCAGCCCGATGCTGTGAAAACTGCTCATAATGCCCCATACGGTTCCGAAAAGACCAATAAAAGGTGCTGAATTTCCAGTAGTAGCAAGGATGGGAAGGGCACTTTCAAGTAGGGATAATTCCTCTTTTATGCCATTGTGGAGACTTCTTTGAACGTTTTCAAGCCATATCCTGGTGCTGATCATTTTCCCGCTTGTCTTGGCTTCCTTTTCAAGCCTTTCAAGTTCTTCATAACCTGCCAGGAACACTCCTGCCATGGGCGAATCCGGCATCTGCCTGGCATGGTAGAACAGTTCCTTGAGGCTTGAGCTGTCCCAGAAGATCTCTTCAAATGCCCCATTTGCCCGGCTGGCTTGTCTGAAGCGTTTGAATTTAAGGAAAATGACAGTCCAACAAAGTAGCGATAGTATGATCAACAGGAGCAGTACCAATTTTACGATTGGCCCAGCGCCTATTATCATGTTCCATATGCCTGGTGTAGTAGTTGTAATGGCCGTATCCATATTGTTTATTTTTCCTAAAGGGTGGCTTACTAAGAGCTTTCCCGTTGCAAGCCTCTTGTCTGCAAGGCAGAAATAGATCCCTTTGCAGGTTGCAGGGGTGATGGATGTTAATCAATGCATGTTTTGGAGAAATAGATCC
>WFZW01000085.1 GCA_015489365.1 Deltaproteobacteria bacterium | reverse complement strand
GTGACTATAGATGCCTCTTTGATTCAGCCCATAGCCATGGAGGAAGGTCTTCGTTTTGCTATCCGTGAAGGCGGCCGGACAGTGGGCGCAGGAGTGGTTAGCAAGATAATGGAATAAAGGGGAAATATTTCAGATGAGAGAGATAATTACCTTGGCATGTACAGTATGTAAACGGCGAAACTATACCACTACCAAGAACAAGCGGACCACGCCAGACAAATTGGAATTAAAGAAGTATTGCCCCTTCGACAGAAAGCATACCTTGCATAAGGAAATTAAGTAATTCTAAGTCTTACTTATAAATACGTATATGCTATGCAGGCCAGTAGCTCTAATGGTAGAGCACCGGACTCCAAATCCGGGTGTTGGGGGTTCGAGTCCCTCCTGGCCTGCCATTGTTTAAATAGGCAGGGTTAAGGCCTTTCATAGAGGTGGAAGTTGACAAAAAAGAAACTTAGAAAATTAAAGGCCAGCCAAGGTACTAAAGATAGAGGTGGCACGCCGCTCAAGGTACTCAAACCTTCACCGCTCAAGACTTCAGAGAACAAGGAAACAAGTCGAGCCACGGTACCTACAGTTTCTGGGAAATTGGCACATGCCGTACAATTTTTGAAGGAAGTCAGGGCGGAATTCGACAAAATAGCATGGCCAAACAGGAAGGAAACCGTGGCACTCACCAGTGCGGTCATAGCCATCACTATTTTTTTTACCGGTTATCTGGGATTGGTGGATATGGCCTTATCCAAGGTAGTGGGATTCTTGATTGGTTAAGGCCAGGTTTTGGATGGGCCTTTCAAAGAATTTTTTGTCCGGTAACTGCATTGTAACCTATCATGAAAATACAGTACCCATAAAACCTGTATCTTCATGCCGGTGTAGCATCGTTCTAAGTACCCCGTTTTGGGATAAACTTTCTTCGGCCCGCGTCCATGGATATAAAAATACACCGCCTTTATCCTAGGATGTATAGTTAAGGTAAATTGATCCTATATAGCAAGGTCTTTTTACGAAGTGTTGAACAAGGGATTTTGATCTTATCTTGCCGGCGAGTATATATTCTACCTTGGTTTTATTTTCGATATCAAAGGCTTTAGTAGCGAGATGTGAAAGAGATAAAGCAATTTTATGGCACATAAATGGTATATAGTACATACCTATTCTGGCTTTGAAAACAAGGTTAAGGCCTCGCTTGAAGAGAGAATCAAACAGCGGGGTATGGAAGATTTTTTCTCCAATATTGTGGTCCCCACGGAGAAGGTGGTCGAGATCGTAAAGGGGGAGAGAAAGACCTCCTCCCGGAAGGTCTATCCAGGTTACATACTTGTAAGAATGGAATTAAATAAAGATACATGGCACCTGGTTCAAGATACACCAAAGGTGACTGGATTCGTTGGCGGACAACATGATCCTGTACCATTGCCTGATGCCGAAGCTGAAAAGATCATCAGGCACATGGAGGAGATGTCCCAGAAACCGGTGCCGAAATATAGGTTTGAAAAGGGGGACAAGGTAATCGTTACCGATGGTCCATTTGCAAACTTTAGCGGCATCATCGACGAGGTGAAACCGGAAAAGGGTAAGGTAAGGGTATTGGTATCTATCTTTGGCCGCTCTACCCCTATAGAGTTGGAGTTTGGTCATGTCCATAAGGCCGGTTGAGGCAGAGCTTAGCTGATCCTTCCTCCAAGTTGTCCTAAGACTTCATGATTGCCAGGCTATCATAAGGCATTCCTGGACACGAAAATACAGCAACTGATAGCGAGGTGTATTTTCAGGTAAATATTTCGTAAGGAGAATTTTCAATATGGCGAAAAAAATTGCAGGTTTTATAAAATTGCAGATCCCTGCTGGACAGGCGAGTCCGTCTCCGCCAGTTGGGCCAGCTTTGGGCCAGCACGGCGTTAATATAATGGAATTCGTTAAGGCATTTAATGCCAAGACGGCGGACCAGCCGGGTATGATCATACCAGTGGTCATAACTGTCTATGCAGATCGGTCCTTTAGCTTCGTTTTAAAGACGCCGCCAGCCTCTGTACTGCTCAAAAAGGCGGCCAAAATAGAGAAGGGCTCCGGTGTTCCCAACCTGGATAAGGTGGGCAAGGTCACCAAGGCCCAAGTGGAAGAGATAGCGAAGACCAAGATGCCTGATCTTACGGCTGCCACGATCGAGGCAGCCATGCGGACCATAGAGGGTACTGCACGTAGTATGGGAATAGAGGTAGTAGATTAGAGGAGTTGTCCATGGGACGCCACGGGAAAAAATATTTACAGGTAAAAAACAAGGTAGATGTCAATAAACGTTATTCATTGGATGAGGCGATTCAGGCCGTGCTTGGTACCCATTATGCCAATTTTGATGAAAGTGTTGACGTTGCCATAAATCTAGGTGTGGATCCACGGAAGGCGGATCAGAACATAAGGGGGTCGGTAGTCCTTCCCCATGGCACGGGTAAGAAGTTGCGGGTACTCGTTTTTGCCAAGGGAGAGAAGGCCAAGGAGGCAGAAGAGGCCGGTGCCGATTTTGTTGGTGCTGAGGAGTTGGTAGAAAAGATCCAGAAGGGATGGCTTGACTTCGACAAGGTGGTTGCAACACCGGATATGATGGCTGTAGTGGGACGCTTGGGACGTATACTAGGCCCTAGAGGGATGATGCCTAATGCCAAGACTGGAACCGTAACCTTTGATGTTGCCAAGGCCGTAAAGGATATCAAGGCGGGCAAAGTAGACTTCAGGGTAGATAGGGCAGGGGTGCTACACGCACCCATTGGCAGGGTATCCTTTGGTCCTGAAAAGATAAAGGAAAATTTTGCTGCCCTGGCAGAGACGATTCAGCGGTTAAAGCCCTCGACGAGTAAAGGCGCTTATGTGCGCGGTCTTGCCATGTCTACTACCATGGGGCCTGGCATAAAACTGGACCCAGCCGAAGTAAAAAATATTGCGGCCTGATATAATATCCAGTTCGCGACCGGCAACGTTTAGCATAGGGACCAAGGGCCTTCCATAAGGCATGGACCTCCACAGGATATCACATTTGTGAATCAAGGAATTCTTTTACTGTGAAAATATATCCTTGGTAAGGGTAGTATCTTCATGCCCTGGGGTGTTAGCGCAGAGGATGTGGGTTGCAAAGTTTGGGCTTTCTATTGCTTGAAACAAGGCGGTGCCAAGGGGCCCTTTTGGGACAGAATCGATGAGGTCACCTGGCAAGAAAGGAAATGCCCTTGTTAAGGTCATTTGGATAAAAGATTTGTCAAAGACAGTAGGTACTTCAAGGTGTTTAATGGGGGCTTTAAGAGGAAACGAAGCCACCACCTACCGAGACACTTAGTCCTCTGCCTTTGGCAGTAAATAAACTGCCTATGGTAGAAAGGGGGGATGAAATTTGGCATTAAAACGGAATGAAAAGGAGGCCATAGTTGAGGACCTTCACAGCAAATTTTCCAATGCGGTCAGCGTAATCGTAACCGGTTTTTCCGGCCTAAGCGTATCCGCTGCCAACAGCCTCAGGAAAGAATTGAGGGAAAAAGAGGGTGAGTTCAAGGTTGCCAAGAATACCCTATTGAGGCGAGCGGTTAGTGGGACCTCGGCAGAAGTACTTGCCGATCAATTTACAGGACCCAATGCAGTGGTCATGAGTTATGATGATCCCGTTGCGGTGGCAAAGGTCCTGGTCAAGTTCGCAGAGGAAAATAAGTCCGTTGAGATAAAGATCGGTATGCTCGATGGAAAGCTTATGGACGCAGCGGGCATCGAGGCACTTAGTAAGTTGCCGAGCCGTGAGGTTCTGCTGGCCCAATTACTTTCAGTGCTTGTGGCGACACCTACCAATCTGGTTCAGGTACTCGCGGGTATTCCTAGAAAACTATTATATGCCCTTCGGGCGATCGAGGAAGCAAAACAACAATAATTTTGAGGAAGAAAATACAAGTTTGGCCCCGGGGGGCCCTTAAAGATTTTAGGAGGACGTTAAGATGGCTATAACTAAGGAAGATGTTATCGAGTTTATATCCAATATGACAGTGCTTGAGCTTTCAGAGCTCATCAAGGAGATGGAAGAAAAGTTCGGTGTAAGTGCAGCGGCTCCTGTGGCAGTTGCAGCAGCACCTGGTGCCGAGGCAGGTGGTGCTGCCCCGGCTGAAGAGAAGACAGAATTTGATGTGATACTTCAAGATATCGGTAGCCAGAAGATCAAGGTTATCAAAGAGGTAAGGGCGGTCACTGGTCTTGGCCTGAAAGAGGCCAAGGAATTGGTTGAAAGTGCGCCAAAGGCTATCAAGGAGGGGGTATCCAAGGAAGAGGCAGAAAAGATCAAGGAACAGGTCGAGGCAGTAGGCGCAAAGGTGGAGATCAAGTAAAGAAATTTCTTTGTGAAGGCCACAGATTTTTTTCAGATTCAAATCCCGTTAATTTGTACCAGGACATCATGTCCTGGTACAAATTTTTGTTATAAATTTTATTTGAAAATGATTTTTTGATTAACCATGACACACAAGGACATACACGGACAAGCGGCAAAATGCTTCTAGTGGGGCTTTTGATATTGCGTTGTGTCCGTTTCAGGAATGGTGGTTACCATGAAAATAAGGACACAAACAATGAGAAAAGGCATTTATTACTGGCCGACTGGCCATGGGATAAATATTCAAAATCCTTCTTAGCGCTCAATGGTTATAACAGGTACGTGGGCTAGGCCTTTCTTCATGTCCTGTTGGTGTGAAGAAAAGGAATATGTCCAGGCAAATCCATGTATGTTTAAGGCAAAAAATCAGAAACATACTGAACAGTTACGCTGAACAGTTATAAAAAATTTCCTTTCTAAATACTCTCTCAATAGCCAGTTAGAGGCAGCACCATATGTTAAAGTTTCAAACACTCCCTTTAAGAAAGAATTTCGGTCACGTAAAGAAGATTGTAGACATCCCGCATTTGATCGAAATGCAACGACGTTCCTATGCTAAGTTCATGCAGAAGGACGTAGCCCCAGAAGCCAGGGAGGATACTGGATTGCAAGCTGCGTTCAACAGTGTCTTTCCAATAACCGATTTTACCGGGGCTTCTTCGCTGGAATTTGTTCAATACACCATAGGCGAACCGAAGTATACGCAGGAAGAGTGTATTTCCAGGGGTGCCACCTTTGAGGCGCCAATGAAGATAGTCGTTCGGCTCTTGTCCTATGATGTGGACAAGGAGAGCGGTGTCCAGAGTATCAGGGACATCAAGGAACAGGAGATCTATTTTGGGACCTTGCCCCTGATGACCAGGACTGGAACCTTTATCATCAATGGGACAGAGAGGGTGGTGGTGAGCCAGCTTCAGCGTTCCCCTGGGGTGTTTTTCGATCACGATAAGGGTAAGAGTCATACCAGTGGTAAGTTACTGTATTCCTGCCGGATGATACCAGTTAGGGGATCATGGATAGACTTTGAGTTCGATCCAAAGGATATCCTACATGTCCGGATAGACAGGCGCAGAAAGTTTCCGGCTACTATCCTCCTCAAGGCCCTAGGTCATTCCACTGAGGATCTACTTTCCATTTTTTACGATTGGGATACGTATATCCTGGATGGTTCCCTTGTCTATCGCGAGGTAAACCCCAAGACCCTGGTCGGCCAAAGGGCCACGATGGATGTGATTAATCCTGAAACAGGGGATATCCTGGTCCGTAAAAACAGGAAGTTCTCAAGGACCATGATGAGGAAGCTCGATGAGTTGGGCATAACCAGGGTGCCTGTGCAGCCTGAGGAGTTAGAAGGCAAGGTGACTGCCAAGGACGTGGTAGATCCTTCCACCGGGGAGATAATTATCCCGATCAATACCGTAATCTCACAGGCAGACATCGAAAGGTGTAGAGAGGCAGGTATTTCTGAGATCAAGACCCTTTTCATCGATGGCATACGTGTCAGTTCCTCTCTTAGGGATACCCTTTGTCTGGACAAGGTAGAGACGCAAGAGGATGCGATAATCGAGATATATAGGCGGTTAAGGCCCAGTAGCCCCTTGATACTCGAGGTAGCTCAGAAGTTTTTCAACTCCCTTTTCTTTAATCCTGATACCTATGATTTATCCGAGGTGGGCAGATACAAGATAAATCAGCGCTTGGGCCTGAATACGCCCTTGTCCCAAAAGGTTTTGACCCCTGAGGACATATTGGAGACCGTCAGGGAATTGGTAAGACTCAAGGATACCCAGGGTACGGTGGATGATATAGACCACCTGGGCAATAGAAGGGTCAGGTCGGTAGGAGAGCTTATTGAAAACCAATATAGGATAGGCCTTGTGCGAATGGAGCGGGCCATCAAGGAAAGGATGACTCTCCAGGAGATAGAGGCCCTCATGCCTAACGACCTGGTCAATCCCAAGCCGGTAAGTTCGGTCATCAAGGAATTTTTCGGCTCGAGCCAGCTGTCCCAGTTTATGGACCAGACGAACCCGCTTTCTGAGGTTACGCACAAGAGGCGTCTTTCCGCCCTTGGGCCTGGAGGTCTTTCAAGGGAACGTGCAGGGTTCGAGGTGCGAGACGTACATCCTACCCACTACGGCAGGATTTGTCCCATTGAGACCCCTGAAGGGCCTAACATAGGACTTATCGTCTCCCTTAGTACCTATGGGCGCATAAACGAATACGGCTTTATTGAGACCCCGTACAGGAAGGTGAAAAACCGCCGCGTGACAGGTGAGATCGTATACATGACCGCCTCCCAGGAGGAGGATGAGACCATTGCCCAGGCAACTATATCCATAGATGAAGATGGTAAGATAATAGATGACCATGTAGGTGTCAGGCGAAAGGGCGAGTTCTTTATTGTTCCGGCCGAGGAGGTAACAGCGATAGATGTTGCCCCGAATCAGCTTGTCAGTGTTTCGGCAGGATTGGTCCCCTTCCTTGAAAATGATGATGCAAATAGGGCCTTGATGGGATCAAACATGCAGCGCCAGGCAGTGCCCCTTTTGATAAGTGATGCCCCCCTGGTAGGTACTGGAATGGAACGGAAGGTGGCAGTGGATTCCGGGGTGACCATAGTGGCCAAGAGGGACGGATGGGTAGAGAATGTAGATTCCACCCGCCTGATTATAGCCTATGGCGAGGACGAGGAGGCAGGTCTTCCTGTAGAGGTAGAGATTCATAAGTTGATCAAATACCAAAAATCGAATCAGACTACCACCTTGAACCAGATTCCCATCGTAAAACCTGGCCAGAGGGTCTCCAAGGGTGAGGTGCTAGTGGATGGCCCATCTACTAAATATGGTGAGTTGGCACTTGGCAAGAACGTGGTCGTAGCCTTCATGCCTTGGCGTGGCTACAATTTCGAGGATGCGATCATAGTCAGTGAGCGGCTTGTCAAGGAGGATGTATTTACCTCCGTGCATATAGAAGAGTTCGAGGTAGAGGCCCGTGATACGAAATTGGGCAAGGAAGAGATTACAAGGGATATACCCAATGTCGGTGAAGAGGCCCTGAGAAACCTGGATGATTCGGGAATCATCAGGGTAGGGGCTGAGGTCAAGGCCGGCGATATCTTGGTTGGAAAGGTCACCCCCAAGGGGGAGACCCAATTGTCACCGGAGGAGAAGCTCTTGAGGGCGATATTTGGTGAAAAGGCCGGTGATGTAAAGGATACCTCGCTTCGGGTACCTCCGGGCGTCAAGGGGGTAGTGATTGATGCTAAGGTCTTCTGTAGAAAGGGGGTGCCAAAGGATGAACGGGCACAGGCCATTGAAGATCTTGAAATTGCAGCGATCCTCAAGGACCAGGAGGACGAGATAAAGGTCATCAGGCGTACAGCTCTCAAGAAGCTTTATCGTCATTTTGCAGGCCGAAAAACCGCCATGCCCATAAAGGATGTCCGTGGCGAACTGTTATTGGATGCTGGTGAGGAGATTACAGAGGCGGTACTTGAGAAGGTACCCTTTCATGCCTTGGCCGACATAGTTCTTGAGGGAAAGACGAAGATCGATCCAGTAGTTGCTGATGTGCTCAGCTGGTATGAAGGAGAGATTGAAAGGATACGTTCGTTTTTTGAGGGCAAGATCGAGCGGCTCAAAAAGGGTGACGATCTTCCACCAGGTGTCATCAAGATGGTCAGGGTCTATGTGGCCATGAAGAGGAAGCTTTCTGTTGGAGACAAGATGGCAGGCCGTCACGGTAACAAGGGTGTGGTATCAAAGATCGTCCCTGAAGAGGACATGCCCTACTTCGCCGATGGTACGCCAGTGGACATAATACTAAATCCCCTCGGTGTGCCTTCCCGCATGAATGTAGGCCAGATTCTGGAGGTACACCTGGGTTGGGGAGCCAAGAGCCTTGGGCGTCAGTTGGAGGCCATGGCCAAAAAATTCCAGGTTGAGAAGATCAAGGCCAAGCTCGCAAGGATATATTCACCTGAAGAGCTGTCGGCCCTGTTGGATGGGCTCGATGATGAACAGGTGAGGGAACTGGCGCTTCATCTTGGAAACGGCATACCTGTGGCAACGCCGGTGTTCGATGGTGCCGACGAGCACACGATACGCAAGTTTCTGGTGGAGTCCAATCAGTCGGAGCTTGGACAGGTCACCCTGTATGATGGTGGAACAGGCGAACCCTTTGCCGAAAAGGTAACGGTAGGGGTGATGTACATGTTAAAGCTCCATCACCTGGTGTCTGACAAGATACATGCAAGATCTACAGGGCCCTATTCCCTTGTAACCCAGCAACCCCTGGGTGGTAAGGCCCAGTTCGGGGGGCAGCGATTGGGTGAGATGGAGGTATGGGCCATGGAGGCCTATGGTGCTGCCTATTCCCTTCAGGAGTTTTTGACCGTTAAATCCGATGATGTGGTAGGTCGTTCAAGGATGTATGAAAAGATAGTGAAGGGTAATAACTTCCTTGAGGCAGGTCTCCCTGAATCCTTCAACGTGCTGGTAAAGGAGCTTCAGGGACTGTGCATGGATATTGATTTATTGGAGTAATTGGCAGCTGGACATGGCCAGCCATTTTATCTGAAATGCATTCTTTTGATTAGCCATGGACACCCAAGGACATATATAGACAAGAGGTTTGCTCAATGGATGATCTTCTATCGCTTTTTACCAAGCCCAAGGATCCTTTGAATTTTAAGGCAGTACGTATATCGGTTTCTTCCCCTGAAAATATACTGAAAAGATCACACGGTGAGGTAAAACAACCCGAAACTATAAATTACCGAACCTTTAAACCCGAAAGGGACGGCCTGTTCTGTGCAAAGATTTTCGGTCCGGTAAAGGATTATGAATGCCTTTGCGGTAAATACAAACGCATGAAGCATAGAGGGGTCGTATGCGAAAAATGCGGGGTTGAAGTAATCCAGTCTAAGGTCCGTCGAAGCAGGATGGCCCATATCTCCCTTGCTGCACCGGTTGCACATATATGGTTTCTAAAGAGCCTTCCCAGCAAGATAGGTTCGCTTCTCGACTTGAGTCTCAAGGAGCTGGAGAGGGTACTGTATTTTGAATCCCATATCGTCATAGAATCCCAGCTTCCTGAGATCCCTGTGGGTACCCTGATGACTGATGAGGCCTATCACAAGAACCTGGAGCAATTTGGCGATAAGTTCAAGGTGGGCATAGGCGCCGAGGCCGTACATCTATTACTGAGCCAGCTGGACCTGGACTCATTGTCCAAGCAGCTCAGGCAAGACATGCAAAAGACCCGCTCCGAGGCCAAGAGGAAGAAGCTGGGCAAGAGGCTAAGGGTGGTGGAGGCATTCAGGGATTCGGGTAATCGGCCAGAGTGGATGATATTGAGTGTGGTCCCGGTCTTGCCCCCCGATCTTAGACCATTGGTTCCCCTCGATGGTGGCCGTTTTGCCACCTCTGACCTGAACGATCTCTACCGAAGGGTCATAAACCGGAACAATCGGCTAAAGCGTCTCAAGGAACTCGATGCCCCTGAGATCATTATCAGGAACGAGAAGAGGATGCTCCAGGAGGCGGTAGATGTCCTTTTCGATAATGGTCGCAGGGGAAGGGTAGTTACTGGTCCCAATAAGAGGCCCTTGAAGTCGCTTTCCGATATGCTCAAGGGAAAGCAGGGGCGTTTCCGCCAGAATCTCCTAGGGAAAAGGGTGGATTACTCGGGCAGGTCCGTGATCGTGGTGGGGCCAGAGCTTAGGCTTCACCAGTGTGGCCTGCCAAAGCAGATGGCCATCGAGTTGTTCAAGCCATTCATATACAATAAGCTTGAGCAGAAGGGATTGGTTACCACCATAAAAAGCGCAAAAAAGATGGTGGAAAAGGAACTTCCCGAGGTATGGGATGCGCTTGATGAGGTTGTAAGGGAACATCCAATCCTCTTGAACCGTGCCCCAACGTTGCACAGGCTTGGTATACAGGCATTTGAGCCGGTGCTTGTGGAGGGCAAGGCGATAATGCTTCATCCCCTTGTTTGCGTTGCCTATAACGCCGATTTCGACGGGGATCAGATGGCGGTCCATGTACCACTTTCAATCGAGGCCCAAACCGAGGCAAGGGTCTTGATGATGTCTACTAACAATGTGCTTTCCCCGGCCCATGGCGAACCGATTATCATGGCAACCCAGGATATAGTACTTGGGATCTACTATATGACCAGGGAAAGGCCCTTCGTGGTCGGTGAAGGCAAGAGTTTCATGTCACCTGAAGAGGTGATCTTGGCCTGGAACAAGGGAAGTGTACATCTTCAGGCCCGAATCAAGGTTCGCATCAAAGGAAAGATGGTGGATACCACAGTAGGCAGGGTCATTCTTGCTGACATCGTACCTGAAGAGGTCCCATTCGAGTTGTTAAACAAGGTACTTCGCAAGAAGGATCTGGCCAAGCTGATCGACGTCAGCTATAGGAAAGCAGGCGCTAAGAAAACCTGTATTCTTGCAGACAGAATAAAGGATGTAGGTTATAAATTTGCCTCCTATGCCGGTATTTCCATTGCTATAAGCGACATGAAGGTGCCGGTCAATAAGGAAAAAGTTCTTAGAAAGGCCCAGTCAGAGGTTGCCGAGGTGCAGAACCAGTATGCCGAGGGCCTCATTACAGATGGTGAAAGATATAACAAGGTGATTGATATCTGGAGTCGGGCTACAGATGATGTTGCCAAGGAGATGATGGATGAGATCTCTGTAGAATATGTCAAGAACAAGGAAGGCAAGAGCGTTGCGGTTTCCAGCTTCAATCCTATATTTGTCATGGCCGATTCAGGGGCAAGGGGTAGCAAGGATCAGATCAGGCAGCTTGCCGGTATGCGCGGACTCATGGCCAAGCCATCGGGCGAGATCATCGAGACACCGATCCAGGCGAATTTCCGAGAAGGCCTGAGTGTGCTCGAATATTTCATATCCACCCACGGCGCTAGGAAGGGGTTGGCAGACACTGCACTCAAGACAGCCAACTCCGGTTATTTGACCAGGCGGTTAGTGGATGTCGCACAGGATTCCACCATTACCATGGAAGACTGCGGTACCATAGACGGTATCGAGATAGAACACCTGATGGAGGGTGGAGAGATAATCCAGCGTCTTGGTGAAAGGATCCTGGGACGTGTAGCCTTGATGGATATCGTTGACCCTGTGACAGGGGAGGTCCTAGTACCAGCCAATCAGGAAATCGACGAAGAGGGCATTAAGAAGATAGAAGATGCCGGGATATCCAAGGTGGAAATAAGGTCGGTGTTGGCCTGTAGGGCACCATTCGGCGTATGTTCAAAGTGTTACGGCAGGGACCTGTCCAGGGGAAGGCTCGTTGCCCAGGGCGAGGCCGTGGGTATCATCGCTGCAGAGTCTATTGGTGAACCAGGGACACAGCTCACCATGCGCACATTTCACATCGGTGGAACGGCCAGTGGCAAGGTGGAACAGGCCGAGATCCGTTCAAGGGGCAAGGGATCGGTTAGGCTTGAGAGGGTCAATGCGGTCAGGAATGCCGAGGGCCGTAACGTGGTCCTCAATCGAAATGGTGAGATCGTTATCGTGTCCCCTGATGGACGTGAGCGAGAGCGATATCCGGTCATCTACGGTGCAGAATTGCTGGTGGAGGAAGGCCAAGAGGTGGAGCCAGGCCAGAAGCTTGCACAATGGGATCCATTTACCATTCCGATACTCACCGAGGTTTCAGGTAAGATCAAGTTTGGTGATATCATAGAGGGTGTAACCATCCAGGAGAAGGTGGACCCGGTAACCGGTAAGGCCAGCAAGGTGGTGATTCAGCACAAGGCCGCTGAATACAGGCCAAGGGTTTCCATTAAGGATGAACGGGGCCGTACACTAAAATTGGTCAAGTCAAAGGGCGAGGCCAGGTACCTCCTACCTGTGGGGGCCATTATTACGGTCAATGAAGGGGATATGATCCAGGCCGGTGAGCCTGTGGCCAAGATTCCAAGGGAAACCACCAAGACCAAGGATATAACAGGGGGTCTACCAAGGGTGGCTGAGCTTTTCGAGGTTCGAAAGCCCAAGGAATATGCCATCATCAGCGACATAGATGGTGTTGTATCCTTCGGAAAGGACATAAAGAGTAAACGTCGTATCATAATCACGCCCGAGTTTGGTGAGCCAAAGGAATATCTAGTACCGAGGGGAAAACATATCAATGTTCATGAAGGCGATTATGTCCGGGCTGGCGAGCCACTGATGGATGGTGTAGTCAATCCACACGATATCTTGCGGGTTAAGGGTATCAAGGAGTTGGCAAGATATCTGGTGGATGAGATCCAGGAGGTATACCGGCTGCAGGGTGTCAAGATCAACGATAAACACATAGAGGTCATCGTGCGACAGATGCTTCGCCGGGTCAAGATAACCAGCGTAGGGGACAGCCACTTTATGCTTGGTGAACAGGTAGAGCGTACTGAATTCGAGAAGGAAAACGAAAAGATCCTTGCCGAGGGCGGTGAGCCAGCAACCGCTGAACCCATGCTTCTTGGAATTACCAGGGCGTCGCTTACAACGGACAGCTTCATCTCGGCGGCATCCTTCCAGGAGACGACGAAGGTACTGACCGACGCCTCTATCATGGGGAAGGTGGACCATCTGCGTGGCCTCAAGGAAAATGTGATCATGGGACGCCTGATACCTGCAGGTACGGGAAGGGTCTTCTATGAAGAAAAGGAGCGGAAGCGGTCCGTACCATTACAAGGATAAACAGGGATGGCCCAGCCGAGGTGAGATGAATGGATAAGCAAAAGGATAAGGGTACAGATGTTGGTTCGATAATAGGACTTCCGCCAGATATTTCTATCCCTGATCACGCAAAGGATATTTGTAGACGACTCAGGGCCAGATACAAGCTGGAATTCGAACAGCTTTCTGTGAAGGGTAGGCCTTTTTATTTTTTAAAGGTTGCAGATATCGAACCGCTTATTGCTGGCAAGGATATTTTCAAGGATACAGCGGACTTTCCCTTTTGGGTCAAGATATGGGAGGCGGCCGTGGTAATGGCACATTTCATGGCGCGCAGTAAACCTGTTGCGGACCAGAAGGTCCTTGAGATAGGCGCTGGCCTGGGGGTTGCCGGTATCGTTGCCTCTGCCTTCGGCCACGATGTAACCATTACCGATTATAAAGATGAGATACTCGATTTTGTGCGGGTCTCCTCGGCAGTCAATGGGTGCACTCCCATATGTACTACCTTGGATTGGAACAATCCTTCGGAGCTCGGTCTTTTTGATACGATAATTGGTTCGGAGGTCCTTTTCCACGAGAAATTTTTCGATCCACTCCTGGATGTCTTTGCTAGATATCTTGCACCTGGCGGAACCATCTACTTGGCCCACGATGCCAGAAGAAAGAGTGTTAGACCGTTTCTAGAACGGTGTAAAGAACGCTATGAGATAGCGGCCCAGAAGCAGACCCTACGTTCCGACGATGAGACTATCGAGGTTGTGCTTGTAAGATTAAGGCAGAAGGCTTGATCCCTCTTTAAGCACGAACTTGTATTGCCTAGGGCAAAGGTATGACCCGCAACTTTTTTATATAAAATAGTTGCATATCCATGGTCAAAGACCACCTGTCTAGTCCCTCGAATAGCCAGGGATGTTGATATTCGTACAGCTTCCCGACTTGCATCTGTGTTCCTGCACGGAAGGCCTGTGGCTATATCCACTGGCCTTTCCACCTCCACCATCTACGGAGATGTTCGGGGCACTCATGAGTTTTCCTACTTCAGGGCTTTGGCATTTAGGACACCGTACGTTTTCCGTCTCTTTTTTGGTCATCAAGAGCAGTTCAAATACATAATCACAGCTTTTGCACTGAAATTCATGGATTGGCATGCGTCTCCTCCAGTATAAGATCAGGTCATCTAATTATCTATCCTTTTACCAGATGATCTGCATGTTGTCATCCAAACCTGATGGCCTGTGGCAAGGCCTTGAAATATTTCCCGCAAAGAAGATAAAAAAAGGAAGGGGAATTACCCCTTCCTTTCATGATTGTCTATCTTTGGTTTCTAGGTATTCTCCTAGAAATAGACCTCGAAGGTAAGATAGAAGTTTTGTAGCCTATCTAGTGGCATGAACATCTGGGCATTCATCGGATCATCAAGGTCGTCTACATCAATCGGCTTTCCAAGCCATGACCCGCTACCCGTATAATTTATCCAGTAATACTGATAACCTGCCCTGATAAATGCCCTGCCATATTTTGAAAGCGGGGTCTCAGGGATATCCCATATCCAGTAGATCTCCCCTACATGGCCCCTGGTAGAAAGTTTCGAAAGATACAGATCGTCAGCCGCAGGGGTAAAGTTGATCCAGTAACGGGAACCATAGTTGTACTCGAATCCGACCTTGCTGCTTAGTTGTTCAAGGGGAACCCTGGCGCCTACATAGGTTGCCCATCCCCAGTGATTTTCGTCTTCGCCAGGATTGTTCAACAAGCCAGCACCCATATAGCCATGGCCCCGGCTGTCCGTGCGGCTTACACCCGCGCTGAAGAACCAATCTATTCCACGGAACCGATTCATGTAGACACCACTTAGGTGATAAATGTCGCCTAGTTCTGCGGTTGCATTGGTAGGAAGCCCTCTATTATTGGTGTTTTCCATGAAGTCTGGTACATCGGCGGCCTTGAACAATTGTATATTTGAAAATACATGGTTGTCAGGCTCGTTGATTACGTCCCAGCTTATGCCATATAGATCCGTGTCGTCCAGCTTGTGATCCCTGTACTTGAATCCCGACTCAAATCCCCGGCCGTAACATACGCGGATTTTGCCTGGCCATGGATTGAAATATTGGTAACCGATGGTGGCACCATCGAATGTCCAATCAACCCCTAGGGCAACTGGCGTACCGTAGCGCTTCCTGTAATTGTATTTGAGCTGAAGCGGTGGGCCATCAACCGTGGGTCGGCGTCCTACAGAGAACCAAATGGGCAAGTCGGCTATATTGGTCCAGTTGACATAGGCGGTTTCAACACGCAGAACCGTATCATTAGGCCGGCGGCTTATATTCGGGTCCCATGCAAAGCCGTTTTGGGCGAAGAACGGGGCCGCGGTAGCCCTTGCGGTCTCCATTCCCCAGATCTTGTACATGGTAATGCGGCCCTTGAAGTTGATATTGTCAGTTGCCTGGGCCTTTACATTGAAACGAAGGCGCGTGGTATACAGGGTGTCGTTATCCGGGTTGAATCCAGAGGTCTTGTGGAGATTCATGGCGTTTAACAGGGCAATCCTTTGATTCTTGTTTAGGCTTCCCATCATACCCTCAATTACACCCATCCGCTGTTTTACACTCATGCTGTCCCACTGCGCCATAACAGCACCCATTTGGGCCTGTAGGGCAGGAGAGAGGGATGGTAGCATGGGGCTCATGAAGGCCCCAAGGCTTGCGGCATCATAACCTGCCATCGTTCCCATGGCTGTTTGTATGGTATCTGCTGCCCAGTATCCCTTGACATGCGCCCTAGCAGAATCCAGCCTGAAACGAAAATCCCCGGAAAGGTTAAACCGGTCCACCCCGTTTACAGTTACATCTTCAAGCTTTTCAGAGACATCGTTAACCGTTTCCATGGTCTCTTGCTGCTGTTCCTTGACAGTCTTGACCGTGTGCATAGCCTGCTGTTGCTGTGCCCGGACCTCTTTCAATTGTTGTTTGACCTGTTCAAGTTCTCTGCTAAGCATATCAATTTTGTTTAACAGCTCTTCCGTGCTGGGGGCAGTATAGCCACCGGCAATGGCCGTTACCGGGAAAATCAAGGTAAATGCCAGGAATCCAAACCACAGCCTTTTCATAAACAGCTTCCCTCCATTGTTAGTTAAGATTAGAAGATTTATAAATAGAGTGATCATTAAAGCTTAAGTGAGGTTTGTATTAAAAAAAGCTTGACCTGTCAAGCGCATAATGTAGGAATGACTCTGTAACCCCTTGCAACTATGGTGTTTCCAGGGATAGAGTCAATGGGATTTTGAGGTGAAAAATGCGATTATTTAAGGCGCCGTGTACCTTGGACATAGAATCCTTTGTTAACAGGTTGAAATCGTCTCCTGAAAGCAAAAAAGCCGGTATGGTGCTCATACACAACGGCATAGTCCGGGCCACCAGCAGGAACGGGGATGAGGTTTTTTCAATAGAGGTGGCGGTTGATGAAGAACGTCTTCATGAAATCATATCCTGGGCCAGGGAACTGCCGGGAATCCTGGCAGTAGATGTTGAGCTGGTTACCGGTAGGCTCTATGTTGGAGATGATATAATGTTATTGGGGGTTGCAGGGGATATAAGGCAAAACGTGATTGGTGCACTTGCCCGCACCCTGGACCGTATAAAAGAAGAGGTAACAAAAAAACAGGAGTTTGGTGCTTGAGCCAACTGGAGTCACTAGACGAAAGGGACCAGATAATTTTCATCTGCCGCAGGCTCTATGATAAGGGGTTGTTTGCAGGGACGGACGGCAATGTAAGCCTGAGGCTAAAAGGGAAGGACAGGATCTTAATAACCTCGAGTAGTACCCACAAGGGGCTATTATCCCGTGACGACCTATTAGTAGTGGGGATGGATGGGAAGGTGGTCGAGGGCCAAGGTCAACCGTCTTCGGAATTGCCCATGCATCTTGCCATATATGCGGCTGAAGAGAAAACCAGGGCAATAGTCCATGTACATCCGCCATGGACCCTTGCAGTTACCCTATCCATGGGGAGCTTTCCGGTGGATTATTTGGTGGAATCGAAGATATTCCTTAAGGATGTACCTGTCGCGCCGTTTTGTAGGCCTGGTGGAGAGGCCCTGGCCAGGGCGGTGGTGAACCTGCTTGGAGAAGGGCCTGCAATAGTGCTGGCAAATCATGGTGCCGTTACCAGGGGAAAGAGGATTCAGGATGCCTTCTATGCGGCAGAGTGCCTAGAGAATACAGCCAAGATCCTTGCCCTTGGTAGCATGTTGGGTACTCTACGTCCTATTCCAGATTGGAAGGAGTGAGTCTGCCTACCTCCGCATCCAGTACATAGAGACCGCCCAACAATATGGGATAATTGTCAGGGACATGTCCAATGGGCAGTTCGTAGATCACCGGAATGCCCAAGCCACATAGCCGGTCTTTCAAGAGGCTGACAAGGGTCTTTTCAGGAAAGCCTGTATCCTTCATATTCCCCACTGCTAGTCCTGCCAGTTTGTTCAAACGCCCACTTAGTAGTAGTTGGGTCAGCATTCGATCTATCCTGTACAAGGGTTCCTTATGGTCTTCTAATACTAGTATTGCCCCTTCCCATGGAGGTTCAAAAGGTGTTCCTATTGTATGGCAGAGGCATGTCAGGTTACCCCCTATCAGGATGCCTTCTGCCCTTCCATGAAACAGTCCCTTTCCAGTCAATTTCGGAAGCTGACCTTTGAGGGCCTGCCAAAGGGCCTGCCTTGCATCGTACGAGATGGTTGGCAGGGATGTGATCATGGGGGCATGAAGGGAAACCATACCCTGGGAATTTATGGCCGCATGGATGAATGTAAGGTCGCTATATCCTATAATCATCGGGGAATGTCGGGTAAGGAGATCCCAATTTATCCATTTGAGCCAACGCAGGCACCCGTAGCCGCCTCTTACACCCCATATGAAGTCAAGGTCATGGCTCATTAGCCTTTTTTCAAAGCGCTGTGCCTGGTTTTGATCCGTGTCTGCCAGGTATGCAAGAGAACCTGCAGGCCCCTTGGGAACGATTCCTTCACTAGGGGCTTCAAGCCGCAAAAATGGGGCCTCCCTTTTGATTAGTGCAAGGCCATATTTAACCTCTTCAGGGGAAGCAGGGCTTGCGGGCAATAGAGGGGCTATCTTATATATTTCTTTGTTATTTTTACAAAAATTGTGCAATAGGTGTCCCAGGGTAATTGATTGACAAATTATTGCCAAGTACTTATTTTATCATTTAGTCTCATTGAGACATATGACTAAGATTTACCGTGAAAATACAGAGTCTATGGGCTGTATCTTCATGTATTATGGATGCGGCACCAAGGTGCGGGCCGCATGAAAGTTTATGAGCAATCACCGACATCTCTTTTAATATCATAATCTATCCTAGATTGGTTCTCATCCCTTAATGAGGCTTCTGAAGAAACAACTATTATTTTTTCAAGTGCAAGGTCCGAGGAGCAGAAAAAGACGCAGCATACGCATACTTGGGATATGTGACAGCTGTTGGAAAAAAGCAGTTTTACCGTGAAAATACAGGGTTTATGGGCTGTATCTTCATGTATTGGGGGTACGCCAAGGTGCGGGCCGCATAAAGTTTAGAAGCGAATAGAGGTTAAAGGAATGCAGAACCGTATAGGAAAAAACTAAAACGGGGGGCCTTGTGTCCCTTTGTTTTGGGAGGGTCGGTGGTTGTGTCTGATAGGGCGTTGAACCATGAATAGTCAGAAGGATTATTATAAAATTCTTGGGGTGGCCAAGGATGCCTCTGCTGATGAGATCAAGAAGGCATTTAGGAGGCTGGCCATAAAATATCATCCTGACAAGAATAAGGGAGACGAGGCAGCTGCGGAACGTTTCAAGGAAATTAACGAGGCCTATGCGGTACTGAGCAACCCGGAAAAGAGGAGGCAGTATGACGCCTTCGGCTCAGGTGAATTCCATAGGCGATATTCCCAAGAGGATATTTTCCAGGGCTTTGATTTTTCCGATGTTTTCAAGGACCTGGGAATGGGAACGGACATATTTACCAGGATGTTCTTTGGCGGCAGGTCAGGTGCTGCAGGCTTTGAGGATATTTTCTCACAGCCCTTTAAGACTACTGGAGCAGGAAGATATACCAGCCGTGGTACCTATGGATTCCAGCAATCCCAGCCAAGGGGCAGGGATGTTGTACTGGACTTAAAAATTACTCCCCAGGAGGCGCTTGGGGGAACGAAAAAGATTATTTCACTCCACACCAGCGGCCAACCGGAAAGGATATCGGTCAGGGTGCCCAAAGGGATCAAGGCTGGCACGAAGATCAGAGTCAAGGGTAAAGGAATCCCAGGCCCTGGTGGTAGGGGTGATCTGTACCTGCGTATAGGGATGCTGGTTCCCCCTGGTTTCAGGATTGATGGGGCCGATGTAGAGGTAGATCACAAGATCCGGTTTTCAGAGGCCTGCCTCGGTACCCAGATAGAGGTACCCACCCTTGATAACCAGCGTGTACGTCTTAGGGTCCCTGCAGGTACGGCATGTGGGCAAAAACTGCGTTTGCGGGGCAAGGGCCTGGTGGATGCCAATGGCACAAGGGGAGACCAACTGGTCAGGATCATAGTGGATGTGCCCCGGCGGTTGACAAGGAGGCAGAAAAAACTTGTCCAGGAATTGGATAGGGAAGGGCTTTGACTTGCTACCTTTTTCAGGACAATCTGACAGAAACCCTTGAAGGGCACGGCCTGATAATAGCCATGCCCTTTTTGTACAGCAGCCTAGAGATTATTTTTTGAAATATTTAGGTGGGGTGTTGTTTACGATGAACTTTACCGCCTCATATATGCAATTTCTGATAGCCTTTTCCATAGGGGTTTTGGCATAGGCACCAAGCCCACCCCCAAGTGGGGTGCTGCCAACAACTCCGCCAAGAAGCCCGCCTGCAGATATGGCCCTGGCAGTTCCTTCGACCCGGGTAGCGGCAATGACCTCGGATGTATCTACGTCGATTATTCTGATATCCATGGCCATGGAGGTTTTGCTGAATGCACCAGTGATACCCCCCAGTACGTTGCCAAACAGCCCGCCTACAGCACCCCTGGCCCCCGATGTTCCAGGCTCCCAGCCAGTTACGGAACCTACAATTAGCAGGTCTGCCTCCTTGATATGGCCCTTTCGGCTCCTTTTATTTCTGGTATAGCCCTGCTCCCGGAGCTTCATTTCCTCGGTAAGCGCTCCAAAGTCTTGTCTTTCGAGTACCCGGAAGCACCTTGTCTGTACAAGGCTTGTTACTAGCATATCCCTGAGCCCTGTCATTACGCCTGATTCATGGCTGATAGTATAGGTCCCTCCTGGTCCCCTGATCGTGGTTCCTCCACCGCCACCAACACGCCAGTCGAATCGTGCAACAGCCACCTTGGCCTTGCCAGGACATGAGAAGGACTGCTGGGCCATGGTATTGTCGACCTTGGCAGTCGGCTGAACCATGGACTCACAGCCGGTAAATATCACCATTAAGAGCGCTGCAGAGAGCCCAGAGAGCACATAAAAGATACTTTTTACCATAATACCTCCTTAATAATTGATGTGATAAAGCCTCCATGGGATGCCATTTTTTTTCATTTTCATTCTCGATCCTTATAGTTAAACTTAAAAGGCATTTTTTTGCTTAACCATGGATACACAAGACAGCATGGACAAGGACAAAATATTTCCAGGGCCGCATTTTCATGCTTCGTTGTGCCTGCCCTGGGGACAGGTCCTTGGCCTGCCAGGATGAGATCTATAGGGCGTTTTCCATGATATATTTCTTTACCAGGGCGGTATCTGCCGGCATATCCTTACAGCGGGTCGCCTTTTTTTCTAATCCCCTCATGGACTTGGGCTGTTTAGGTTCCCTTCCTATGGCCCTTCGTACCGCATCCGGGAATTTTGCAGGATGGGCCGTGGCAAGGCATACCACAGGCCCTTCAAGAATCCGTGCCTTCAGCCTTCTTGCCCCGGCTACCCCTACTGCTGTATGTGGATCAATGACATAACCACTGTCTTGATAGGTCTCCCTTATGGTAGCCAGGGTTTCTTCCTGATTGACAGACGTAGATGCAAAATCCCTTCTTATTTGTGACCGTTCTTCTTGGGAAAAAACGATCTCTCCGCCTGCATGAAATCCCTCCATGGCATTCCTTACCTTTTCCGGCTGTTGATCATATAGGTAGTATAGATAACGTTCGAAGTTGCTTGCCACCTGGATATCCATAGAAGGACTGATGGTGGGTACGACCCCACCTCTTGAATATTTGCCTTCAAGGACGAACCGGGTCAGGATGTTATTTTCATTAGTGGCAAGTATAAGCCGGTCGATAAGAGGAGTGATCATTCTCCGTGCCAGGAAACCGGCAAATATATCCCCGAAATTTCCGGTTGGAACCGAGAAGTTGACCCTTTCTGCCCTTGTCGTGGAGACGAGCTTCAGGGTGGCATAAACATAATAGACTATCTGGGCCAGTATCCTGGCCCAGTTGATAGAGTTGATTGAACCAAGCCGATATCTGGCCTTAAAATCAAGGTCATTGAATATCTCCTTTACTATATTCTGGCAGTCATCAAATGTACCTTCCACGGCAATATTGAAGACATTTTTGTCAGGGACGGTGGTCATCTGCAAGGCCTGTACAGGACTTACTCGGCCCTTGGGGTGCAATATAAATATGTTTATGTTTTTCTTACCCCTTACCCCGTATATGGCAGCACTGCCAGTATCACCTGATGTGGCTCCAAGGATATTCATGCATGAATGTTGCTCCTCGAGCAGGATAGAAAAGATATTCCCAAGAAATTGAAGCGCAATGTCCTTGAATGCCAATGTGGGACCGTGAAAGAGCTCCAGTATATATTCCTTACCAGTATTGATTATAGGGGTGATTTCGGTGGTGTCGAAGGTGGCATAGGACCTTTTGATGAGCTGTTTTATCGTAGCACGTGGGATATCATCGATGAAAAGCCCCATGATCTCACAGGCAAGGTCCTGATAACCTAGATCCTGCCACCTGATGATGGTATCCTGGCTAATGGACGGGATATGCTCCGGTAGGAGCAGTCCCCCATCGGTGGCAAGGCCCATCATTACCGCTTGCTTGAATCTTAGTGGCTCAACCCGTCCCCGGGTACTTATGTATTTCATGTCTTGGTACGTTGGTCCTAATCAGGACCGTTCATTTTTAGTGTAAGTGTTTGATGGCAGATAAAAAGGTTTCCCCCCTAAATACCCCCAAATGGTATTTCATTTCGGCCATGGACCTATTAAGTAGCTGATTGTCTAGAAATCAGCCTTCCGATTCGCCATCTGTCATGTTCAGGGCCTTCTTCAATCCTTCATTCACCTGTTGAAGTGCAGAAAATGCCTCCAATATGGCATCTGCTACCTGTGTATTTCCTTCCTGTTTCATCTGTTCCGCCCATTTGGCGAATTCCTTGCCATGCTCTTCATTGTGGGTTATCCAGTGAGGTATTAATACCTTCAATTTTTCTATACTTGTCATGTGCTATACCTTCTACGCAAATTGATAGATTTTAGAAACAGGCCCAATATCTTCATGCTCTAAAGAATAGAAGCTATTTTTTCGTGTTTTTCAAGTTGTTTCATCCAAACTTTCATGCGGTTTATACCCTTGGCGCTGCCTCTCTAAATATGAAAAATATCCTTGTCCAATAATCTATCTTCAGGTAATTGGTTCAAGGATAATTTTGTGTTTCAAGAGATCTATCGTGACAATTTTCGCCGGTATTATCCTTGGTTCCTCGAAGAAACCCTGTATTTTTACCCCTTCCGGACATGGTTCCACAAGGATTGCATCCTGTAGAATTTCTTCCTCGGTGTCTCCTTTTTTTATGTAAACAGTGGATTGACACATCATGGACTCCTTAATGATTGATCAGTTTGCACTGTCTGCTGATGCTTGACTTAAGATCCTTTTTAATTATAACTGGTCCGGTAGCCCGACAGCGACCCCCTTTTTTAAATAAATGGAGGAAAATGAATGTTAAGATCTATAATCAGTATCGATTCTATGGAAATATTGGATTCACGAGGTAACCCCACGGTACGCACCTTTGTCGTGCTGGAGGATGGTTCTACTGGGGTTGCCTCAGTGCCATCTGGTGCCTCGACTGGTGAAAACGAGGCACTTGAACTGAGGGATGGAGACCCTGAACGGTATGGAGGAAAGGGGGTCTTGAAGGCGGTTATAAACATTACACAGACCATAGCACCCAGGCTGATAGGGATAGATGCGACTAGGCAGCGTGAAATTGACCAAATCATGATAGACCTGGACGGCACGGAATACAAGAAGAATCTTGGGGCCAACGCCATACTTTCGGTATCCATGGCAGTTGCCAGGGCAGCTGCCCTTAGCCTGCATCTACCTCTTTACGAGTATCTTGGAGGAGCCCCGGCGAACCGCTTGCCTGTTCCCATGATGAATATACTCAATGGAGGACAACATGCGGATTGCAGTGTCGATTTCCAGGAATTCATGATTGCCCCAATAGGCGCCCCTTCCTTTGCCGAGGCCATGCGTTACGGTTCCGAGACATTCCATGCCCTCAAGGACCTGTTAAAGCAAAAGGGTTATGCTACCACTGTGGGTGATGAGGGGGGATTTGCACCGAATTTGACCAGTAATGAAGAACCGTGTGAATTGATCGTGGAGGCCATAGAAATGGCAGGTTACCGGCCTGGGAAGGATATAGCCATCGCCCTTGATCCAGCGGCGAGTTCCTTTTATCGGGATGGTAAATACATACTCGAACGTTCTGGTGGAGGAGAAAAAACCAGTGAAGAGATGGTTAAACTGTTCAAGTCATGGATAGAAAGGTATCCTATCATTTCCATCGAGGATGGATTGGCTGAAGACGATTGGGAGGGATTCAGACTCTTGACCAGTGAACTTGGTGACAGGATCCAAATAGTAGGGGACGATGTCTTTGTTACCAATACGAATTTTATACGGCGCGGAATCAAAGAGGGTACGGCCAACTCTGTGCTCATAAAACTCAACCAGATCGGAAGCATCAGCGAGACGATCGATGCGATACGCCTGTGCAGGGAGGCAGGTTGGACTTACGTAGTATCCCATCGTTCCGGTGAAACCGAAGATGCCTTCATAGCGGATTTCACGGTGGCCATGGATGGCAGGCAGATCAAAACAGGTTCTGTCTGCCGGAGTGAACGACTAGCAAAATATAACCGGCTCCTGGAGATAGAAAGGGAGCTTGGTGTGGCAGCCGATTTCGCCAATCCATATGAGTAGGCAGGATAGTAGGATTTTTCTTATCTTTTATCCAAGGATGCATTTTTTGATTGGCCATGGACGTACAAGGACGGACAAGGGGGGAAAGACAGTATGTCCCCAGGGGGATATTTTCATACCCGTTGTGTCCGCCTCTGGAATGACTGTTAGCGTGAAAATACACCCTGAATGCTGGCTTTATCTTTATGCACCGAAAGTGCAGCGTGAAGGGCACAGCTACAATGGAGGTTTTGTTTACTCGGCCTTATTTTTGCTTAGCTAGCGTCTACTCCCGGATCAAATAGGGGTGGTTGGGAGGCTACATTTCCCTCTTCCAATTCGATTAATTCCTTGATCGTGGGCATGGAAGATAGGTCATCTAGTTGGAATATCTGCAAGAAGTGTCTTGTAGTCTGGTAGAGCAAGGGACGGCCTGGGACACTTTTCCTGCCAGAGATCCTTATTAGTTTTTTTTCTAAGAGAAAACGCAGTGTGCCACTGGAATCCACCCCCCTTATTTCCTCTATTTCAGCCCGGGTGGCTGGTTGACGATAGGCAATGAGCGCCAATGTCTCAAGGGATGCCTTGCTGAGTCTAAGGGGAGGCACCCTTTTAAGCCTCAATATCCATTTCTTTAACTCCCTTCGGGTTTGAAGGCGGTAGCCGCCGGCTACCTGGACAAGCTCCATGCCACGTGATTTAGCATCATAATCCCTGGTAAGCTCCTTCAAGGCCGTCTTTATCTCGGCTCTGCTATATTCCGGCAGATGTTTGCAAAGGCTAGACAGTGTGAGTGGCCCGCCTGCCGTGAAGAGTACCGCCTCTATGATTGCCTTCAGGGTCGGGACATCGCTGTTGTGATTTGCCATTTCACGGTTATAGCTCTTCCACTACTATCGTTCCGCTCA
Source organism: Deltaproteobacteria bacterium (assembly GCA_015489365.1). GTDB lineage: Bacteria > Desulfobacterota > Dissulfuribacteria > Dissulfuribacterales > QOAL01 > S143-34. The sequence goes on along the minus strand of WFZW01000085.1, from coordinate 15,761 downwards.
GCTTTATGTCCTTTCCGTTATCATCTATGAATGATATGAATGAACCTTGTACCTCGATCTTGAAACGCCCTTCCCACTTCCTTATAGGGTTACCCTGGCAATCGTATAGGGTCACCCGCCTTTTAAGGCCTATGATATCAGACTTGAAGTGCTTGAGGTTCTTCCTCTGTCTCTCGGTACATCCTCCAAGCCCAAGGATTAACAAAAATATCAATAGAATGACGGCAAGCTTCCTGTTCATGATCGGTCCTTGTATCATCTTGAGACCTGGGCCAATCCAAGCTCAAAGGCCTTGAGATTGGCCTCAACGAATTCTGGCTTTATTCTTTTTTTTATTGCCCTCTTAAGACGTTCGGGCGACGCAGGTACTGTTCCACAGCCAGCCAGCGCACCAAGGAGAACGATGTTGACAGCCCGTGTGATCCCTGCCTCCTTGGCAAGGGATTCAGCATCAAATGCCACGGTGTTCTTGAAGTGCTGTTTTATAAAATCGATCCATCTGTCGGGATCAGGATATTCAGCCTGTCCAAGTCTTACTGTAAGAGTCTGGATGGGGATAATGTTACTGATAATCCAGGAATCTTCATGGCATTTCGGCAGGGCGCGCAGGGTCTCAAGGGGCTCAAAGCTAACTAGTATGTCGGCCTCTCCATTTGAGATTATGGGCCCTTCCAGTCCTCCTAATATTACCGTGGATTCTACTACTCCTCCCCTCTGGGCCATGCCGTGAACCTCGCTTACCCTTACAGGCAAGCCTTCTTCCATTACGGCCTCTCCAAGGAGCCTGGATGCCAGAAGTGTCCCCTGTCCCCCTACACCGGTGAAAAGGATCCGTTGAAATGCCATTATTTTTTCCCTCCTACCCGCCTGTAATATAGGATACAAGGGGCCTCTGCAATCACCACCGAAAGTTTATCGTTGGTTAATACCTCCTTGAATATCTCTATGGTTGCCTTCTTTTTGTAGGGATTTACCTTCCTCACCACCTTGACACCACATGCCCTTACTACATCCTCTATGGGTACACGGGGTTTTTCATAACCAGGGGGCCTTAGCTTTATCCCGGGATTTGGCTGGTGACCGGTCATCGCAGTAGTAGAATTATCCAGTACCACTAGACAAAAATTATGCTCGTTGTGAACCGCATTGACCAGTGAGGAGATCCCAGAGTGGAAAAAGGTTGAATCCCCTATAAAAGACACGATTTTTTGGTCTGTGGCCACGGAGAAACCAGCAGAGGTCCCCACACTGGACCCCATGCAAATAAGGTAGTCTGCCATCTGGATCGGTGGCAAGAGCCCCAGGGTGTAACAGCCTATATCCGTAGGGTATATAGTCTTTGGTGTATATCCCAGCAGGTCAAGGGCCTTCTTGACTGCATTGTATGTCTCTCTGTGGGGACAACCAGGGCAGAGTGAAGGCGGCCTCATGGGCAGTTTCGGCAGACGGGAAAGATCTGGAGTTTTGGGGCGTTGGACCTTGTATCCAAGGATGTCGGCGATTGCGTTCTTTACCATGGCAGGATCAAATTCATAAAGCCTTGAGAAATGCCCACTTGCCTTTCCCAAAATGGGTACATTGATCTTAAGCTCATTGGCCAACGCCTTCAGCGCATCTTCTTGAAATGATTCCAATTCCTCGACAACTAGTATTTTGTCCACGGATCTCAAGAATTCGCTCAGAAGTTCCCGTGGTTGGGGATAGGTGAAACCGAGCCTCAAGAAGCTTACCTGGTTTTCACAGCCTAGTTCCATGATAGTGTCATGGACATAGCAGGAAGCCACACCACTGGCCACTATACCTGTTTTACCTGAGCCACCTATACGGTTAAAAACCGATGATTCAGCCTTCTTTTGTGCCTTTTCCATCTGTTCGAGTAGGACCTTGTGCCGTACCCGTGCAACTCCTGGCACAGGCACCCATCTCCCTGGAGCCCGTTCAAAATTTCCAACGACCTGCTTCCTTGCAGGCAATGGACCCAGCTCAACCGGTCCCCTGACATGGGATGTCCTGGTAGTGGTTCGAATTATTACAGGAAGCTCAAGCTCCTCGGATAATTCAAAGGCGGCCTTGGTCATATCCCTGGCCTCCTGTGGACCAGAAGGCTCAAGCATGGGCAGGTTAGCCAACTTGGCATAGTAGCGATTATCCTGTTCATTTTGGCTTGAATGCATAGAAGGATCGTCTGCAGTGATTATCACCATGCCGCCCTTCGTACCTATATAGGCCAGGGTTATCAGTACGTCTGAGGCAACGTTCATGCCCACGTGTTTCATACACGTGAGACTTCTGAGCCCAGCGGCAGAGGCGGCTGCTGCTACTTCCATGGCTACTTTTTCATTGGTGGAAAATTCGAAATATAGATGTGCCTCTGGCTCCTTAGTTAGCTGGAATAGATTATTGCCTATTTCAGACGACGGGGTTCCGGGATAGGCGGCCGCAACCGCAAGGCCGGCCTCAAGTGCCCCTCTTACAATAGCCTCGTTACCGAGCAACAACATATTTTTGCCCGGATCATCTGTTAGGAGTGGATGCATGTTTTTTTCCTTTAATCATGAGAGATGCACATTGCGGATTTCCACAGATGACTATTCATTCCTTGGAACTTCAGGTACATTTTCACTGTATACTTTTTCACCTGCACAAATTTACCTTGGCATCAAGATGAAGGCCTTTAGCCATGGATATACATGACAGGAGGCAAAAGTTCCCAGGCGGGTGCATTTTCATACTTCGTTTTGACCGCCCTGGGAATGGTGGTTACCGTGAAAATAGATCCTAGATAATGGTGATGTTTTCATATCCAGGGATGCGGCGCAAGGGCTAAGGCAGCATGAAGATTTGGAAGAATTCTGTCGTACCAGGGCTATGGGGCAAGCTCTGATATCTTTACTATGTCACCAGGCTTAAACCCCTGGCCGGAGATAATGACAGCCTTTGAGGCATCCGTACCGAAGAGTGCATTTACCTTGATTTCTCCCTTAAAGGGGCCTGGTGCAAAACCTAGTGAATGTCCGGTAAGCGGATCGATTATCTCCTGTCCTAGGCCGAATACCTTGAGCCTATCTCCTGGCCGGAGCCCAGTGAGCCTGCCTGCATTTAAATAGATGCCATCGGGGGCGACCTTTACTATGCGGCACGACCATGCGGTCCCCCGTATGACATCCTCTGATATCTTCTTGGCTACCGTGTCAAACTGATTTACAGTGGCAAGATAGGAACCTATCAGGACACTTTCGGTTGCATGGATTACGTCTATGCGCAATGGAGAACCAGAACCCTTTGTCGGGGGTTTGCCCTGGGGAAAATATACCAGAATGTAGGCATGTATCCCGGCGGCGGCGGCTATTTCCCTCCGCACCGATGCGGATGCAAGGTCACTCACCGTTTCTCCCCGTTCCTTCAAAAGCCTAGAAAGCTGGCTAGCATCTACAGGCACGACGCCATTGGTCCTTCTAAGTGCCGCAGGAAGAAGAGAAAGCACGTCCAATCCAAGGTCACCAAGTAGGGATAAAAGGACCACCTTTCGACGCAGTACCGGCATGCCTTGTTTGTCAGTAGTCCGCTGGGGCAGCCCCTTTAGCCGTTCCTCAAGTCGTGCAAGGCGTGCTTCGAGCTGTTTTTCTTTCTTTGAATTACCGAAAAGGGAGATCGGCTTGTTGGAACCCGCTGTTTGTCGGAAGTAATCCTCTGTTATCAGCATGGGAGAGCTTATTATTCTTTCTTCCAGTTTTTCCTGGCGGGCCTCTTTAGAGGATTTTTCCTGGCCCTTTTCTCCCTTTGATACGGTTTGTTCCTGGATGCCCTGGGCCCTTTCCTGTCTATGTAGCGCACATCCCCATGATGCCATGATGACAAGAAGGCATATGAGCGCAAAGATGGCGACGCCTGTATTATGTCCGTAGGGATTTTTGTTTTTCAATTAAGAGGCCCTCGATGCATTACGTAATTGGTGCTTTTGAATCACGTCTTCATCGCTTCATGCCTTTGTAGCCAAGGATGCCACGTGGCATTGCACCGTCCCAAGCCTGATCACGACAAGGGACGAGTGTCTCACCCGGCTATCTAGAATTACAACTCAACTGCTTGTGCCTGGGTGACCCCGTCTTGTTCCAGGAGCCTGGTTAGGACTTCCGGTGTGGCCTTCACATCTATAGTAAGTAGAATGACGTTACGGTTATGGCCTGGGTCCTGTCCAACCTGCATCCTGGCTATGTTGACACCTGTATCACCAAGTGTCGTGCCTATCCTGCCTATTACCCCAGGACGGTCCTCATTATAGATGAGGAGCATATGTCCCTCAGGAACCGCTTCCAGCCTGAAGTCGTTGATCCTTACGATGCGGGGTTCCTTCTTGCCGAAGATGGTTCCCACTATGGTATTTTTGTCCTTGGCGGTCTTTACGGATATGGCCAGCAAGTTATTGAAGTCCTCAGAGGTCTTACTCTTTGACTCGATGATCTTTATGCCCCTTTCTTCGGCTATGATAGGCGCATTTACGAAATTTACGTCTTCCCTGACTACCGGGGCTAGGAGACTCTTGATTGCCGATATGGTGACAGGGGCCGTATCTATATCAGCCAGATCACCTTGATAGGAAATTGTAACCTCTTCGATGGCGCCGTGGGATATCTGGGCCAGGAAGGCCCCCATTTTTTCCGCAAGATTGAGCACAGGTGCCAGCCTTGTCAATAATTCGCCACTGACCGAAGGTACATTGACCGCGTTTCTTACCTCGCCCTTGGTAAGGTAGTCCGAGATCTGTTTTGCCACTGCCACGGCAACGTTTTCCTGGGCTTCCCTGGTAGAGGCACCCAAATGAGGGGTACAGATAAAGTTATCCAGGGACAAGAGGGGATTTTCCAAGGTGGTAGGCTCAACCTCGAAGACATCAAGGGCTGCAGCACCAAGCTTGCCAGAGGTCAGGGCTTCATAGAGGTCCTTCTCGTTTACTATACCACCTCGTGCACAGTTCAAGACAATGGCCCCCTTTTTCATCTTAGAGAACAGATCCTTGTTGAGCATCCCTCTAGTTTCGCTGGTTAGAGGGGTATGAACCGAGATGTAATCGGCATTTTCAAGCACGGTATCCAGGTCTGTGAGCTCAATACCCAGTTTCTCCGCTATGCTCGGATTTATGTGTGGATCATATGCCATAACCTTCATCTTGAGGCCCTTGGCTATCTGTGAAACGATGGCACCGATCCTACCACTGCCTATAATGCCAAGGGTTTTTCCTGCTACCTCCTGCCCAAGAAATTTTTTCTTTTCCCACTTGCCGGCCTTCATGGAGGCGGTAGCCTGGGGTATGTGTCTTGATACGGACATCAACATCGCGATGGTATGCTCGGCTGCCGAGTTTGTGTTGCCGCCAGGTGTGTTCATGACCACGATACCCCGCTTATTACAGGCGGCGATGTTTACGTTGTCCAGGCCAGTTCCCGCCCTTCCAACCACCTTTAGCCTTTTTGCGGCTTCAACCAACTCCGGTGTGACCTTGGTATTGCTGCGTATTACCAGCCCGTCTGCGTCCTTTACCGCCTCTTTAAGCTCCTCCGGAGTTAATCCAAGGCGTTCCTCAACTTCAAGCCCTGCGGATTTCAGGATATCAATTCCATCCTGGGCAATTGGATCTGTAATTAAAACCTTCATTGTCTGCGTTTAATCCTTTCTGAGAATTTTGCCTGATTAACCGCGAAAATATATTCCACGAGCCGCGGTACCGGATATTCAGGCTGTGTGAACATTTGCGAAGTATTCCTGGGCCGCTGCTACTCCCTTGCCTAGCTCGATTGGGTGTCCGAGTTCTTTGAGTGCCCTTTCCACTGCGGCCAAGGCGATTATCATATCCCACTGGCACAGATGCCCCATATGCGAGATTCGGAAGATCTTGCCCTTGGCCTGGGCCTGTCCACCAGCGATAGTAATACCATAATCCTCCCTGAGAATCTTTACTACATCTTGGCCATTTATTCCATCGGGTGCCTTTATGACAGTTATGGCCTCGCTTGGTGCCTTGGCAAAGAGTTCCAGTCCCAAGGCCCTTATGCCGGCCTTGGTTGCCTCGGACAGGTTTTTGTGGTGTTTAAAGAGTGCGTCTAATCCGGTTTCTCTTATGTCCTTTAGTACTACACTAAGGCCTGTGATGAGTGAAACCGCCGGGGTGAATGCGGTAGTCTGGCGTTCTATGGCCTTTTTTTCTTTCAGAAAATTGAAGTAATACCTGGAGGACTTAGTCCTTTGGGCCATTTGCCATGCCTTTTCACTGACACTGACAAGGGCAAGCCCTGGTGGTAGGGACAAAGACTTCTGCGAGCCGGTTACCACTATATCCAGGTTCCAATCGTCTGTTTTTATATCGTACACACCAAGCGCACTGATTGCATCCACTGCCAAGACGGTTTCATCTTTTTCTCTTACTATCCTTCCAAGCTCTTCAATTGGATGCTTGACACCAGTAGATGTTTCATGGGCCTGAACCAGTACGGCCTTTGCATCAGGGTGGTCTTTAAGGGCCTCTTCAACACCTTTGGGCTCTACGGCTTCCCCCCATGGTACATCGATATTTATGGGTTTTACCCCGTAGGCCTCACAAAGTTCGGCCCAGCGTTCGCCGAATTTTCCTCCACGTATCACGATAGCCTTGTCACCAGGGGAAAGTAGGTTGGCGACCGTTGCCTCCATACCCCCTGTGCCAGAGGACGCCAGGATGAGAACCTCATTTTTGGTCTGGTACAGGTATTTGAGATCTTCCCTTACCTGGGTTAAAAGCGCTGAAAACTGTGGAGACCGGTGGTGTATAAGGGGTTCGGCCATCTTTGCCAGCACATGGGGTGCCACGGCTACAGGCCCTGGGGCCATTAAGTATTGCTTTTTCATCTATCCTCTCTCTCCTTTTATTGTTGTCTGAAAATAGTAAGTTCAGGCCTTCTCTGGGACATACCTTTGCCTGTACCACCCGGATGTGAAGATACTGCTTTTAAGGCTTCCCTTCAGATTATGGTCACATGACTGCGAACTGGACTTTTGCCCCTTTAGGCCCTCTTGTCAAGGGTTATACTTTCCCCATCCCCCTCCTCCTGGGGTACGGATCTCTATAAGGTCATTCTTTTCCACATGGAAGTGGCCCTTGCCCGAGAGCCTTTTACTCTGTCCCTTTCCTTGTATCAGGATATTTTCACCCCTGGCACCTGTTCCCCCACCGGAAAGTCCATAGGGTGCGAGTCTTCGTCTTTCCGTAAGTAACGTTACCATTGCAGGTCTCAAGAACCGGTACGTCCTGATTATTCCCTCTCCACCTTTGAATTTACCCTTTCCACCCGAAGCGCGCCTCAGACAATACCTTTCTATCAGGAAGGGATAGGCTTGTTCCAATGCCTCAATAGGGGTGTTTAACGTATTGGTCATATGCACCTGTATGCCCGAAAGGCCATCTGCTCCTGGCCTGCCTCCCATACCTCCTCCGATGGTTTCGTAGTAGGTGTACTCCCCTCCCGATTCGTCCTTGCCCCCGATTGCAATATTATTCATAGAGCCGCAACTGGCAGCAGGTATGCGTTCAGGAGCTGCCTGGGCAAGGGCCCCGAGTACACAGTCCACGATTCTTTGAGATGTCTCCACATTCCCAGCTGCTACAGGCGCCAGCGGCATGGCATCCAGAAGGCTTCCGCGTCGGGTAATTATCCTTATGGGCCTGAGTGAACCTGCATTTATGGGATAATTCCCGCCTAGCAGGCAGAAGAAGCAATACAGGGTAGCTGCCTTGGTTACACTCTTGACCGTATTGAGTCCCGTGGCCACCTGATCTGCCGTCTCTGAAAAATCGACATCTACATTGCCTTGCCAGATACATATCCTTACCAATATAGGGATTGGTTCGCTTCCTAATCCGTCATCGTCCAGGTAATCCTTGAACTTATATTCCCCATCAGGGAGGGCGGAGACGACGGTTCTCATGACCCTTTCACCATAGTCCAACAGGAGGTCGATCTTTTCATAAAGGGTATCCGGGGCCTCACTGGCTACAATCTCACTGAGCCTTTTCCTACCCCGGTCCAGGCAGGCGATCTGGGCCTTCAAGTCACCCATCCTTTCCTCTTGATTTCGCATCCTGCCTGTTAATTCCTTCAGAAATCGGTTATCCATCCTGTGATTTCTGGCCAGGTATCTTGGTTCTATGAGAACACCTTCCTGCTCAAGGCGTGTAGCCACAGGCATCGAACCAGGGGTGATCCCACCTACATCCGCATGGTGTGCCCTTGTGACCAAATAGAAGGAGGCCCTTGTCTTATCCTCTAGGAAGACACCGGTAATCAGCGTTATGTCAGGCAGGTGGGTTCCTCCCAGAAAGGGATCGTTTGTAATGATTATGTCTCCAGGCCTAAGGGTAAAGAGCTGTCTTACGGATTTTAGTGTCTCCGGCATGGCACCCAGATGTACCGGTATGTGTGCCGCCTGGGCCAACAGGTTGCCTGCCTGATCGAAGATTGCACATGAAAAATCACGTCGTTCCTTTATATTAGGTGAGAATGCGCTTTTTTGAAGCACAATTCCCATCTCTTCAGCTACGGATGTGAGCCGTTTGTTGAGTATTTGGATCTCTATAGGGCTTACCATCATTACTCCTGCCTTAATTTATCGCTATTTGATAGTATTTTGTCCTGATTGACAAGCCTATGAGGTCAAATTAGGATAAATAAGTCCAAGGGCGATTAGCTCAGCTGGATAGAGCGTTGGCCTCCGGAGCCAAAGGCCGTGGGTTCGAATCCCGCATCGCCCGCCATCCTGATCGCTTTTCATGGGCGCCGGTCAAGTATCTGGCCTCCATCTAAATATTCCCTATATTGTAGCCTGGTTTTAGGTACATTGAATAGAAAAGAGGTGCAAAATCAGCCAGAGGAGGTTGGCCAAAGACCTCTGGTACTGCGGCATGTCAAGGGTGTTTCCCTGCCTGTAACCGACAAGGCCACATCGATGGCCTTTTATAGGGACGTGTTGGGCCTGGTACCAAGGCAGGATGGAGAGGTCCTTGAGCTTTCTCTCGGCAATTTTTCACTCCTTGTTGAAGAAACCGACATGATCAAGCAGCCATACAGCATGGTTTTCGAGATTCCAATATGGGAGATCCTGGGCGCCTTGGAACGTATAAGGTCCTTTGCCATCCCTGTTTCTGGGCCTGAAAATATAGAGGATAGATACCAGGCCCTGCGTCTTAGGGATCCTGATGGGCATCACATAGAAATTAGGGCCATTGGGACCCCGGAAGAGCTTAAGCGGGGTAGGCCGTTATCACCTGAGCGTCCAGGGGCCAGGCATGACCCAGGGCGCTGGAAGGGCCTCTATGATAAGGCCCCTGTACACCGTATGCCCTGGTATACAGAGGTGTTGGACCAGGAGCTTGCCGAATGCCTGTGCACCATGGCCAAGTTGCCTGGTCGATTCCTTGAGCTTGGATGCGGGGCAGGTACCGTTGCCTCTAGGCTCGCCGCATTGGGCTATGAGGTTGTGGCCGTGGATATAGCACCAGGGGCCATACGCTATGCAAGAAGGGTGTATGGGGGGAATCCCCGGCTTACCTTCGAGGTAGCCGATGTCCTTCGATCCATGGACCACCTGGGTACCTTTGATTATGTATTCGATAGGGGTTGTTTCCATACCTTACCACCTGAAAAGCGGGATCTATATATTTCCAATGTACTATCTGTCCTCAAGCCGAGTGGCTGCCTATTCCTTAAGGTCTTCAGCAAGGACGAGCCAGGCGATTGGGGCCCGTTTCGGTTCTCGGAAGAGGATATTGAGGGATATTTTGGAAAAAGGTTTATAATAAGGTCCATCCGGGCCGTTACCTTTGTGGGTAATCTTCCTGCACATCCGAAGGGGATATTCGTGGTCCTTGAGCGAAGAGGTGGCCGTATAGAGTAAGTTGTCTCCCTCCCTTGGTGGCACATTTAGCCGTCATACAGTTTAATCCCTGGGGGTGGCTTTGGCACGTCAACTGGCGGGCAGTAGCCCCTTGTTCGGTATTTAAAGTGCATAATATCACCTGAGAATGCATTTTTTACTTAGCCATGGACACACAAGGACACAGATGGACAAAAGCAAAATGGTCCCAGGGGCGCATTTTCATACTTCGTTGTGCCAGCTTCTGGAATTACTGTTACCGTGAAGGTACATTCCGGCTAAGGGCAATGTCTTCATGCCCTTGGGGGTACAACCTAGGGGATACGACTGCATAAAGGTTTTGGTATTCATCACAAGTCCACTGCTTCGTATGAGAGCGCAGGCGTAGAGTTTATAGGTCTTCTTCTCCTCCTTCTGGATTTACATCTCAATGAAGAAACAAAATCTTATGTGGTATGTGTCCTTACCCGGTATCCTGGCCATTACGGGTGTCATGATCCTTCTTGCTTGGCGTGCGGAGGCCATCCTCAAGGGCGGAAGGGTACATCAACATGGGATGCACCCTATTCTTTTGCCCTATTCTTGGCTGGAACTGCTTACAGCCATTTTCGTCTTTCTAGCTATTTATCTCCTGTTGTCATATTGGATTTCGCGCCTTATGCGCTGTTCACTTGTGGAGCTCCGGAACATGGTCGAAGGGCTTGCAAGGGGTGATTCCAATAGCAGGCAACTGGGATGCTGGATGGTCCCTATGGAGTTGGAGGATCTTGTCTATTCCATCCATGATACAGCCGCAGGCCTTGAAGGACGTTTTCGGGAAATCTCTCGCCAGGGTCAAGAGTTGGAGCTTGTTTTTAAAAACATGAAGGAGCCGGTGCTGCTGCTTGATCTCGATGACAGGATATTGAGGCTAAATAATGCGGCATTTGACCTTTTAAAGATGGACATGGATAGGGCTTTGGGCCATTCTATCCACGGCATCATCAGAAGCCTGGATTTCAAAGGCCAGATAGAAAGTGCCCGTAATTCCAGGGGATGGATCAGGAGGGAATTGGTCCTCCACGAGGGGGCAAGGAGACGCTATCTCCAGGTTAACATGGTGGCGTTGAGGAGCAAGGATGGGGATTTCGAGGGAACCTTGATCCTCCTAGATGACTTGACAGAGCTTAAGCGTTTGGAGCGTGCCCGTAGGGACTTTGTGGACAACCTGTCCCACGAGATCAGGACCCCGGTTACGTCGATAAAGGGATATGCTGAGACATTGCTGAATGGTGCCCTTGATGATCCTGCCTATGCTAGACGTTTCTTGGAGATTATATGCAGGCAGGCCGATCGCCTTGGGGCGATTACTGGGGACCTCCTGGCCCTATCCAGTATTGAGCAGGGTCTTAGAGAATACGATATCCCATTTGCAGAGGAAAGGATATCGGATGTATTGGAATCGGCAAGAGAGATATGTGCCTTGAAGGCCAGGGATAGGCATGTAAATCTGAAGGTCTCTTGTCCAAAAGATATAAAGGCCGTTATAAATTTCAGGCTGTTGGAACAGGCAATAACAAATCTGGTTACAAATGCCATAAGATATAGTGGCAAATCAGGTGATGTGCTTATACGGGGCGCCATTGCCACCTCGTCAGGAGGGAAGGAGGTGGTCATAAGCGTGCAGGATTTCGGGCCAGGTATTGGGGCTAAGCACCTGCCGAGACTTTTTGAAAGGTTCTATCGGGGTGAAAGAGCACGAACAAGGATCACCGATACGGCCTGCCCATCCGGGTCTGCACTCCATGGTGCAGGGAACCAGCCTCAATCTACACATCGTGTCCATTTTGAATCGGGAGGTGCTGGATTGGGCCTTGCCATAGTAAAACATATAGTGCAGATCCATGGGGGTAGGGTGGGTGTGTCGAGCAGGTTGGGAAAGGGGGCGACCTTTTCTATCTATCTTCCATTGAATCAACAGGCAGGTGATCTTTGATATGCATACCTTATGGCAGTGGTCAATTCCTTAACATGTGTGCCCAGGTTCTGATCGATGACCTTCCATTGCCCTTCAGGCCCATGCCGGTATTCCCCCTCTATTGGGGTATAAAGACGACGTATTTCTCCAACGTCCAGGTCTGCAAGGGTCTTTTCTATCATGTGGGCAGAGGCTGGTAACGGGCTCCCATTTCTCTCCTTTCTTTCTAAGGCCCTAAAAAAGCCAGTTACCGCTGATTCAAGGTATTCTTTCGGTGCCCATACGGGTTCCCCGGTTCCATCAAGTCGATCCATACGTATCTGGATCATGTGCTCCAGGAAGAAATAGATCAGGCCGATGAAGGGATCAGTGGCTGTATCGTAAAAAAGCGATTCATATCCCCTCACGGTAGTCAACCTGACTTCCATTGGTTGTTTTGATGTTTTCACGATGAAGTCACCTGCTCCGTTGTGCCATGGGCCTATTCGTCTCATTGTCTCTACATCGTAATACATGGTGAGGATAAAGGAGATCTCGAAAAAGAGCTGAAGCGCCTCATTTCGTTCTAGCCACCTGTAGCCCCTCCTAGTATCCCATAGACGTATTGCCAAGCCATCGGTTTTATCCCTTGAAAAATGCCATTCGTGGAAGTCGTCGAACCATTGGTATGCAGTCATTATGAATTCCGTGCACCTGCCATGGCAATGGCAGGTTACCGGGGCCTTTACATAGGGATGTGGCAAATACGAAAGGCCGGTTTTCCTGTTTAGTTGTTGGATCAATTCGTATTCGTTATCAAGATATATCTTTCCTGCTTCGGAGATGGCAGAGGCTATGCAGAGCCTTGCCATCTCGTCATCCGTGAAGAGATCGGCACTCGCCATATGATATAGGGCCCCGTGTTTTTCTGTGCGGATTAGGATGCGTTTTAGGGTGGGCCTCTTTTTATTTTCGTCCTTGTTTGATGGGAGGGTCTTGAACAGGGCAGAGAGGGGGAGTAATCCCACGGTGCAGAGGAAGTTTTCTATACAACGGAAATAATCCCCCAGGGTCAGAAACTCATGTTCCTTGGACAAGGAGAGCTTGAAGGGCTTTTTGAGGTCAGATGGCCCTGCTTGGATGTCTCCTAGTGGGCTGGAGAATAGATAGGTACTTTCCATGAAATGGCGTAGCCAGCAAAAAATTAATAATTTCAGTTTAATCCATATTCTTTTATTGGAGAGGTAGCATTTTGTCAAAGGATCTGTCAAGCCTTAACCATCGGGTTACAGTTCCATCACAGGATGTATGGATGCCCATTGGGTAGGTTTCATGTCTGCCCGTGACTGGTTGGATCTTCTGGAGTTGTTGGTGGCGAAAGATAATGCGCTGATTTTCTGACAAGCCCGCAGATTGTTTGTAATTGGCCCAATAAATCAGATCCTTTACTAAGTAGGTTTAAATGCTAGTATTGGCTGGCATGATTAGTAAAGGCTTTGACATACCCAATATCCTGCTTCCAGGCCTTAGAAAGGCGGTTCAAAATATTTACTTGCTATTTAGCCTCTTCGTAGGCTTTAGATTCTACCAGTTTTATCAATGGGCCATGAACGGTCAGGGGCAGCCGCTGTCGAGGCCGGCAGCCGTCGAGGCCTTTCTTCCCATAAGTGCCCTCGTGGGGCTCAAACGTCTCATCCTTAGCGGCCAGTATGACCAGGTCCATCCAGCGGGGCTCACTATTTTCATTGCGGTTATGGTTTCGGCACTGTTGTTCAGAAAGGGTTTTTGTGGCTGGGTCTGCCCGGTGGGAACACTATCCAATAAGTTGGAGAAATTGGGCCGGCGTATCCACATGGCAAGGCAGCTTCCACCTTGGTTGGACTATCCCTTGCTATCTGCCAAATACCTGCTCCTGGGTTTTTTTATCTATGTTATATTTTGGAAGATGGACCTTAGGCAGGCAAATGATTTTCTTTTTTCGCCATACAACATGGCGGCCGATGCCAAGATGCTACGATTTTTCCTCTCGCCATCGTACATGGCCCTGGAAGTGATAGCAGGGCTTGCCATATTGTCGGTATTGATAAGGAATTTTTGGTGTAGGTACCTCTGTCCCTATGGGTTGCTCTTAGGGTTCCTGGCCTTGTTGAGCCCTATCCAATTGAGGCGCGATAGGGATGCCTGTAGTGGCTGCAAGGGTTGCGAACAAGTCTGCCCTTCAGGTATCAAGATTACAGATTATGAGGCGGTGAGGAACTGTGAATGTATCGGCTGTACAGAGTGTGCGGCTGCATGCCCCAAAGGATGTCTGTCGCCAGGCCTGTCATTCCCAGGGCTTTCAACCAGACCCTTGGTACCTAAGATATTGATCCCGGCAGGCACCGTATTTGTTCTCCTTGCCGGCTGGGGGCTTGCAAAGCTAACAGGTCACTGGGAGAGCCAGATTCCGGCAGAGGTGTTTTCAAGAATTTACCAGATGATGATCGGTGGCTAGCCAACTATCCCTCCATAAACGGCCTTTTTGTCCGTCCTTGGCCCTACGACAAGGGCAACGCCCTTACGATTCGCGCCATTGCCTGCTAACTGGGCATATCCCGCAACACGGTAAGGAAGCACCTGTGCATGACGAGGCCGTCATTGAGGCACAGCAAAGGCAGCGTAGGCGGCACAAGCGGCTCGATGCACACCGGGATTACATCGTCTCCCTGCCGGGGCAGTTTCCCAACCTCAGTGCAGTGAAGGTGCTGCACAAGCTCAACCAGAAACACCCGGAGCTGTAGGTTTCGGACCGCTCGGCACGCCGCTACAGCGAGTTCAAGGAGATGGTGATCCTGCGCTAGAAGCGCTACTACGAGCCGGTTGTCGAGAGCGTGCCTGGTGTGCAATGCCAGGTCGATGGCAGCGAGCTGTGCTGGGTTCGTATTGGCAGGGTCGAGGCTGCGGTGTACTTTGTGGTCTTCGGTTGTCCTATTCACGGCGAGCAGAACGAGCGGCCCCGATAGACTGGGCGCCGGAGGCGGTCCAGCCTATCATGGGACCTTACCTGACCCAGGCGTCCCTTGGGCAACAGGTGCCTGTGGAGAGTCGCAAGGTGGACAAGACCGGCCTGTTCTCATGGCACGCCAACAAGTATTCCGCTCCCATGGCCTATCAGGGTACCCGGGTCAGGGTACGTACCGAGGACGGAACCTTAATCCTCACTGACCTGGAGGACGGCTGGGGAATCGCCCGCCACAGGCGCTCTCAGGGCAAGGATCCAGTCATCCACAACAATGATTACTGCCGCGACAAGGCGGTAGGCAGGGACACGCATAGGAGGTCGCCCATGAGTATTTCCATCGAACAGGTCGCCAGCCAGTACCGAGGTGTCCTCTGTAATCACATCGTCCAAGGGCGCATCGCCCTCAACCGACGCAAGGCCGGCTTCCCAGTGGACAAGCACCTGGCCAAGTTCGACCACCGGCACCAGACCACCATCACCAAGCGTCAGGTCAACCAGCTGCTGGATTTCAGCTTCATCGACGAACGCGCCAATCTGATCTTCATCGGCCCGCTCGTAGTGGGCAAGACCCGCCTGGCCTCGGCATCGGCCAAGAGGCAGTTGACGCCGGCTACAAGGTGCAATTCACCGCCGTCCTGGCGCTGGTGCCGGACCAAGGTTCGCGAACTGGTCAAACTCGGTACAAACCTGCGGCTGGCCTTTTCCATCGGCCTGAGCTGCAAGAGACCATACCGACTTGCCAAGACCCTGGCGACCCAATTGGGGATGACCAATAAGTAGCTGAATGAGCAAGGTTTGCTGTCAAAGAGCTGTGAGTAAACATCCATTACCCGGCTATAGCCCGGTAACCCTTGGAAAGCGCCTGGTGCGGACCTGCATGCCAGGTGGTGTAGGGAGGGCGGGGGAAAACCCCGCCTTTACCCG
>WFZW01000084.1 GCA_015489365.1 Deltaproteobacteria bacterium | reverse complement strand
TACAGCTTAAATTCCATGGCGTCCCTATCCCTATTCAGTATCTCTACCAATTTCTTTATGGTTTCGCAGGGCTCGGAACGATACACCTGTAATATTTTCATCTTCTTCTCTTCGCTCATGTTGATATCCCCCCTCTACTCTTCTGAGCAAGCCGGCGGCGGGGTCTTGGACTGCTTTGGCAGGCCGTAAGGAATTATAAAATCTGCCTCCCGCAGCTTTTCCCCAAGTTCTTCCAGGGAAATCTTTGTCAATTCCACGCCTTCGGGCGAATCTGCGTCAACGGTAAACGCATCACCTTCCATATCCCTGATCCAGTCTATATTCTCTGTTACGTAATTGGAGAATCTTGGATATTCCTCATGGAAGAAGACAGGATAGGAAAAATGATTCTCTATGGCGAGGCCCAAGGAAGAACGCACGGCATCTCCTGCGTACATCCTGTTGGTTAAAAGGAAATATATCTTTTTTGACTCCATTCTTAAGCCTCCGTTTTTTTAAAGCACTATATATTTTCCGCACTCATCGATGATCGCACCGTGAAATGCCTGGGTACGCATCTGACGGGGCACCAAGCCCTTGGGCACATCCTTCTCTACGTCATATCCCTCACAGGTGTAACTGTCGGCGCAGATGGCAAGCTCCTCAATATCACAGAGGTTGGCAAGCTTTACGAAATCCGGGTGCTTGGTGAGGTGAACCGACTTGTATGTAAAAAACACCTTAACCTTCTTCCCAGCCCTAACAGCAGCATGGGTAATGCCCAAGATATGCCGCATATGCTGGGGAGACGTAACAAAAATCCCCAATTTGTTTGGATCGGCTGACATCCGTGGAATCCTCCCTTGTTTATTGATGTACAAGCCATCTCGACCAGTGGTCCAAATGGCTCCTTATTCCCCTGGACAGAGAAGCCTATTTTTTCTTGATGTAAAAATGGAAGAACCCTTCGTCTTCCTTCTCTCCCAGATACTCATGGCCTGCACGGGCACACCATCCCGGGATATCGTTACGGGAACCAGGATCAGTACCTAGAACCTCAAGGATCTCACCCGAGTTGACCTTCTCTATCTCTTTCTTGGTCCTAAGAAGTGGCATGGGGCAGCTGAGGCCCTTTGCATCCAGTACCCTCGCTACCTGCAAACCTTCCGGGGCTTGTTTGTATTCGCTCATAACTCCTCCTTTTTAATTTAATAGTCTTGCCAAAGGGTTAACCAGATTTTAAACAGCATTCTACATTTCAACCAATAGTTTATTTGTATCCTCGTTCCAGTCCACGATCAAATACCATAACAACATGGCAATAAAGATAAGGGCCAAGGTCCCGCCATATCCCAGGAATGTATCGGGAAGATAGACGTATTTGCCAAGTACACCGTCGGCCTCGAAGTCATTGTCTTTGAACCAGGCATCCATAATGGCATTAGAAATGCCGAAGAAGGGTACCACCAACCAAAGCTTGATCTGGCCTTCTCCTACACGCCAGAGCGTACCGGTACCGCAACCGCCAGCAAGCATGGCCCCGAAACCGAAGATCATGCCTCCCACGATGGAGCCCCAGCCAAAAGTACCTCGCACGTAGTTGATCGGGGCAAGTACTGGATCGCCATCTGCCCGAACTGGGACCCCGTATTTGAGCACAACGGCCCCTACCGCAACAATGGCGATACTTAGCGCCACCGACTTCGCCATCTTACAGTCACCGGTCATGTGAGGCTCCCTGAAGCCCTGTACCATGCACCAGCGTCCTCGCTGCATCGTATAGCCTAGGCCTGCAGAAATTATCAATATACCGCTCAAGGAGGCCACATAGTCGCTATCGCTTCCAGCGTATTGGTATGCACCCCAAATGAGAAGGGCAAGGGTGGCAATCCCAACAATGATCTTTAATGCATAGGGGAAATCAATGGTTTTTGCACCCCCGCTTCCCCAGGTGATATGTTCCATCTCCCAATATATGTATTTCAGGCCAATTATTACACCTATAACAAGACCGAGCCACATGGTGAATCCGTTGGCTGCCAGGTTACCTATTGCGCAATAGAAACCACCCACGTTACAACCGCCTGCCAGGGCCGCGCCTACCCCCATGCAGATGCCAGCGACCATAGCCTTGACCAGTTCCAGGAATGGAGGAAAACGAAGAGCGAAATCATTTCCAAGATTTGCAGACAGAAAGGCACCTGCCACGAAACCGATGCCTATTACCGAGCCGGAACTTCGCAGCCAGTGTTTGGGAGGTTCATCAAAAAGGCCCAGGAAGCCCCAATCGCTCCCTGTCAGGTGCGCTATCCCATATAAAACCCAGTCTCCCCAGTTTCTAACGGCACCGACTGCGCCCCATGGACGCCACCAGGCCATTATCAAAATAGTCAGAAGCCCGACTATTATGCCCGCAGTGGTTGCATTCCACTCTGTTTGACATAAGGTCTTGTACAGTCCTTTGGCCTTACTAGCGAAGACACTTTCTTCACCCATTCAAAAGCTCCTCCCCAAGTTATTTTTAAAGGCATGATTCAACTGGCCCTTATAGGGCTACTCCCCGGAACTGCTTGCGCCCATAGGAAAATAAAGATATTTATAACCAGTCGAATATATAGGATAGATATATAACATATGGACGTGTACCAAAACTCACACATTCTGTCAAGGCTTAATCAGGCAGCGGCCCAATTTTTCACAACATGATATCTTCTTGATATTACATGAGTTTATTGATGAAGGAGAACCCTAGGCATGCTTCTGACAACTAAAACCTTCATACCGTTTTTGTTGACGGCCATCTGTTTGCTCATGGCCTTTCCCCTTACCTCCAAGGCCAAGGAACTATTACCAGGACTAAACAAGGTGGTATTGCCAAACGGCCTTACTGCCATTGTCAAGGAGAGCCATCGGGCGCCAGTAGTTGCGGTCCAGGTCTGGGTCAAGGCGGGAAGTGTCTATGAAACCGACAAAGAAGCCGGCATAACCCACCTTATCGAGCACATGATCTTCAAGGGCACGGAAAAACGCGGGCCAGGCGAGTTGGCCAGGACCATCGAATCGGTGGGGGGAACCATAAATGCCTATACCTCGGTCGATTACACGGTATACCACTGTGTCGTACCCAAACAGTACCTGGACACGGCCCTTGATGTCCTATCGGATTCAATCTTTCACTCCACCTTCGAGGACAAGGAACTCGAAAGGGAAAAAAAGGTTGTTCTCGAGGAGATACGGATGAGGGAGGACAACCCCCAGGCAAGACTATACAAGATGTTAATGGAGACCGCCTACAAGGTTTATCCATACCGCAGGCCAGTAATCGGCTACCCGGAAACGGTCAAGTCATTTACCAGGCAAGATATCCTGAATTATATGGCCAGAAGGTACAGGCCAGCCCTCATGTCGGTCGTGGTTGCTGGTGACATAGAACCAACAAGGGCATTGTCCCTGATCAGGGATACATTTGGAACGGCCAAGGCTATTGCGGCTGAACCGGTCCAGGAACCTTCGGAACCCATCCAAGAAAAGCCAAGGTTATCAACAGAAACCATGGACATAAACGAGGGATATCTGGCCATTACCTTCTCCGGCATCCCTGACTTCAACAGCCCCGATGTGCCTGCCATAGACGTCCTTGCGGCCTTGCTTGGAAGGGGCGATAGCTCCAGGCTTACCCAGGCCCTCAAAGAAAGGTTACAACTAGTCCACAGCATCGATGCCTCGGCCTTTACCCCTGCGGGCCCTGGGCTATTTGAGGTAACTGCCACCTTAGATTCTGAAAATATTCAGCCTGCACTCTCCCAGATCCTCAAAGAGATCTATCGGCTACAGAATGAACAGGTACTTGATGAGGAACTGCAAAAGGCAAAGATACAAGTAGAGACTGGCTTTGTTTACAGTCAAGAGACCATGGAGGGAGAGGCCAGGAAACTGGGACTCTTCCAGACCATGGCCGGAGATCCAGCGGCAGAAAAGACGTATCTGGAAGGTATCAGAAAGGTAAGCGCTGAAGATATCCAACGAATAGCACGCAAGTACCTGGGACGAAAAAATTTTTCAGTGTGTCTCATTGCCCCTGAAGGCCATGTCCCTGCATTTTCGACCGAAGATCTGGGGGTGATGGCCCAGGAAGCCGAGCTTGAGGCATCAGGGATCGAGGCAGGCGGCACCGGTATATTGGTACGGCCGGTCAGGCGCCTTACCCTTCCAAACGGATTGACCGTACTGGTTCTCGAGGCACCAGAGGTCCCTACCGTGGCCGTGCGGCTCGTATTTCCAGGTGGAATCAGATACGAACGCCACAAGGATAACGGTATCTTTAACTTTCTTGCAAGGACGTGGACCAAGGGGACAGATTCCCACAGCGCGCTGGGGATCTCAGAGATGATTGACGGAATGGGCGGAAATATCAACGGTTTTTCCGGTCAAAACACCTTTGGCCTCCAGGGCCGTTTCCTTGCACAGAACCTAGAAAAGGGCCTTGGACTTTTTACCGAGATCGCCCTTACCCCGACCTTTCCCACAAACGAGGTCGAAAAAGTAAGGCAGCTTATAATCGCGCAGATAAGGCAGCAGGAAGATTACCTGCCCGGAGTGGCGATAAGGGAATTCAACCGGCTTTTATTCTCACCGCACCCATATGGCATGAATCCCCTGGGCACAGTCGAGACGGTAAAGGCCTTGACGGCCGCAGATCTTCAAAAGGTGTACAAGGAATATGCGGTTCCTGAACGCGGGGTTTTATCAATAGTAGGAGATGTAAATACCGATGAAGTCATTTCCGAGATCAAGACCCTGTTCGGAGGATGGCAGGTGGAAACAGACTTCGTACTCCCAACCCCTCCTGCTCCCGAACCACTTGACTCGCCACGTTTTTTGAACCTGAAGAGGGAAAAACAACAAGACCATATAGTACTCGGCTTCCCTGGAACCACCATCAGCAGCCCCGAACGCTACCCCCTTGAGGTCCTAAATGCGATATTATCAGGTCAGGGCGGCCGCCTCTTTATCGATCTAAGGGACAAGGAAAGCCTTGCCTATTCGGTAACCTCATTCCTTGGTCTCGGGCTGGATTATGGCTCCTTTGCCTTTTACGTTGCCTGTGCACCGGAAAAGAAGAACAAGGCACAAAAGGCACTTTGGAAGGAGATCTATCGGGTCCTTGAGGAACCGGTAGATGATGCTGAACTAGAAAGGGCAAAGAAATGGTTGATTGGCAAATATGAAATAGGACTACAGACGAATGGAGCCCAGGCCATGGATATGGCGCTCAATGAGCTCTACGGCCTTGGATACAACTATCCATCGGAATACATTAAACAGATAGAGAAGGTCACCAGTGCCCAAGTGATGGACGCGGCAAAGAAATTCCTCAATACCGAGGCATACGTGCTGGTAATCGTCGGTCCATGATCCCAAGGCCTTCACCGATTTCCAAGTTGCATGATAAAACACATCAGCCTGATCATTAAACATCGGGCCGAACGCCCTAGAAAGGCAGCGGCGGCCCTCTCCAGATTTCTGCGTGGGCACGGCGTCAAGATTACCCTTGGGCGTGTTGTACCAGAAAGCCAGGCAGTAGTGGTTCTTGGGGGAGACGGGACATTACTGCATATAGCCAGCAAGGCCTACCAGCTTGGGATACCCCTTTTGGGCATCAACCTCGGCGGCCTGGGTTTTTTGACAGAGGTCCATACAGACGAGATGGAAAAGGCCCTTGAAGAGATGTTGAGTGGCACCTTTGAGCTAGATGAAAGGATGATGCTGGCGATAACCTTGAACAGAAACGGTGAAAACCCTAAGACGTATTACGCATTGAACGAGGCGGTCATAACCAAGGGTGCACTGGCAAAGATGATCACACTCCCTACCTGGGCGGGCAATTCCTTTCTCACGGTCTACCGAGGCGATGGCCTTATCATCTCGACGGCCACCGGCTCCACTGGCTACAATCTATCTGCGGGAGGGCCTATCCTGCATCCGGCAATCGAGGCATTCGTCCTCACCCCGATATGCCCCTTTGCCCTAAGTGCCCGGCCCCTGCTCCTATCGGTAGACAGGAACATCTCCATAAGAATAGACTGCGAACCAGAGGAAATAAGCCTGGTCATAGACGGCCAAATAGGCCACAGTCTCCGCGAAGGAGACCGAATCGAGATTAAAAGGGCGGAAGGTTACCTGAAACTAATCAAATCCCCTACCAGGGATTATTTCAGTATACTGAGGGAAAAACTCGGCTGGACAAAGGGTATAAGGTTACCGCAGGCATGTCATGACCTGCACAAGGACTGTAAGAAGGAGATCCAACAATGATGGAACGACAAGGCATTACCGGGGGCGTTCCTATCTAGCTTTGCCAAATAGAAACACCCCCTCATATTGGGTTAAAAACCTGACAGGCACCTGGTACAATGCCTTTAGCCTTCGCCCTTTGCCTCTACAGTTCCTTCTTCCTCTTCCTTCTTTATCTTGGCAATCAGGCGTTCCTTTTCACGCTCCATAGCGGCCTTCCCTGCCTCCAATGCCGATTCAAGGATAGCCTTTTTTTGTTCCACGACCTCCTTGCTTTTGTCCAGGAGATCGGAGGCCTTGTCCTTTACCTCATCGGCCACCTTGAGCGCTTCGCCACGGGCAGAATAGGCCTGTTCCCGTATGAATTCCCTTGTCTCTGGGCCGGATTTAGGTGTCAACAAAACCGCAAGGCCAGCCCCGACCGCACTTCCAAGTAAAAATGATAAGGCAACACTACCAGCAGAAAATCTTCCTTCGCAACTCATCTTTTGCCACCTCCTTTAGTGGTAAGGTTATCAGCTAGAAACTCCAGCGAGGCCCTGGCCCCAACGGCCATGCTGGCCAATTGAACCGCCAACCCGGAAAGACCGGAACGTACAATGCCAGTAACAACACGCATCGTCTCCCCGGTCTCCTTAACCGCATCAAAAAGGGCCTTACTCTGTTCAACCTTGTCCTTGATGTCACCGGTTAGCTCCTTTATGTCTCCCGTTATATTATGCACATCCTCAAGAAGCGGGGGTACATCTTGTTCGATCCGTTTTTCAAGGCCCTCCTCCAGACGTTGATAAGCCTTGGCCGTTTCCCTCAAATCCTGCAATAACGGGACGACCTCTCCCTCAAGCCTGGAAATACGTCCATCCATACCTGCCAGGAGCTCCCTTGTTGTCTCTTCGAGTTGGGAAAGGTTGGATATGACCGGTTCAATTTGCTCCAGGATCTTGTCCATGCCGGCCCTTCCACTGTTCACCGCCTCGTCAACCACCTTCAAGGTCTGTTGAACCCTTTTCGTCAACTTTATTATATAGATGACAAGGATAACAAAGGAAATAGCGGCTAATGCCAAGACAATTTGAATAGGTGTCAACTAAAACTCCTTTCCCTTGCTCTATCCAGGCGGAATCCGTATTCTTAGATACCATAAACACAGGCAACGCCCTTTGCAAGCTTGACATTTTATCCAAAAATGCATTTTTTGATTAGCCACACCTTATTCATGTATCCTTGGACAGGCCTGTGGATTCCCTTTCGGCCTCAATATACGAATCATTGAGGAACCATGTAGTCGTTCAAACAAAATCTTTCCCATGCCTTGACCTTGGTTTGGGATGAAGGTCTATCTTTAATGGAATACCCCTATCAGTAAGGAGGAAGGTTATGCCCGTCTATGAATTCTATTGTCCGGATTGCCATATGATCTTCAATTTCTTTTCACGAAGAATCAATACAAAAAAACGGCCTGACTGCCCTAAATGCGGTCATCCGAGAATGAAAAGACAGGTTTCGATCTTTTCGATCTCCAAGGGATTGAAGGAAGAGGATGACGTGGAAATACCTGGACTGGACGAATCCAAGATGGAGAAGGCCATGATGGCCCTTGCCTCCGAAGCAGAGGGAATAGATGAAGAAGACCCAAGACAGGCTGCCCGCCTTATGAAAAAATTCTTCGATGCCACGGGCATGAACATGCCATCGGCCATGAAGGAGGCGATAAGCAGAATGGAGGCCGGCGAGGACCCTGAAAAAATAGAGGAAGAGATGGGGGACATGTTTGGAGATGATGGTGGGGATGAACTCTTTTCCGAGATGTTGGGGAAAACCGGTCTTAAGGGGCTGCGCAGAAGATACACGAGGCCCAAGGTAGATGAAACACTGTATGAACTCTAGGCCCCACCTTGCCGGCTGCCCGGACGATCCACCAGGCACACGGGGCTTCCTTGCCGGGACCCCCTTCGAGGAGATAGGCTATCATAACTTCAATCGCTGGGGTGGTGTCAGCAGTCCGCCATTTGATAGCCTCAACTGTGGGATCTCTACCGGTGACGACCCTGTCTCTGTTGCCGAAAACATGAAGAGGGTCCAGGAAAGAAGTGGTGCGCAAGGACTTGTCCTTGCCGAGCAGGTACATATGTCAGGAATCAAGAGGGTGACCGAGGAAGACAGCCTGGATTTTCTGGCCATCGGTAAGAATCCTCAGGAAATAGAAATGGGGGAAATAAAGGGCATTGACGGCCTGGTGACCAACAGACCAGCTATAGCGCTGGTGATCAAGCATGCCGATTGCCAGGCAGTGAGCCTCTTCGATCCGATAAAGAGGGCCATTGGCAACATACATTGTGGATGGCGAGGGAATGTGGCTGGCATACTAATAGATGCCGTTAAATCCATGAAACGATATTTTGGCTCCAAGCCACAGGATATCTGGGCGGCCATAGGACCATCCATGGGCCCGTGTTGCGGGGAATTTAAGGACTGGAAAAGGCTGCTACCTGCTGAAATCCATGAATTTAGAACCACTGGCAACCATTTCGATTTCTGGGGTGTTAGCCGTACACAACTCATGAAGTCCGGGATACCGCATGACCAGATAATCATCTCTGGGATATGTACTGTTTGTAACAGGGATTTCTTTTCATACAGGCGCAGCCATCCTACCGGACGGTGCGTAACGGTAATCATGCTTACCGATTGATTTATGGACCAATGTACCGGCTGGATCATTCCAGATAACCGCCCATACAAAATCTTGGGTGACTCTCCCTAAGTGACATGGTTTGGAAATGATCATAACGAACTATATGTGATACGATTGTTGCAGACATTGAGCAGGCTCAATGGTACTTTTAAAAATTGACCTACCTGAATAGTAACATTCTCTGTAGAACAGTGCTGGGAAGTGACCGGAATGCCTTGTGTCCTTAATCGGGATCTTGGGCAATTCATATCAAAGGAGGGGAAGTGGCACACCTTTTACATGCCCTATGGGTTCAGTGCTTGATCGTCACCCTGGCTGGTTTCATGATCGGCCTGGAGATGAAAAGTTACCGGATGCGGATTCATCCCAACAGCGCCAGGCAAATCGGCACTGCCAGGACCTATACCTTCATTGCCATCATGGGTTTCATCTTCCAAATGATAGGGACTGAACTCTACCTGGTGGGATTCGTAATGCTGAGTGCCCACTTCCTATTTTATTATTGGCACAAGCTTCGCCAGGATCGGTTGGGGATCTTGAGTTTTCTCGTGGCCTCCCTGGTCTACGGGTTCGGCGTACTGATCACCCACTTCCCGATTTGGATATTTGCCTTCCTATTCGTGGCGGTTATCTTTATTCTGAACGCAAAGGCCCGGATCAATCTTTTTGTACAGGTTATTGACCCCCAGGAGATCGAAACCTTCGCCAAGCTTATCCTGTTAAGTGCCGTTATCCTACCGCTGCTGCCCAACACCCCCCTCTCGCCCTACTTGCCCATATCGGCATTCAAGATATGGCTTGCAGTGGTAGTGGTATCCTTAATCTCCTATATAGGCTATATCCTGGAATCCTATTTTTTTAGGGCCAAGGGATACTTTCTTACCGGCATTCTGGGGGGTCTCTACTCAAGCACTGCAGCCACCATCGTTCTGGCCAAGAAAAGTGCGGAGGCCAAGGGCGGTACCAATATCTTCGCCGCCTCCATTATCATTGCCACTTCGGTGATGTATCTGCGGCTTTTCGTAATTGCCTTCATCTTCAACGACAACATAGCAATCGGCATCTTCCGCAACCTGATAGCCTTGTCACTATTGTCAGCAGCTACGGCATGGGTCTTTTATGCCAGAAGAAAGACCAAGGACAAGGAGGAACAAATCACGACACAATCGAATCCATTAGAACTACCCACGGCCTTTTTGTTCGCATTTTTATTTGTAGCCATGGTCTTTGTCACCCACGTCGTCCTGCAGCATTACGGCAATACAGGCCTCAAGGTCTTATCCTTCATTGTGGGCTTCACTGATATCGATCCCTTTATCGTATCTATACTCACCTCCAAGTTCCAGATAACCACTACCGAGGCTGGCAGTGCCATCCTCATAGCTGCCGGGAGCAATAATATCCTCAAGGCCCTTTATACCTGGTTTTTCAGCCGTAGAAAGGCTGGAATGCATAGTGCCTTTGCCTTGACAATATTAGGTGCATTAACCATCGCTGCAGGGCTCTTCCTGCCCAGGCATCATATCTAAGAGGAAAAGATGGAAAAAAAGGCCTTCGGACTTTGGAGTGCGATCTTCCTGGGTGTCGGGTCCATGGTAGGGGCCGGGATATTCATAGTAATAGGCCAGGCTGGGGCCATTGCAGGAAATCTCGTTTGGCTGACCTTCCTCATAGGGGGTGTCATTGCATTGTTGAGCGGATATTCCCTTGCCAAGTTGGCCCTCCACTATCCCAGCAGAGGTGGGATGATCGAATATCTGGTGCAGTGCTATGGCGAGGGATTCTTTTCCGGTTCTATGGGGGTGCTTTTCTATCTATCCCAACTGGTGGCACTCGCAGCAGTGGCCAAGAGTTTCGGCACCTACGCCGCCACATATATGAGCAGCGCACACCAGCTTTGGACCAACGTATTCGCCGTGGGGATTATCACCACCTTTACCGTGATAAACCTGATAGGTGCTACCTGGGTGGCACGCAGCGAGAGTATCATAGTCGTTATCAAGTTGAGCATATTGGTGCTCTTCACCACGGCTGCCCTCTTTTATGTAGATCCCACACACCTCCGGCTTGCCGATGCACCTCCGGCAATAGATCTTTTTTATGCCCTTGGATTGGTCTTTTTCGCCTATCAGGGTTTCAGCGTAATCACCAACAGCGTGGAAGACATGGTCGAGCCCGGCAATACCATGCTAAAGTCCATGGTCATTGCCATAACCATGGTAGCAATCCTATATATGGGCGTATCCATCGTCGTCTTAGGAAACCTATCCATGGACGAGGTAATCAAGGCAAAGGATTATGCATTGGCCGAGGCGGCCAAACCGATCTTTGGCCAGTTGGGCTTCAAGATAATGGCCGCTACCGCCCTGATCGCTACGGCCAGTGCGATCAACGCAACATTGTATGCGGTAAGCGAGATTAGTTACACGCTGGCCAAAAACGGATCATTGCCCAAGGAGTACGAGTACCACGTATTCAATAATACCGAGGGACTGCTTATAAGTACTGCATTGATCATCCCTGCAATCCTATTCATGACCCTTGATCAGGTGACTACCGTGGCCGCCATTGCTGTACTGTTGATTCAGGGCTTTACCCATGTGGGTCACCTATTCAAACGCCGGGAAACCGGGGCCAATCCCCTGCTCATAATCATGGCAATCCTGGGCACGTTCAGTGCAGCCTTTGTCGCTATCGATTTTACACGCCGACAACTTCCTAATATTATTTATTATATTTTCGGAGCCTTCTTCACTGCCTATGCACTGGAGGCGATGTTGAGGCTTACCGTTGGCAGGGTAATCAAAAAGACTATCCGGCATAACCCCCTATAAAGATTTACCGTGAAAATCAGAGCCCATGGGCTGTATCTTCATGTATTGGGGATGCGGCACCAAGGTACGGGCCGCATGGAAGTTTAGTACCATCGTAACCAATTCAGCAATGCCGCCACCCGAATAATTGTCCTTCCTGTATATCTTTCCAGCCGGCCTTTTTACCTATTTAGGCCTTGGGCTGAAATCGGTAATTTTTTGAGGTTGATTTTGGATATTAACGCCACATTTTTTATCTTTTAATCCCTGGCAATAAGTTATCCTAGCCAATACCAAAGATTCTTGACCGATTGACAACGCCTACAAAAGCCTATAAGAAGGAATTAATGATAATTCCTTAGTATTGGCTGGATTATCAAGATATAGATTGAAGGAATAGGATTTGATTCCTGTTACCTTCTAAGGGTGTTTGATAAACTGGGGCTTTTCGGCCTAATCGAAGTGGAGGGGATTATGAAACGGGTATTCTGGGGTTTATTTCTGGTTGTAATCACCTGTTGCCTCATTACGGGTTATGCCTTTGGTTTTGGCAAGGATATAGAGATATATTCCGGCGACATAAACATATTCGATGTGGATTATGCTAAGGATTCCGGTTACATCATTGTAGCTTTTCAAAAAAAGGATGAAGATGGGATCGAGGTATACCGTTCTCAGGACCATGGCTACACATGGCAAAAGTCCTCAATTGACATTGCAGCCCCGAAGAATCTATCCCGTATAAGGGTCTGTGCCGATAGTTCGGGTAACGGCGTGAGCGTATACCATGTGGATGAGGATGGTTACCTGTATGTCAGTTTTACTACATGGAGCACCACGGAGCCTGTAATGGTCCTTGCCCCAATCAGGATCAGCGACACCCCCATCGTCGAGACAAGTTTTGATGTGGTGAACAACCTTACCGAGGACCGCCGTGTTGTCGTGTGGTCGACAGGAACCGGTACCAACACAAAGCAACAGATGAAATACTCCGATGGGCTAAATTGGGATAGCTGGGTGGACTGGTATTGGGATGGAGGTGGAGCAAGGGAGGACCTTGCCTATACCCCTGGCAGTTCGGATGGCTACATACATTGGGTCTATAGCAGCCTTTCTTATGGTTCTACCGAGGAAATTACATACTTCAGATTTCCGAACCTTGGCAACATATACGATAAAAAGATCCGTTTGACCTCAAACAACGTAAAGGACTATGATCCAAGGGTAGCTGGGGTCAATGACGACAATTCCACTGTATGGGTTGTCTACAACCGGGACGATGGAACCCATGAGATCGATCTCTATTACCGGTATAGCCTGGATGGAGGCGAAACCTGGCAACCAAACGAGTATGCCGTCTCAAAGGTGGCAGGGGTCGACGAATACATCGCGGACATAAAATTCTACAAATACTATCCAAATAGCTGGGTGGATATGGTCTATATCTATGACGATCCTGCAGGTGACCCTGTCAGAAAGGCCATATGGTGCTATGCATCGGCAAGTGATCCGACCAATTGGCGTGGAAATCACACGGTAAATGACCAGGATGTCCAATCGTGGCCTGAAGATACGGCCCCCAGGATCGTGTATTCCCCAGGGGCCCCGGCAAGTGGTGGCGGGGTGGTCTTCTCATATGCAGGAAGGCATGGCCTCTATTTTGATGCCCCGTGGAACCACACCCTTTCTGTTACGATAAAGGGATCAGGTAAGGTGGTAAGTTCACCTACAGGCCTTGATTGCAGTTCAGACAACATTACCAGCTCTATTGTATGTGAAGCCCCCTTTGCCAACAACACAGCAGTGGCATTAACCGCCACGCCGATAGACGGCAATGGATATACCTCCCATTTCATTGGCTGGGAGGGAGATTGTTCAGGTACTAGTTCGTCCTGCGCGATCTCAATGACCGATGACAAAAGCATTACGGCGAACTTCGGGGCCCTGGGCACTCCGGTATTCGCCTTGTCACTGCCCACTAGCCAGGAAAGTTGGACCTATCCGCCGGTAGAGGATCCTGTAAAGCAGCCAAACGCAGAGGATTGCAGGCCCTTTGCAGTAGGAGATCTCACGACGGGTAATATTACTCTCAAGGTGGGGCTGCCACCATTCTCAGGGGCAGTGGATGTCTATCTTGGCCTGTATTTCCCGGCAATAGATCCTGATAACGTCTACCTGATCACTGCGGGAAACAATATCCAACCCATATCAGCAGGATTTACGCCATGGAAGACAAATGTTTCAAGCGCGGATATAGATGACACCCTATTCAGCAATGTCCCTCTGTCGGCATTGCCTTCAGGCACTTACTATATGTGCGTCATGGTCACTCCGGCAGGGACAGCGGATTTGAGTGCATATTACCTGTGGATTACGTATTTCGTGGCACCATAAATCTGCTATAGAAAGTAATCCTCTTATCTACCAACTGGATTAAGAAGCAGTCAGGTTTACCAAAAATGCAAGGCAAAGGCACAAAAACGTACTCCCTTTATCTAAAGTGCCTGGCAATAAGGCAGATTCGGTAAACCTGACTGCCCCTTATACCGTATCTTCATTTCACAGAAGGTGATCCAAGGCTATAGGACACATGAAGATCTAATATATCAGGCCGAACTCCAAGTCTATGATAGCTGTATCTTTATGAAACCTTACCCATTGATCTATTGATTGTTTTTTTAATAATCTTTACGCACCTTGTCGTTTCCAGGCATCAAAGCACACAACATCTAAACCACGCAGATGGGGCGACCTCCTTCTAGGTGGCCAAACCTATCTTTCATCCCTGGCATCCAACAAAAAGGTCCTTTCTATCCGAAGAAAAACGCCAGATATCCCCGGAATATGTCTTTAATCGGTTATAGATTCACCGGGACACGCCAACATTTCTGGATATCATAATCCCTTGTTTGAATACAAGATATAATTGCGTCGAAAATAGGTTTTCATGGTGATTTTTGTATTAATAACCTTTGACAATGATTAACATTTTTTATATTTTAGAAAAAAATTTAACCGCCTCCTTTTGCATGTAAATCTCGATGGCTTTAAGGCAAAAAAGGCCTGAGCGGTAGCTTAATCTTCAAGTTTACCCGGCCAACTGGTGCAGACATGAATACAGGCTCCAGGCTCGAGTATATCTCAACTTATAAAGGAAGGCCCGTAATATTGCATTACGTAATCCTAAACCTTCATGCAGTCCATATCCTCTATGCTGCACACCTCAGGGCATGAAGATATGGCCCTGTATTTTCACGGTAATTATGCACTTTAATTGAGCGACGACACAGCACATTCAGCAAACGTGAACGTATAATTTATCGAGATACAGGCTATATGGGGGTACGGCTCCATGAGGGTGCGGGCTGTATGAGAGTTGGGACAATGGGGATTATCCCTGCCTTGAATAGGACTTTCTCGCGGCGTCCTTCAATAATACCTTCAGGCTTTCATGTCTGAAGGTCGATAAATGAAGAGACGGAGAAAACACAAAAGGGAGGGCGGTTACAATTCCATCACATGAATACACAGCCCCTGCGGGTTTAATGAAAAAGAAGAAAACAGCTAACCATTATCAAAATGGTTTAAAGGACCCCTCAAGCCAACCAACCGGCATTAGGGGAGATGTCCAGACCTATACCAAGACCATGGATTGGGAAAACATCTTTCAGGCTATTGGCAATCCGACCCTAATTCTTTCACCTGATCATACAATTCTTGCCGCTAACCATGCGGCCCTCCACACCATCGACAGGGAAGTGAGGGGGGTAATTGGTGAGAAGTGCTACAAGTTGTTCCACAACCTGGATCATCCTCCAGAGGGTTGCCCACTGACCCAACTGGTGGAAAACGATCATATGCAAAAGATTGAAACGGAAATGGATGTCCTGGGACGTACATTTCTCGTATCCTGCACACCTATCCATAATGGCGATGGACACATAAAAAAGGTGATACATATCGCCACGGATATAACGGAACGCAAGAAGACCGAGAAGGCACTCAAGGAAAGCGAAGAACGATATCGGGATCTTTTTGAAAACGCCAATGATCTCATCCAGGTAATCAACCCGGACAAGACCATTGCATACGTCAACCGTGCATGGCGAGCTACCCTGGGTTACACAAAGGAGGACCTAGGCCACCTGCGCCTGTCGGATATCGTCCATCCAGATTGCAGAAAAAAATGTAACAATCTTTTTCAACGCCTTATCTCCGGGGAACCCATTTCAGGGGTTGAAGTCCAATTGCTTACGAAGGATGGACGAAAGGTGGTGGTTGAGGGAAATTGTAACTGCCGCATGAAAAATGGGAAGCCTGTGTCCACCAGGGGCATATTCAGGGACATAACCCAAAGGAGGGAGGCGGAAAAGGCGCTCGACAGGCTCAGGCATCAACACGAACTTATATTGAATTC
Source organism: Deltaproteobacteria bacterium (assembly GCA_015489365.1). GTDB lineage: Bacteria > Desulfobacterota > Dissulfuribacteria > Dissulfuribacterales > QOAL01 > S143-34. The sequence continues at coordinate 8,854 of WFZW01000084.1, read as the reverse complement.
GGTTGGGGAAGGCATATTTGGTCTTGATATAAATGGAAAATTCACCTTTGTAAACCCGGCGGCCATGTCAATGCTTGGATATCAAGAGGACGAAATGATTGGTTCTGCATGCGGTGATATACTCACCCATGGAGAACATGCGGCAAGACGCCCTCCCGGGAGAGAATGCGCCATAGCGGCCACTTACATGGATGCCCAGACCCATTATGGCTATAACGAGGTATTTTGGAGAAAGGATGGGACCCCTTTCCCCGTGGAATACGTGAGCACCCCGATTAAAGAGAACGGAAAACTCATAGGGGCAGTAGTTTCCTTTCGGGATATCACCGAGCGCAAGGAGGCGGAGAAGGAAAACGCAAGGATGCAGGCCCAACTCCTTCAGGCCCAAAAGATGGAGGCGGTTGGCACCCTGGCCGCAGGTGTCGCGCATGATTTCAACAATCTCCTTACGGCCATCCAGGGCTATGCCGACATAGCATTGTTACGCCTGAAACGTTCCGATAACCTTTACAAGAATATAAACTGTATAAGCACGGCATGCGCCAAGGCAGCCGACCTTGTAAGACAGCTACTGCTATTTAGCCGAAAACAGCCCATGGACCTTCAGCTAGTCAATGTGAACGAGATAGTTGAAGGCCTTTTAAAGATGCTTGACCGTATAATCGGGGAAGACATTAAGATCGAGGTAAGACTTGATCCCCTGGCCTACAATGTAAAAGCCGATCCAGGACGGCTTGAACAGGTCATCATGAATCTTTCTGTAAATGCAAGGGATGCCATGCCTGAAGGGGGTAAGATCACGATAAGGACGGATAACATAAGCCTGGACGAAAGATACTGTGCCGCCATCCCAGATGCCAAGCCTGGGAGATATCTTCGATTAACGATTCAAGACACCGGCATCGGCATGGATCATGAAACCATGGAGCATATATTTGAACCATTTTTCAGCACCAAGAATACAGGAAAGGGTACCGGCCTCGGTCTTTCTGTTGTCTATGGAATAGTCCGGCAGCATCACGGATGGATCAACGTATACAGCGAACCAGGCCATGGTTCCTCCTTCAGGATCTACCTACCTGCCGTATCTGAGCAATTACAGGACAAGCGTAAGAAAAAAATGGCATCTGTAATAGCCAGGGGAAATGGTGAGAGCATCCTTATTGTTGAAGACGAAAAACTTGTGAGGGAAATGGCAGCAGGAGGATTGGCTCAAAATGGTTACCGGGTCTACTCAGCCAATTCCATCAAGGAGGCCCTGGAATTATTTGACAAACAAGGCCACAATTTTGACCTTGTATTTAGCGATGTGGTCCTTCCCGACGGGAACGGACTGCACCTTGCAGATAGATTGATCAAGAAAAATAGGGGATTGAAGATACTCATGACTAGTGGCTATGCAGATGAAAAATCACGATGGACGATCATCAAGAAAAGGCGTTTCCCATTCCTCCAGAAGCCCTATTCCATCCCCGAGCTATTAAATACCATCCACAGGGTCCTATCAGGCTAGAACCCCTCTAGTACTTCTTGTCCGTCCCTGTTCTAATAATACTCGCATGTGCTACACTCATATCCGGATCGCATCCTCATGTAGTATGGCCACATGTAGACAAAAAAGGCCAGATACCCTCACCTCACCGACTTATGATCTAGTGCCGAATAATATGGCGTGTCAAACAATTATTTAAAGGCAAAGGGGCCAAACAACAAGATAGATCGATAGGTTCATCTGGCCGTCTTCCACCATGACCGTGTAATTCCAACTTAATCCATTATCCTGGATTACTTACCCTGCCTATAAATAACACGGTTCCGGTAACATTGTCCCGGATGATGAATATGAAAGGTCGGTTCAGATTGATTTCAACAGAGGGATTTGAAGGAACACTGGTAAGTCCTATTGTAACTGCGGTTGCAGCAGCAGCCTCGGTGCCCTTTTCATCCACGGCAATAAACGCCTTGTGAAACACGTCACTTATAAAGAGGTCCTTTGCACCGTCCATACCGGAAAAATCCGCTAGGCGGGGATTGAACGCATATATCATACCCATTGATTCCAAGGCATTCCGGAGGGACTTTGAACCCCAGTCAAACCGGAACCTTGGCATGATGATCCTGACCCTCTTACGGGAAAGACCACCTAATATCTCGTCCAATCGTCTTCTGCTCAAATCCCTCTCGAACCTGTCGAATGCATTGGGATAGGGAAGCAGGATTAGCATAGATGCACGTCCGCCATAATATGGAAGCTCCACCGCTTGGTAGGGCTCATAGCCGGTCCCTGCACCATAATCGAACCATCCGATCTGGGACATCATGGAAACCGTCTCTTCACGACCGTCTGCCAGATGGAATCTACCCTTATGGGTAGCTGCCTCATCGAATTGATAAAGCCATCCAGCCTTGAAGTATACTGCGTTCGCAAGGATCAACTTCGTAGCCTGATCGATGGCACCAGGTGGTATGAGGTTCTGTATTTTATTATAGGTCTCTGATGCCACCCATGTATTGATCTGCTGCCTGGAGCCCTCCGGATCAGACTTGAAATCGACGAGCCGCATCCCTGCACTATAATTTTCAGAAAGGATATTGAGGAATCCCTGCAGAAAATGGTGTCCCCTTTGGCCCCATAACGAATTGGCGATCTCCAGACAAAACTTCGTCTGGTTGTCATCATCTTGCTGGACGCATGAGGATTCCAAGGCCAGATCCAGGGCATTAAATACCCTATGAACCCCTATGCCTGTATCGAAATGCAGAGCAGAGGCCATCTGAGAGGCCGTCTTGTTCCTGGCACCCGCATAGGCCATGGACAAGGCAAGCGATACACTATAGGGAGAAAATAGTAGATTACCTTGCTCCAAACGAAGCCGCCTATAGAGATCAAAGGCAAACTCGGTATTATCCCTTACCAGTTCATTGAGTTGGTCCTGACTCACCAAGGGTGACAGGTCTCTGGGTTTGTCAGCATATTCAATTGCCCCGGTCTCGTTGGCGTCTTCTATCTTCCAGTTAATCGATGCACTGGCTATCCAATTGTCCGGAACCAGTACATCAGCGCCTGCCTTGGCAAGGACCAGTCCCCAGGCGTAGTCGCCTGACAAGGCCCCTTCCGGAATGGTAACGGCAAGGACAGGGGTGGTTGGCACGTTGGTTACTTGCCATCCCTTGGCCAATGGATAGGGGATATCAGGCCCTGCCACCGTAAGATCCCTCTTAAAGCAAAAGAAATCCCCACTTGGCACCACCATGGCAAGGTATACGTCGGCCACATCCTGCTGCTCACCGGGGGCACGGACCCCAACGGATAATTCCATTGTATCACCCGGCAAAAAGGTATCCCGGTTAATGGACAGCAATAATCTGCCCTCCCACGGGGCTGCCCCGGCCTCTGTTGAAATAACGGCCATAAACAGTATCAAAGATACCTTGAATACGATTGAAGTATGGGCTCGAGACAGCATCCTTTCACCTCCTGATCCTATATGAAAAGGGCGTATCCCCACTGCCGTTTCTGCCTGGATACAGGGCGGTACCGGCATATTGGCCATGGAAAGGCTATGGCAGATTAGCCATGGAAAAATACATGTCAATATTCCCCCGAAACCATATAGGTTGTCAAGAAATGCCGCCTCCTTGACACCACAATGTGGTAGTCTTAGGATATTAACATCTGTTTTGAGGGCCCAGGGTGAACAAATCGTCACAGCGCTATTATTTAATTCTTTACCGTGAAAATACAGGGCCTATGGGCTGTATCTTCATGTATTGGGGGCGGCACCAAGGTACGGGCCGCATGGAAGTTTAGATTTATTAGATTAAACTCGAACTTCAAGGCACCTGAAAGGAGAAATGATTTGTTACGAAGAGTTATCCTGTTTTCCCTGGCCACCTTTGTGCTGGGTCTTGCCCAGGCATCGGCCTCTGAATTCACCTTTACCAGCATAGACGGCAAAACCTTTTCGTCTTCAAGCCTAAGGGGCACCCCGGTTGTTATACACGTGGGCACGCACTGGTGATGGAAGTGTAAGGTAGAGGCCCCTGCACTGGAGAAGGCATACCGGGAATTTAAATCAAAGGGCATCCTTCTTCTAGGTATCTTTGTATCCAACAAGGACAATGATATCAAAAAATTTGCAGAGACCTATCACCTGACCTTCCCAGTGGGGAAGGACCATGGCATTGCAAGGACATTCAAGGTAAAGGTAATTCCCACTACCATATTTATAGGAAGAGATGGCCAGGAAGTAGATCGTTACCAAGGTACGATAACCTTCAAGGAACTAGAGGACCGGATGGAACGATTGCTGGATACACAGGGGACAATCGGCCCCCATGACCTGAAGAACAACCCTTGAGTGATCGAGCCGCTATGAAAAGGGCATCGGTGGTCAGTCACCAAGGCACTGGGTGAAGTAATGAAAGAAAAACTGACAAGCGGCGGGGCATTGATCTCGGCCTTGGCCTATGCATTTTGTTGACAGCTTCCCTTGGTCCTGGCCGGTTTCGGCCTGGGAAGTTTCACCTTTTCCATATGGATGGCAAGATACCGCTGGGTATTTCTGGCCGCTACCTTTGTCTTCCTGGGGTTTGCACACTGGCGTAACTGGCAGAATCGTGGCAAGACAGGCCCCTGGACCAGGGGCATCCTTTATGGAACTACGGTATTGAGCCTTGGCCTTGTTGTTTACTCCCTCATTGCACATTAATATAAAGAAGAAGACTGCTTCTCCTGGGAATTACCCAGAAAAGGTACACGAGCCCGGACTACCGGTATGCCCAGCCCCCTGAGCAGGAAATACAGCCCTGGTAAAGGCAGTATCTCCTAGGTAAAAGGAGAAGGCACCATGGCAGACATCCCTAGTCACCACCTGATATATGGAACGTGCATAGATTATATCACCGGCGGGGAGATCATCGATACCGATGACGAACGATTTCGCCAGAAAATCGCCAGGTTCCTGGTGGAAAAAAAGGGTTGGCCCAAGTCGGATATAGAGACCAGGCAAACCATTGATACGCTCTTTGCGGACAATTTCGTTCAATCCACCATAGATTTCGTGGTCCGGCACAGGGGAAAACGTTTTATGATCATCCGCTATGGCCCTGGCTCCCTGGTAACGAGGGAGAGGTCTGCGATAGCCGCGGCCAGGGTCCTGGAGCCAGCCTACCGGATACCCTTGGCAGTGGTTACAAACGGCAAGGATGCTGTGGTGCTCGACACCTCCAATGGGAAGGTGCTGGGGGAAGGGCTAGATGCCATCCCATCTCCAGCCGAGGCGGAAGGACTTGCCAAACGCCTCGGGTTCAAGCCCTTCCCCAGTGAGAAGCGGGAACGTGAACTCAGGATACTGAATGCCTATGATAAAGAGGTGTGTTGTGCAGGTAGTCCGTGCCCAATACCAGGGGCACCCGAAGGTTGAAAGGGATTCGAAAAGGGGGTAACCGATCAAGGATTTCAGGTTCGACAGGATGGAAATAGCAGGTTCCCTTGGGGACCTGGGAACCCTGCTCCCGCTATCCATCGGAATGATCATCCTAAACGGCCTGTCGGCCACCAGCGTGTTTTTTACGATAGGGCTGTTTTATATCCTGGCCGGTATCTATTTCCATATACCCATACCGGTTCAACCCATGAAGGTCATAGGTGCCTATGCCATTACTCTGGGTATAGCACCCAACCAAATCCTTTCTGCCAACCTGGAAATCGGACTCTTGTTGATTGCCCTGGGGCTTACTGGAACAATCCGAACCATAGGCAACTTGGTCCCAAGGAGCGTGATCCGGGGCGTGCAACTTTCGGTGGGGGTTACCCTCATGACAAAGGGCTTCAAACTATTTACCGGTCCAGATCCGAATCTGGGCCTCGATGCCCTGGGACCGGTGCCCATTGGTATAATAATAGGATGCGTTGGCCTCCTGCTCACCTTCTTGCTAATTGATAACAAAAGGGCCCCGGCTGCCATCGTCATAGTAGGGGCTGGCCTGGCACTAGGTGCCCTGATAGGCAAGACGGACATCGGGGCCAACCTAGTGCCGGGCATCCATATGCCGGCCCTGCTCCCCTATGGCATGCCGCATCTTGACGATTTTTATTTTGCCGCCCCGCTGGTCCTGGCCCAACTCCCAATGACCATCGGAAATGCCGTGATGGCAAACACGGACCTTGCCCATAGTTATTTTGGCAAAAGGGCATGGCGCGTCACCTGGAGGAGCCTATCGGTGAGCCAGGGATTGGCAGCAACTTTTTCCTTCTTTTCAGGAGGGATACCGATGTGCCACGGGGCCGGAGGGCTAGCGGCCCACTACCGGTTTGGCGCCAGGACAGCGGGATCGAATATGATTATCGGTGGAATATTCCTGGCCCTTGCCGTGCTATTCGGCGAATCATTGATTAGTATCCTGAAATTGTTGCCTCTGTCCCTATTAGGGGTATTGCTGGTCTTTGCCGGGGCACAACTGTCATTAATGGTAAGGGACATGGCTTCGAGGGAAGATATGTTTGTGGTAGTCATGATGCTCGGTATTGCACTGGCCTTTAACCTTGCCATTGCATTCGCATCAGGGCTGATCCTTGCTTGGCTCCTAAAAAGTCGCTGGCTTTCGATCTGAAGGCCTCACGAGCCCTTATTAGGGACACGAAACCCCTGTGCCCAGGAAATCGCCCCTTGCAGCAAACCAAAAAAAAGGAGTTTAAATGTGTCATGTAGTTGCTCCCATGGGGATTATACAGGTCCCTGGTGGGCCTTTCCACCGCTTCGCAATGCCATCATAGCCGGCCTCATCGCAGGCACTTCCTTCTTACTTATCCTTTTCGGCATCATATCCAGACCTATAGAAGACCTCCTTTACTGGATTGCAATCCCCATAGGGGCCTGGTACTGGGCCCAAGAAGGCATTGAGGAACTTGTAAAGGATCATGAGGTCAACATATCGATGCTCATGATTGCGGCCACGGCCGGATCAGGAATTCTGGGTATGTGGGAGGAGGCAGCGGCACTTGTGGTACTGTACGGTGCTGCCGAGGGAATAGAGGAATATACCTTTGCACGGACCAGAACTGCCATCCGTGCCCTGTTGGACCTTGCTCCCAAACAGGCAAGGCTATTACGCGATGGCAAAGAGGTTAACGTACCTGCAGAGGAGGTCAGGCCTGGCGACATATTCATCGTTCGTCCCGGGGAATCGGTCCCGACCGATGGCATAATCATCGATGGTGCCTCAAGTCTGGACGAATCCGCTGTAACGGGGGAATCGGTGCCAGTGGACAAGGAAACGGGTATGCGAGTCTTTGCGGCCAGTATCAATGGCCAAGGCTCCCTGACGATAAGGGCCACCGCAGGATTCGCAGACAACACGCTTTCGCGCATAATACATCTGGTAGAAGAGGCACAAACACAAAAGGGACGGGCCCAAAAATGGATAGAGCGTTTCGGTCGCATCTATAGCCCGGCCGTCTTGGCATCATCTGCACTCATGGCAATGGTTGCCTGGCTTGCCGGCCTGGATATGTCCGTATGGGCACAACGGGCAGTAATATTGCTCGTGGCCGCAGCCCCCTGCGCGCTCGTCATCTCTCTTCCGATAGCCATGGCCGCAGGTATTGCAGGGGCAGGCAAACGCGGGATACTCATCAAGGGAGGGGCCCATCTAGAACACCTTGGCATCATAAGGATTATTGCCTTTGACAAGACCGGAACCCTAACCCATGGCCGTCCCAGGGTCACCGATGCAATCATGTTGGATGGTCAAGAGGATACCCTGTTGTCAATAGCCACAGGCCTAGAACAACTATCTGAACATCCCCTTGCAAGGGCTGTTCTCCACTATGGCAAGGAGAAACACATAAGGCCTGCAAGGGCAAATGGTTTCACTGCCCTTACCGGTGCCGGTGCCAAGGCAGAAATAAACGGTAGAACCTGGTACATCGGGAATCCAGACCTCTTTGCCGAAATGGGAAACATACCCATTGACGTGACGAAGAGGGTAAAAAGACTACAAGCCGAGGGCAAGACAGTGATACTACTTGGTAACGAAGATGGTATAAGGGCCATTTTCGCCTTGCAGGATACACTCCGTGAGGATGCCGTGGATGTTATCACCAGGCTTCATGCCATGGGTATATGGACAGTCATGCTCACAGGGGATAACATAGAAACCGCCAAACGCGTTGCCGAACGCCTTCACATAGACGAGGTCCATGCCGGTCTAAGGCCTGACGAAAAGGTAGAAGCCATCCATAGGTTGATGAAAAAGGGCCCGGTCCTTATGGTTGGAGATGGAATCAATGATGCCCCTGCCCTTGCGGCCGCCACATGTGGGGTAGCAATGGGTGCAGCGGGAAGTGATGCAGCGATTGAGGCGGCCGATATTGCCCTCATGGCGGATGACCTGGACAAACTGATCGAGGCGCTGCATCTTGGTAAAAAGGCGAAGCAGGTCAGCCTTGAAAACATCGTATTTGCCATCACTGTGTTAGCAATCCTTATTCCGGCCGGCGTTGGTGGCTTCATAACCATTGCCACGGCCGTTTTGATACATGAAGCAACTGAACTCATGGCAGTGGCAAATGGCCTTAGGGCTGGCCACCCTTAAGGATCAAGTTGAACACGTATTCCAATATGCAGAGATCTAGGAAGTGGCGTCGCAGGTACTATGATTTCTTCTCCCATTTTTATGATGGGATCATTGCCCTCCATAGCAAGGACAAGAATGCGTATCTACGCAGATTCCTGTTGAAAAAAAGCAGGGCCAAGGCCGGTGATCGGCTACTGGATATCTGTACGGGTACCGGAGCAGTGGCCTTGACAGCGGCCAGGATGCTTGGAATAGGATCCATTGTTGTCGGCGT
>WFZW01000083.1 GCA_015489365.1 Deltaproteobacteria bacterium | reverse complement strand
GTCTTTATTCAGGTACTGTCTCTGCGGCCACGGAGGCAGCTATCCTTGGCATACGTTCTGTCGCCATCTCGGTTAATGATTTCAGGGACCCTGATTACTGCTTTGCCGCCTATTTCGCAGGTAAGGTAGTGGAGTGGCTTTACCGAGAGGGTGACAGACTGGTTGGGCGGGCATTAAATGTCAATGTTCCTGCCATCTCGGCAAACCGGATAGCCGGTGTAAAGGTTACGAAGCAGGGTACATGCAGGTTCATGGAAAGGTTCGATAAGAGGGTGGATCCAAGGGGAAACGTGTATTACTGGCAGGCAGGCGAGGAGCTTTCGGCCTGCCAGGACGAAGACGTGGACAGTGTTTGGCTTGAGAAGGGCTATATAACCATTACACCCCTTAAATTTGATCTTACAAGCCATGAGATGATCGGGCATTTGAACCCGCCGGGGGTCTGATAATAGAGACCTCAGCCTGGGAACATTTTGCCTTTGTCCATATACGCCCTTATCTATACATGGACTAATAAAGCTTAGAATAAAACGCCTTGATCTAACAGTGTCGATGGTAACGAGGCGGAAATGACTTGTAAATATACACGAATTTTTTTAGATAGGTAGCCATGTGTGGGATATGTGGTCTCTTTAACCTAGATGGACAAACCATGTCCAATGGGGTGCAGGTATTGCTTGACGGTATGTGCAGGCAGCTTAGGCACCGGGGTCCTGACGAAACAGGCCTTCACGTGGAAGGCCCTGCGGCCCTGGGGCATGTACGGCTCAGCATCATTGATCCTGGCTCCGGACAGCAGCCCATGGCAAATGAGGATGCCTCCATATGGATCACGTTCAACGGTGAGATCTTCAACTACCTGGAGTTAAGGAATATTTTAGAAGGTCGTGGCCATCGTTTCAGAACCAGGTCCGATACCGAGGTCCTGGTGCATATGTACGAGGAATACGGCCAGGAGATGCTGGAATATTTGAACGGTCAGTTCGCCTTTGCCATCTTCGATTCAAGGCGACAAGAACTCTTTCTCGCAAGGGATCATTTCGGTATTTGTCCACTTTTTTATTTGAATAATGGTGGCCGGTTTGCCTTTGCCTCCGAGGTAAAGGCCTTGGCAGAGATACCCGGCATATCCCTTGAGTTCGATCCCATGGCCATCTCGCAGCTATTTACCTTTTGGACGGTCATCTCGCCAAGGACCCCTTTTAGGGAGATCTGCTCCATACCGCCTGGAGGCTGTATGTCTGTTAGTACCTCCGGCCTCTTAGGCCCAAAGCAGTATTGGTGCCTCAAGTTTCCAAGAAGGGGCGAAGAGGATCTTTCAGTTTCCGAGGAGGAATGGAAACAAAGGGTTCTAGAGGCGGTCGTAGAGGCAGCAAGAATCAGGCTCAGGGCGGATGTGCCGGTAGGGGTATATCTTTCAGGAGGGGTCGATTCCTCCATAATCGCCACCACGGTGAAAAGGTTGACCGATACCCCTATCGAGGCCTTCTCCCTTGCCTTTGCCGATTCAGCCTACGATGAATCCGGATTTCAGTCCAGGCTAGCCCAGGCCATAGGGGTAAATCACAATGTCATAAGGGTCCGAAACCGCGAAATCGGCCGGGTATTCCCCGATGTAATGTGGCATACGGAAAGGCCTGTGCTGAGGGCCGCCCCAGCCCCCCTGTTCATGTTGTCCGGCCTTGTGAAGCAGAAGGGGTACAAGGTGGTTCTTACAGGCGAAGGGGCGGATGAACTATTCGGGGGATACGATATATTCAAGGAGGACAAGATCAGGAGGTTCTGGGCCAGGGAACCGGACAGCGCCTGCCGCCCCATCCTACTGAACCGTCTTTATCCCCATGCCCCTGTTGACACCAGTCGTGCCGGAAGGATGCTCGCCGCATTCTACAGGAAAAATCTGCTTCCTACCGATGTCTTCGCCTATTCCCACCTACCCACCTGGAACAATACCAGGGCGCTTCAGGGATTTTTCACTCGATCCTTCATGGAAGAGCTGGAGGGATATGATCCAGTGGATGAGCTTAAGGCATGTGTCCCTGGTGAATTTCATCTATGGCATCCTCTTCACCAGGCCCAGTTTTTGGAGGCACGGATCCTGCTATCGGAATACCTTCTGAGTTCCCAGGGGGAACGAATGACAATGGGACATTCAGTCGAGGGACGCTATCCATTCCTTGATCCAGGGGTCGCTCGGCTTGCCACCATGATTCCTCCAAGCTACAAGCTCAAGGGACTGAGAGAAAAATATATATTGAGAAAGGCCTTTGCCGAACTATTGCCTGCGGAATTTGCCGAAAGACCCAAGAGGCCATATCTTGCCCCCAACAAGGAAAGCTTTCTTGAAGAGCCGGGGGTGTCAAGGATTCATGAATACCTGGACCCGAACGGCATCAAGTCCTGTGGAGTCTTCGATGGTATCAAGGTCGAAAGGCTCCTTAAAAAGTGCAGCAGGGGCGGCGGGCTTGGTTTTCGTGACAATGCCGCATTCCTTGGTATACTTTCCACCCAAATAATATGGGAAGAGTTCGTTTCAGGCCGGGGTGTTATTCGGAATTTCGCTTCCTGACCTTTACACGCTCTACGATCTTTCGGTAATAGACCTGGTCTACTTCCAGGTTGATCGGGCGGCTTCGCATCATGTTGGCCTTGGTGATCATGATGTTTAGCTTCATGACCTGGCGGTATCTTTCCCGTTCGTCTTCCATGGTGCTTAGAAGCTCAATGGCCTGTTTTATTTC
>WFZW01000082.1 GCA_015489365.1 Deltaproteobacteria bacterium | reverse complement strand
GGTAAAACGCTCATGGAGCTCGTTCAATCTTTGGTTGAGGGATTTTTCACCAGGCATCCTCACCGGATGACCCTCTACAGTAACCGTATGGATACCGGCCTTTGCAAGGCGGAGCAGGAGTGTTTCTGTCAGCATGGTGCCAGGACCACAAAGGACCTGACCCTCAGGGGTCGATGCCTCCTTTGCTAGTTTCATGCCGGCAGTTGCAAGTTTTATTGGCAGGCGTTGCATGATGCCGCCTCAGATCTCTGGCCAATCCTTGATCTTACCCAGTGCCAGTTCCAGGTTGTAGGCCACCTTCAGGATCGTCTCTTCCTGGAAATGGCCGGCCATAAGTTGCATTCCTATGGGTAGGCCTTCGCTGCTGAAGCCACATGGTACCGAAATGCCGGGAATCCCTGCAAGATTTACCGGGATGGTAAATATATCTGAGAGGTACATCTGCAATGGATCGTCTTTCTTCTCGCCAAGTTTAAAGGCAGGGGTAGGGGCCACTGGCGCAGCTATGCAATCACATCTTGCGAAGGCATCTTGGAAATCCCTAGTAATAAGGGTCCTGACCTTGGAGGCCTTTTTATAATACGCATCATAGTAGCCTGCTGACAGGCAGTAGGTTCCTACCATGATACGCCGTTTAACCTCTGGGCCAAATCCTGTCGAACGGGTTGCAGTGTACATTTCTAGGAGGTCCCGGTAGCCTTCTGCCCTGAACCCATATTTTACCCCGTCATACCTTGACAGGTTTGAGGACGCCTCGGCCGGTGCAATAATATAATAGGTGGCCACTGCAAATTCTGTGTGCGGCAGGCTTATATCTATTATTTCAGCACCTTGTCCTTCAAGGGCCGAGACTCCTTTACGTATGGCCTCTTCCACCTCCGGATCCATGCCAGGGATGAAGTATTCCCTTGGTATACCTATTCTGAGGCCCTTCAGGCCCTCTTTCAATGCCCCGGTATAGCTTGGTACTGGTCTGTTTACCGATGTGGAATCCTTGGGATCATGACCTGAAGCGGCCTCCAACAGTATGGCGCAATCGGTAACGTCCCTTGCGATGGGACCTATCTGGTCCAGGGAGGAGGCGAAGGCGATCAGGCCAAACCTTGATATCCTGCCATAGGTCGGTTTTATTCCCACCACTCCGCAGTGTGAGGCGGGTTGGCGTATCGATCCCCCTGTGTCAGAACCAAAGGAACCTGCGCAGAGCCTGGCAGCCACCGCTGCGGCCGATCCCCCGCTTGATCCGCCTGGTATGCGTTTTGGATCCCATGGATTGTGCGTGGGGAAAAATGCAGAATTTTCCGTGGATGAACCCATGGCAAATTCATCCATGTTGAGCTTGCCTAACATTATTGCATGTTGGCCATTGAGCCTTTCCATCAAGGTGGCATCGTAAGGGGGAATGAAGCCCTCTAGCATCCTTGATGCACAGGTGGTGGGTACCCCCTTGGTACATATGACGTCCTTTATCCCAAGAGGTATACCAGTAAGGGGGGCGGTTTTACCAGAGGCCATATATTCATCCGCTGCCATGGCGGCCTCCATCGCCTGTTGCCCCGTGACAGTCAGGTATGCCTTTATTTTGGGGTCGATCGCCTCTATACGCTCCAGGTAGGCCCTGGTCACCTCTACTGACGAGACCTCCCTTTGGTCAAGAAGCTGTCTGAGTGAGCTTATCGTAAGATCTACTAGGTTTGTCATCCTGGGTATCTGCTAAGGCTGTTTTTTTTAATTGTATGCGTACTAGATTATCCTTGGTACCACGAAGGCGCCATTTTCCCTTTGAGGGGCGTTAGAAAGGGCTTCATCAACCGACAGAGACCGGCCCTTTTCATCCCTCCTGAAGTAATTGGTAAGTTTGAGCGCATGGGTGGTAGGTTCTATCTCCGCGGTATCCAGTTCTTCCAGCTTACCTATATAGGTCAGGATATCGTTTAGTTGATTGGTCAGGCCCTCCAGCTCCTCCTGGGAAAAGGTCAACCTGGCCAGCCTTGCCACATGCCCCACTTCGTCCTTATGTATCCTCGCCATATCTATGCCCCTTGCCATTAACGAGAAATCGTCTTCCAGGTACTATTACCATATGGATGCTTAAAACCCAAGTGGTGGAGCCTGCAAGGTCCTCTTGCATCCCTTTTTCAAAATAGGCTTTTTTGCCTAGGTCGCCTCCGTCTTGGCCTTGGCCTGGTCTTTATCGTTTCAAGCCTGTCAGCGGGTATTTCATCTATGAAACGGCTTCTTTTTGCCCTGACCGGCTTTCCGAAGATCGTTCTCTTTTGGGCATAAGTTATAAAGAGTCTTTCCGATGCCCTGGTAATACCTACGTAGAAGAGCCTGCGTTCCTCTTCCAGGTCGCTGCCGTGCCAAGGGATGATACCGTCTTCGCAGCCGGCGATGAAGACTATGGGGAACTCAAGGCCCTTGGAGGCATGGAGCGAAAGTAGGGATACCGCCTCTATCTTTGTCATCAAAAGGTCCGCTTCCTTCTGGCATATGAGCGAAAGCGGTAGATCCTCGGGCCCTTCGGCTATCTTGTCAAGGATACCCTGGATTGTAGGATCGCCAGGGTCGATTTCCAAAAAAGCCAATAACCTTTCCAAGACTTCAGAGCGGTCGGCTCCTTTGTATTCACGGGATACCTTTTCGATTCGGGTCTTCCAGGTAGCAGGATCACCGGGCAATCTTGCCAGGTGGTGTTCCACGGCCCGGTTGCCAAGGATCTCATATATGCGCCACAGCATACGCAGGTCCTCCCTGGACAGAGGATCCGGCCGGGATGCCTCCTGAAAGGGAATGCCGCGCCTGTCCAGTGCCCGGGCTATCTCTTCCCCAAGACGCTTGGCCCTAAATAGCACCGCCAGGTCTGAAAGACTTCTAAATTCCGTACCCTGGGCAGTACCGTCGTTTATGGAATCGAAACTCATTCCACCTGCTAGCCTCTCTATGGTAGAGGCGATCCAACGTGCCTCACCGACAGGGTCCTTGAAGCATATCGTCTGGACCTTTGCCCCCGTGTCGGTAGAGGCGCTCAGGTGTCCGCCCTTTGGTTCGAGGACAGCACTTGCTGCATCCAGAAAGATCTGGGGGCATCGATAGGACACATTCAGATATATACGTCTTGTATCCGGAAAGTCCTGGGCAAATGCCTTCAAGAATCTGGGACTGGCCATCCTGAAACCATATATGGCCTGGTTGGGATCACCTATTACCATGATTTCAGAGTGGTTGCTGGCCATTGCCCTGGTCAATTGATATTGGGCCGGGCTTACGTCCTGGAATTCGTCGATCAGGATAAAAGGATATTTACGCCTGAACATCTTGGCATTTTCATCATCCTTGAGCATCCGCAGGGCCTCAAGGATCAAATCGTCAAAGTCCCATAGCTTAAATCTTTCTAGGTAGTCCTGGTAATATGCAAAAACGGCCCTGGCTTCTTCCTCCTCACCCTCCATGGTAGCCGGGAATTGCTGCTTGGCTCTGGAAATGGCCTGTTGATACCTCCTTGCCTTGCCTAATGGGAATCCATGATGGTGGCAAGCCTCCCTGACTATCTCCATGGCGTCCTCTTGGTCTATCGGGGCCCTGATATGTACGTCGGGCAGGGATTTGAGATATGATAGTGCCCAACCATGAAAGGTGGCTACCGTAGGGGCATTATGGTGGTGCTGTCTCACTGCCCCTTTGTCGTGAAGATGCCCCTCGGCTAAGGGTTGCGTTTTCATATCCAAGGGTGCGGAGTCAGGGTGCGGACTACATGAAAATTTGGATATACGTCTTAGGATCTCTGCGGCAGCCTGGTTTGTAAACGTAATGGCCAGTATTTTCTCAGGGTGAATCCTTCGAACCGTGATCAGGTAGGCAATACGGCTGGTCAATACCCTGGTCTTGCCAGTGCCAGGGCCGGCAATCACCATAAGCGGACCTCCCTCATGCCTTACAGCCTCAAGTTGGGCGGGATTGAGGGAGGAATATATATCTTGGGGCATGATGGACCTGTCACACCTGCATCAGGTGTCTTTTTATCTTCCTGGTAGAGGTCTTGGGGAATTCCTCGTTTACGATCTTAAATGATTTTATCTTTTTAAAAGAGGCCATCTGCTTGTTCACTGCCCGGACCTCCCTGGAAATGATCCTTTCTATCTCAAAGTCCTCCAGGTGACCGCCTGGATAACGTTTGCCAATCATCCTGTAGTCTGGGACAATCAAGGCGCAGACCTCTTCGCCGGTATCGTTCGCCCGCTTGCCGTATACCATGCTTTCCAATATGAAGATGCTACGGTTGAGCTCTGCCTCGATTTCCTCCGGATAAATGTTCTTGCCTGCCGGTGACACAATGAGATTCTTGGCCCTGCCGGATATGTACACATAGCCGTTTTTATCTTGGTAGCCCAGGTCCCCGGTCTTAAGCCAACCATCCTCATCGAGCACATGCCGTGTGGCCTCTGGATTTTTATAATAACCCTTCATTATCATAGGGCCCTTGAAGGCCAATTCGCCTGTTCCATCTTCATCAGGCTCTATTATCCTTACCTGTACCCCTGGAAGCGGTATCCCTACGCTACTATCAAGCGGACTTTCCGGGGGATTCAATGTAAGGACCGGGCTCGCCTCGGTGAGGCCGTATCCCTGGAGCATGGTAAATCCAAGCCTTCTAAATCCCCTTGGTATGTGAGGCATGAGCGGTGCCCCTCCAACCACCAGGTACTTCAGGGTGCCAAGGCCCGCCCTTTCCCTTAGTCCCTTGAAGATCTTTCTGCCAAGGTAAGGTCGGCCAAACTTTTCCCAGGTCCTTACGATCTTCAACATACTTTTAAAGGCCCCCCTTTGCAGGTAGGGCCTGCGGTCGATTGCCCTTACCATACCCTCGAGCATCTTTTGGAATAGGAGTGGCACCCCTAGCATGACCGTTGCCCTAGAGGCCTTAAGATCCTCCAGTATGTCCCTGGACTTAAGACTCCTGGCAAAGGTGACAGTGCACCCGGTGCGCAGGGGCAATAAGAATCCTGCAGTGCATTCAAAGGTATGGTGCAGGGGGAGAACCGATAGGAATCTTTCTTCCTCGATCCGTATCGCCCTGCGACAGGCCTCCACGTCGGAGATTATGTTTCCATGGGTAAGCATAACACCCTTTGGATTTCCCGTGGTGCCTGATGTATATATAATTGCAGCTAGATCTTGCGGCCCCAGCCCTTCGGGCAGGGTGGTCCCTTTCTTCCCACCCTTTGCCATTAGGTCTTCCAGGCTCATTGTGCCAGGATGGTTGCCTTTTTCTCCATGGTTTAACAAGATGACATGGTCGGGTCCAGGAAACCCCCTGGGGTTGTCCAGCACCGTGTCTAGGAATTTGGAGGCGACGAACGCAATACGGGCTTCTGCATCGAAGAGGAGGTGGCGTATCTCGTTTGGGCTCAACAGGGAATCAATCGGTACACATACCCCGCCTGCCAGGGTAATTGCCAGGTATGCCTGGGCCCATTCAGGCGAGTTGGGACCAAGTATCGCAATCCTTTCACCGTATCTTACACCAAGACTTGCAAGTCCCTGTGCCATACGCATGACGATCTGGGAAAGCTGCCCATAGGTAACGATACGGTCTTTGCCCCTGTCCCTGGCTATGAGGGCCGGGCGATCTGGATATACCTCTGCGGATTCTTTGAGAAGTCTGGGGATGGTCGAGATTTCCTTTGTATCCATCTTAGAATGCCCATCTTACGGAGCAGTTAACCACATGGGCCTCTCCCTTGTAGGTCCCCTTCAGCACGGGGGTGGCCGGTGACGGCCTACTGTTTTCGATCCTTACATAGGAATAGGCAGCGTCCAGGCCGAGATGCCTCCTTGTATAGCCGATACCAATGCTGAAGATATGCCTGTCATTGGTAGGAAGGCTTGGGTCCCTGTAGCGGTCATCGATGGGGGATGGATCAAATACATAGGAACCCCTCAGCCGCCAGTTGGGATTCAAGGAATATTGAGCACCAAAGCGGAGCGAGTAGACATTGTCCCAGTCCTTGGGAATGCTTATCGTGGCAGGTCTTCCGGTACCGGGGGCCTTTCGGTAGTAGAAGTCTAGCGAGTCGTAGGAGGACCACCAGGTATACAAGAGATCGGCGGATAACGTCCATGCCCTTATATTCCTGGATGTAATTCCTATGGACAAGGATGCCGGAAGGGTTAGCGGCAAGGTCATGTGGGATCTATAAAACCCGGGTAGGTGCAGGTTGTATTCAGCATGCCCATCAAGGTCCAGGATTACCTGGGAGCGAAATACCATCCCAAGACTTAGCCCATGCCCAGGGGTAGCCAGCACAGATAGGACGTATCCCTTGCCCCAGTCCTTCCCGGTCAGTCTGGTTCGCAGTCCCTGGACCAGGGGGGTAACCGATCTTTTCATCTCTGCCTCTGCCCTTACTATCTGGGCCCCGGCCCCAAGGGATAACCAGCTTACAGGCCTAAAAGAGATAGATGGTGTCAAGAAGAGACATTTGAGATCTGTATCAACGGCATAATATTTCCCTGCCCAGTCAGGATGCCACTGGGTCTCAAGGCCATAAGGCATATTGATGGCAAGGGATAGGCCGAACTTTTTACCATACGGAAGGCTCAAGTAGGTATAGGG
>WFZW01000081.1 GCA_015489365.1 Deltaproteobacteria bacterium | reverse complement strand
GTCCAATCTTGAAAAGGGCTAGCCAAGTGGGCCATAAGTACCATTGTTGCAAGAATAAATCTATAGATACCGAACACGAGTCTTCTTTATATAAACTTCATGGATCACTTGCTGCTATGAAGCAAGGCCGTATCAACGGTCTTTTAAAATTGAGCCCCATATGCAGGTGCGACATACGGTTTAAATCCATAATCCCAAATTATGCACTTCAAGTGCCCGAGAAAAAGAGTTTTAATCGAGTAATCTAATGGTTAGCTGCAAATCAGCCGGGCATTTTGTTCATCCAAAAGGTGATGTTTTCTCCAGCTTCAAATGCCGAATGATTTTGTTGAGATATTAATACATCTTTTGGGTGAATCAAAGAGGGGACCAATTTGTCTGTAATCCCTTGTACTTTAAATACAATTCTATTTATTTGGCATTTGAAGTGCATAATTCGGGTTCATGCATTGTGGGATTTAAACTTGTACCGTTGAATATAGATGATATGAGCCCTTGGGGTTTTCTGATAATATGTAAATGTGGGTAAAGGCGTACAGGATAAAGTACCACATCAACAGGTGATGGATAAAGCGGGCCTGTTGCTGTGTTCCAAAGAGTTTGAGTCCCAAATTATGCACAGCATCAAGTTCTCTAGATAAAGTAGGTAAACACGGTAAGCAGTTGCCCCAATATAAGAAAAAAGGTGATTACCGTGAAAATACAGAGTCTATGGGCTGTATCTTCATGTATTGGGGGGGTGCGACACCAAGGTACAGGCCGCATGGAAGTTTAGATAAAGCCTTCATACATGCCGGGAGACGGATTCCATGAAGGTTTGTATGTGTAGGGAGGGAGTCATGTCGGATCTGAAGTTGGCACTTTTGGGGTCAAGGGCCAGGATTACCAACCTGCCCTTGAAAGAGGTAAGCCTTCTGGCGCAGGGAAGCCTTCCTGCCTATGGTTACGATCCAGGGGATTCCATCGAGTTGTTGGCAGGTGATGTTTCAGTTGAAGAAGGACGTCTGGAGCAGTGTTTGACCTGGCTCTCCTCCTTTCTCGTATCTACTGAACTTACACCTAGGGTAAATACCATTGCCTATGGAAGACAAAGGGACATATTCCAACTTTTTAAGAGAAGGGAGATATCCCTGGCAGACGAACATCATGGTTGGTTTATGGTGCATCAGATACTTCCTCCCGGGGGTAGGGCACAGAGGCCTGACCAACTGGAAATGGATCGGGACAAACGAGAGGTGCTCGGTGGTAACGACGGGATCGTGATCATAGATGATGGTGGCAGCCCTCCACAGGTGGCCGGACTTCTCAAGGAGATGAATCCAGGGGCATGGGCCGTGGCGTTGGGAATTACCGCTGCCCACTGGGAGGATTGGGCAAAGCAGTTCGGGCAGAGGTTTTTGCTTTTTTGCAGGCTTTCTGACCTGGAAACTACACGGATGGAGATGGATAGTGCCATAGTCTGGGAGTCGGTGGTGGCCATGACACTAAGGGCCCTGATGTCACACGAGGTGGGTCTATGGGATGAGGGAGAAGGCCGGTTCAGATGCCACATTATCGTTGAGATGTTTCCCCATGGGATCCTTTATGTAGGTCCTGAAATAAGTATGTTCAGGCACAGGGATGGCAGCCTGCCGGAAAAGGGCAGCGCAAAACGTGGAGGGTCTGTACCATGTTATGATAGCCTAGTTACTGCCATGATAACGATAG
Organism: Deltaproteobacteria bacterium; assembly: GCA_015489365.1. Classification (GTDB taxonomy): domain Bacteria; phylum Desulfobacterota; class Dissulfuribacteria; order Dissulfuribacterales; family QOAL01; genus S143-34. The sequence goes on along the minus strand of WFZW01000081.1, from coordinate 6,953 downwards.
ACTGCCTGCGCTTTGGAAGTATTCCTGTCAAGGATCGTGGATATTTTTTCGATTTTTCCAAGCGCGTCTTGATGAATTGGCACCTGTTAAGGCAGCGAGGGTATTATTTCAATGGCAGCCTGGAGTTTCCAAACCTGAATTTTTCATCGACCCTTCCGGGCAAGGGTCCTTGTTCCTTTATTGAATCACGCGAAGATCCTTGCTTCTTCGAATTACCAGGTATTACACCCGAGTTTGAAAAGACACTCGAGGCGGTTTCATGCCAGAGTTGGAACGAGGACAGGAAGAGGGCTTTCAGGGCATTTTTTTCTGGTTCCAATGTCATGGCCCGTAAAAAAAGACGCATCGTTTCAGGCAGCCCACCAGGATACGTGGGTATAATCCTTTCTGTACTCAAGCAGTTGAAGGACGAGGTGAATCTCAAGAAGGGATTTTGCGGCCTGAGGTTGTTTCAGATAGGCAATCTCAGGACAACGGATCCCGCAGAGATTGCACCTGTAGTAACCCTTCAGCGGGTTATGGATAGTTATGTGTCCAAGGAAAGTTTCAACAGGCCGCTTTGCATCGGGGTGTTCGGTCCGCCGGGTTCTGGTAAATCCTTTGCCGTGAAGGAAGTGGCAAAGGTTATTTCCAAAAAATATGATCTCAATCCCTTTGAATTCTTCGAGTTCAACCTAACCCAGTTTTCTGGTCCGGAAGAGATAAACTCTGCAATCGATCTTGTCCGGGCCTCTGTTGCAAAGGGAAAGGTACCGATAGCCTTCTGGGATGAATTCGATTGTCCTTACAGGGACCAGGAATTCGGTTATCTGCGATACTTTTTGCCATCCATGCAGGATGGCGTGACCTATGTTCATGGTATACCGCGCTATATTGGCAGATCAATGTTCGTGTTTGCTGGTGGGGTCAAGGATTCCTATGATTCCTTGGAGGCCATATTGCATTGCAGCGATCCCGTGTTTGCCAAGCAGGTGAAGGGGCTTAAGATCCCGGATTTCATGAGTCGGCTCAGGGTGGTAGTGGACATCGATGGGATAGGGATACCAGAGGATCTCTTCAGGGATTCGGCCTCGGATGCCGATCTGGATGAGCTCAAGAGGGTATTGTTAAAGAGGGCATTTATCATCTCTCATCAGATGAACAATCATTGGCGCAAGGCGGCAAGAAAGACCTCTGGCCTGCTGCTGCGACTGCTGGTGGCAAAGTATAAGTTCGGTGCCCGTTCAATAGAGGCCGTAATCGAGGCCAGCCACGCCACGGGACGGCTCGTATACGGTCTTCCAGAGCTTATAACGCCTCCGAGCGCAAGGATTCATGCCCATTGGAGAACCGATCTGGAACGAAGGGTAGATGGTATCAGGAAGGCATTGGGGCTCAGGGGGATTTGGTAGGCATAGAGGGGAAGTGGTTTAGGATGACCTGTTCAAATGGTCAGACAGGGATGAAAGTCTGGCCTTGAGACCCGATGTGCGTGTGGTGGTAGATTTCAGGGCATGGATCAGTATCTCCCTGGTTCCCCATATCTCAAGCCTTTTTCTTGCCCTAGTGATAGCTGTATACATCATCTGCCTGGACAATACGGGATTGATCCTTTCAGGCAATACCAGCAGTACCGTATCGAATTCAGACCCTTGGCTCTTGTGCACGGTCATCGCGTAGGCACTTCGGTGTTCAGGTAGGTCTGCAATGGAAAACCTGCGTATTTCCTTTTCTCCCTGAAAAAAGGCCCATAATCCCCCATCCTGTTCGAGGATAACACCAGAATCGCCGTTAAATAGCATCCTGTTGTAATCATTGGTGGTGATCATGATAGGCCGCCCAGGGTAGGCCGAGTGTCTTGCAGGGTGCCTGCCCAAAAACCTTTGTTCAACCAGGTGGTTGATCCTTTCTGTACCCAAGAAACCAGATCTTGTCGCGCATAGGACACCAAGTTTCCCCAAGGCGGATAGCGCCTTTACAGGGTCCCTTTCAGGTATGGACTGCAGGTAATGCCTGTGGATCGTCTCAACAAGTTTCCAGATGGTTTCCCTGAGGGGGCTTTGGGAAAGGTCTTTCCATCTTAGCTGCTCGGCATTGGCAGTATTTATTATTTCTAACGCCCTTTCGTAATCCTTTTCCTTTACGGCCTTACTAAGCCCCTGGATAGGGCTGCCTTCATCGAAACGGTAATTTTTGATGAGGGTGGTGAGATTGTCTTGGAGCGGGACATTTTCCTCTGCTGATGTCATGTCGGACGTATCTGTAAGTTCCTTTGCCATCCTTATAAAGGCAGGGGAAAAGGCATTGCTGCCAGCCTGACAGATATCACTGAATACAGAGCCAGGCTGTACAGATGTCAATTGGTCTTTATCTCCAAGCAGTATTAACCTACAATTTGAAGGTATTGCCTCCATCAAGTGTGCCATCAGAGGAAGGTCCACCATCGACGCCTCATCGATGACTACCAGATCGGCAGAGAGTGGATTGTTCTTGTTGAAAAACATTCGATGCCTGCCTGCACCAAGGAGACGGTGTATAGTTATTGCATCCGAAGGTATCCTGTCGATCAGGCGGGAGGCTAACTCGAGTTGCCCCTTGCCCTCGACTATGGCGCTACCAAGCCTGGAGGCCGCCTTCCCTGTTGGGGCAGCCAATAGGATCTTAGGATCCTTATACCCGAAAACCTCCATGAACAGTGCCAGGATCTTCACCACCGTTGTGGTCTTTCCCGTGCCTGGTCCGCCATTTATTATGGAAATACGGCTCCCCAGGGCGGACAATGCTGCCACGGCCTGCCAGTTCATCTCTCCATTCTTGATGGGGAAAAGCCTATAGAAGGGCTCTTTAAGCCTCTCTTTTGGAATCGACGACCAATTAATTCCGCATCTTTCAAGTACAAATTCTGCTACCGATTCTTCATAGGCCCAGTACCTGTTCAAGTATAGAAAAGGTGGATTCAAAATGAGGGGAGATGCCTCACCAGGGGTACCTACACACCTGCTGATTTTTAATTCCCGAAGCCAGGCGTCATAACTAGGGCATCTGATCCCTTCTCTTTCATCAGCCGATTCGACGACGAGCATCTTTCCTGAAAGTTTACTGAGATCGATGCAGGTATTTCCAAGGCGGGTATGATGGCTTACGAGCCTAGCAGCGATTTCTAGGCCATCTCCCGGGGCGGCTCCAGATAGTCTGCGTATGAATTGGGCAAAGTGGTTATCGATACCAGAGAATGGTTCAATGACCTGGATCTTCATGGGAACATTTGGAAAGGCCTGTAAGAAGTTCTATTTCACCTGGCTGAAGACCGGTTTCCCTGGTTATCTTCTCTATGCTCATACCCTCTTTCCAAAGTTTTAATGCCAGCTTTCGGGTTCTGTTTTCTTGGTTTCCAGGGGCCTTCGATGCACCACCCGAATTTGTGGCAGGCCTTGTCTTGACAAGTTCAGAGATTTCCTCAACCAGTCGTGCCTTTTCCTCGACGTTTTTTTCGAGATCATGGCATAATTTTTGGGCCTTTCCCAGTGCCTTTAAGGTCTTAGCAAGCCTTGCCTGGTCAAAGGCCCCTATCTTCCTGTAAAGGAAAAGGATGAGAATGAAGAGGATCGCATCGACAGCTAATTGTATTCCTGCAAGGATGGATGAGAAGTCACTGAAAATCAAATCAGACCCTGATATCAATCTTTTTTCTAGAGGACCTTGGCTCAAGGGATGATTTTGTATCGATCTGTTCGGTAAGGTCAAATGTCTCCTCTAGGCCTTTCAAGGTGAGCCGGTCCTTGTCGTTATCCCTGTTCCTGTCCCTGTTTTGTCCTTGCCTTTTCTTTTTGGGTCCCCTTCTTACGTGCCTTGGCCGTACGCTTACAGGTTGTGTAGGCCGCACAGAACTCAACTGTTTTATGTCGTCATAAGCCATTTGTTATTTCAATAAAAATCCCATGATCCGTATATCTTGGATTTCAAGCGGTGAAAGCCTCTTGTTTAGTTTTTTGAGTAAAGGCCTCCTATATTTTAAGAGTATATTGCCCTTTTCGCCAGGGTTTACATCGATTCCTTTTAATTGGGTGTAAATTATATCTCGCACCCATGCCTCTTTTTTTTTCAATGCATGTTTTGTTGTTGCATCCGGTACGATCAATTCAACCTTTAACTTGAAGAATACCAGTTCCCCTTCCCGCTGGGCCGGGATCAGAAAGGGGGCTAGATCGATGGCCTCGATCCCCCTGGAAGGCCACTTTGATTGCAGAGTGTTCCCGTGGTCTTTGGACCCGTTGGAACTGCCTTCATCGCTCTGCACGATATCGGCTTTCTGCCTTGAGACACCAGAGGTGTCCCCTGCCACTGCAACATCGGTTGCCTCTCCCCTAAGATAGGGGCCAGCAAGCTCCCACAAGACCAGAATGCCTGCGATGATAAATACGAAACCGATGCCTGAGATTACCCATGTGAGCCATGGTGGAAAGGTGAATAGATCGTCAGCCACTGGTTCATCAGACTGGACAGGCTCACCTTCTGCGCTTACATCCCCTGGCCGTTCATTTTCATCACTTGTTCTTCCCGATGAACTATCAGGCCTTACTGAGCCTGGCTGGCCTTGTTCCCTATCTGCCATGTTCCGGGCTGCATCATCTTCGATTTTAGTGGCGGCCTGTTCATCTTCGGCCGGACCATCCCCTATCAGCTCCTCTTCATCGAAAAGGGGTACCTCGTCCAGCCCATCTGTATCCTCCCACAATTCATCATCGGTGATGGTGATGCCAATCTCATCATCCGAATCCAGGAATGATGGTGCATCCTGCCTGGTTTTCCCCTGATCATGCCCCTGTACTCCACCATGGTTCTTCATGGCATCTTCATGGGGGTGGCTTTCTGAATCCTGTGAGGTTTGATTAATGGCACCGCTAGAGGGGGGCGAGGCAGGGTCTTTACCCGTGTTTACGGATGGAGCCTCATTCCTTGAGGCCGATGGGTCCTGTCCATTCTGGTCTGGCTCGTTTTTTGGGCCTGTGCGTTCTTCTATTTGCATGTCACTATCGACTACCCATTGGTGGACAATCTGGGATTATCTCCCCATCATTCCCCATGCCCAGGCACCTTAATCTGGAATAAGGCCCGGGTTGTTATTCAGCCGAAGATTTTATCGATCTTTTCACTTAGCGTTTCAGGGGTGAAAGGTTTTACAATATAATTGCTTACCCTTGCCTTTACTGCCTCTACTATGTTTTCTTTTTGGGCCTCGGCAGTAACCATCAAAAATGGTAGGTCCTTTAATCTATCATCGGCCCTTACCTTTTTTAGCAGTTCGATCCCAGTCATCTTGGGCATGTTCCAATCCGATACGATGAAATCCACAGGCTGTTTCTGTAGGATATCCCAGGCAACCGAACCATCGTCTGCCTCTAAGAAGTTTTTAAATCCGATCTGGGTAAGAATATTTTTAACGATTCTGCGCATGGTGGCAAAATCGTCTACTATCAATACATTCATATTATAGTCCACTGCCATGGTTTCCTCCTGAATAAAAATTCACGTAGCCTGTTCACCTGATACGCGTAATCACCGGGCATGGACATGTGGCCCATATCCATCCAGGGGTGTGGCTTCAAGATCTGGGCCGTATGAAAGTTTGAGCGGTTTGTTCGGCCCTTCTTAAAGAGTTTATCGGAATAGCCGTAAAAAAGTTTAAGTCACTTCTCATGGGACATGGCCCAATATATCCACTTGGTATTCAAGAATGGTTTGTTCCGGATTCTACCGTGGGCATGTACCATCCATACTCCTATGTGGCGGCCGGGGGAGGCAGGTGGCCTGGCAATAGAAGGCCTACGTGAGAAGCCGTCCCTTGTGTTCATCTCCTATGGAGGCCAGATCGGCCCTCAATTTCAACATCGCCTTTGTATGCATCTGGGAAATTCTTGACTCAGTATAACCCATTATCTCCCCGATCTCCCTCATGGTCAGTTGTTCATAGTAGTAGAGTGATACTACGAGTCTTTCCTTTTCAGGGAGGGCCTTAATGCTCTTGATCAGTATTTCCTTGACCTCCTGGAGATTCATCCTTGCGAACGGATCACTCTCACCGTCATCTGCAATGAGATCGAAGAGGTCGTCGTCACTACTGTCCGGCATTCTCTTCCTTATTACATCGATATCCAGGAAGGAAATATTGCGGGTTTTGTCCAGAAGTTGGTAGTATTTTTCCATACTGAGTCCCATCGCCTTTGCCAGTTCCTCGTCTTCCGGCGGGCGTCCAAGATCCTTCTGGAGTTTTTCAAAGGTCTTTTCTAACTCGCTTGCCTTTTTTCTGATCGATCTGGGGACCCAGTCCATGGAGCGCAGCTCATCGAGCATGGCCCCCCTAATTCGAAATTCCGCATAGGTCTTGAAACGGATCTTTTTGGCAGGGTCGAATTTTTCGATGGCGTCCATGAGTCCTATTACCCCGGCACTGATAAGGTCATCGGGCATCACATGTGGAGGTAGTTTCATGGCAAGCCTGCCTGCAACATATTTTACCAGCGGGGCATAACGCAGTATCAACTCCTCCCTCTTCTCCCGCGACAGGGGTTGCCCGGTTCCGAAGAATTCCGCTGTGTAATCCCTTATTTTAGGATTCGTGTTGCGTGTCATAATGCCATCAGGATTTGAGAAGATGTTCCCAGAAAAATTTGATGTTCCCGTCAACATTTGTTTTACACCTGTCGTTAAGTATGTTTTTAGCCAATCTTTCAAAGCCCCGGCTGGCCTTTGATCCCGGATGTATTTCCAGCAGGGCCTTTTGATATCTGACCGACCTGGATACATTGGAATCCTTGGGGATGTAACCAAGGAAGTCCAGGGACAGTAGCCCAAGAAATCGGTCAGCCACCATGGAGAGTTGTTTGTATACGTTTTCAGCCTCTTTCTGGGAGTTGGCCCAGTTTACCAATATGGAAAAGTCCTTTACCTGGTGTCTCTTGGACAGCACCTTTATC
>WFZW01000080.1 GCA_015489365.1 Deltaproteobacteria bacterium | reverse complement strand
ATCCAGGATATCTCGAAGAACTCAAGAAGGAGCTGGAACCTGACGGCAACGGATTCTATGTATGTAAAGGGGATCCGGAGGGTACCAGGTTCATCTTGACTGCCGAGGTCGCAAACATATTTACCCAGGCAGGACGTAATCGTAGGATCCATACGTGTATCTTTGCCCCAGACTTTGAAACCGTAGAGGAGATTCAAAAACGTCTCGATGCTATAGGTAATATTACCTCCGATGGAAGGCCGATCTTCGGATTTCCTGTAAAGGAACTGGTCCGTATCGTAATGGACTGTTCAGCCGATTGCCTTGTTCTGCCTGCCCATATCTGGACCCCTTGGTTTTCGTTGTTCGGTGCCAAATCCGGCTTTGACAAGCTGGAGGAATGCTTCGAAGAACAGTCCTGTCATATATATGCCCTTGAAACCGGGCTTTCCTCTGATCCGCAAATGAACTGGCGCCTTTCATGCCTGGACAGGTATACCCTTGTTTCAAATTCGGATGCCCATTCCCCATCCAGGTTGGGAAGGGAGGCCAATATCTTTTCTTGCCAGCCAACCTACAAGGATATCATTTCTGCCATCAAAAAGGACAAACCTGGTTTTGAAGGAACCATAGAGTTCTTCCCAGAGGAGGGAAAATATCACTATGATGGACACAGGGCCTGCAAGGTCTGCTTAAAGCCTACCGAAACATTAAAAAAACAAGGGTTGTGTCCGGCCTGTGGCAAGCCCGTTACCATCGGGGTGCTCCATAGGGTGGAAGAATTGTCCGACAGACCGGAAGGTTTTGTGCCGCCCGGGGCAAGGCCTTGTGTGCATCTCATTCCCCTTGAGGAGATACTGGCCGCCATCTTCGGGGTAAAGACCATTACCAAAAGGGTCCATAGGGAGTACCTGCGGCTGATCGAGCTTGCAGGACCGGAACTAGACATATTGCTTTGGAAGACTAAGGAGGAATTGTCATCCGTAGTGCCAGCAGAAGTACTTGCTGCAATAGGGGCCATGCGTGAAGGCAATGTCCGTATTAGACCAGGATTTGATGGTGAATATGGCCACATAGTGCCTGCCACCATCGAGCCTATTGACCATAAGGGGAGACGGCCTGGCCCTAAATCTTCAAGGTGCCGTCAAATAGATCTTTTCTGACCCATTTTGGAAGATAACTGTTCATACTTACCAGTTGACAGGGCCTTCCTTAGGGGCCTAGCTGAAGAATGCGAATGGTTGCCTAAAAGGGATGCCTAGATTCTTCCTGAACACTCCTATCCAATAAGCAAAAAGTTTAAGTCTAGCATCGCTTCAACCGATTAAATAAAACATATCCTTGTGGAAGGTTGGAGTGTCTTTATGAAAAAAAGTCTTATTGGAGAATCCAGGACCCCCTCGAACAATCACCCCCATTCAAACGGTATCCTGAACCGGCTATTGGATCTGCCCATAGGTATCAAGCTGATTACCACGGTCCTTTTGGTCATCGGGATGGTCTTAACCGTTTCAACCTTGCAGACGATATCCATCGTAGAGAAACAGAGGGATCTGCTCGTTGCGAAGGTAAAGGAAAGACAACTTGCATTGGAGCAGGAAATCAACCAGATGGCTGGGGAATATCTGAGGCAGGCCATCATGTTTTCACAGCTCCACGGGGTGCCATTGGCCCTCAAGACCGGTGACAAGAAGTGGCTTGGTTCGATTTTCATCCCGCTCTGGAAGAAACTAAACAATGCCAATCCACAAAACCCCATCAAGGTGCATGTACACGTGCCTCCTGCAAGGTCCTTCCTCAGGGTCTGGAAGCCTGGGAAAAATGGGGATGACCTGTCCTCTTTCCGTCAGTCGGTTTTGGATACTATAAAGACCGGCAAGCCTGTAGTCGGTATAGAGGCTGGTAGGGCTGGGCTTGCGATCAGGGGGATAGCCCCTATTCGAGATGAATTCGGGGAGGTCGTTGGCAGTGTCGAGGTGATGAGCAATCTGAAGAACCTGGTCAGGGCAGTAGCCAAAAAGTATGGCCAGGAGGCGATCCTTTTCAGAAAACACAATAAAAGGATAAAGTTGCTTGACACCTCCAGGGATGATGCCAGATTTGATGGGTATGATCTAATCTTTTCCACCTTCAAGGGCCGGATAGGTACCCTTGTAGACAAACAGTTCCTGGACAGCGCCTCTAACCATCTTGTCATGCGGCAAGTTGCCCGTACCATGGTCGTTGCCTCCCCTATAAGAAACTATGATGGCAGCACGGCCGGAGTATATGTAACCTTGACGGATTTGACCCCCTTCATAAAGGCCCAGCACGATACGATCATACACGTGGGTACCCTAGGCGCTGTATCCTTCATGGCAATTGCTGCCATTATATGGCTCTTGATGAAGGGTGTTTTTTTAAAACCGCTACAGGAGGAACTTTCGGTTCTCGAAAAGGTTGCAAGGGGGGATCTGCGTACATTGGTGCCAAGACGGCATAACGACGAAATGGGGCAGCTTGCAGAGGCCACCAACAAGACCATAAAGCAGCTTAAGCTGCTTATCACAAACATGATGAATCAGTCCTCTTCCCTGAAGAAAACAGGCGAGCATCTTGAAGAGGTGGCCTACCAGACAGCCAGCAGTGCCACGGAGGCCAGTGCCCAGGCAGAGGAGATAGCCATTGCCAGTTCAAAAAATGAAGAGAGCATGGCATCCTTGGCATCTGCCAACGAAGAGGTTACGGCAACAGTAAAGGAAGTGGCGCAGAGTTCAATCCTCACGGTTAACATGATCGAGGAGATCGGGGGGCAGGTTGATAATGCCTCGGAGACCATAAGCGAACTGAACAGGCATTTCGTACGTATCGAAGAGGTGATGAAATTTATCCGGACCATTGCCGAGCAAACCAATCTCCTCGCCTTGAATGCTACCATTGAGGCAGCCAGGGCAGGCGAGGCAGGCAAAGGGTTCGCTGTGGTGGCCGGTGAGGTAAAGGATTTGGCCCATCAGGCAGGTGGGGCCGCAGACAAGATCGTTGCCAATATGCAGGAGCTCAGGGAACGGGTAAGGGCATCTGTGGAAGCTATAGGCCGAATCAATGACATGGTTGATCCGGTCAAGGCCATATCCGAGGATGTATCGAAGGCCATGGAACAAAATGCCGCAGCTGTCAACGAAATAAGCCGTAGATCCCAAGAAAGTGCATCCGTAACCAGTGATTCCGTAAGGCAGCTTCAGGGACTTGGGGAAGCGGTCAATATCGTGGCCAATGCGGCAGAGAAGACCTCTTCCACCTCGAAGAGGCTCTTGGGCCTGGCCGAGGAGCTAAATGGATTGGTGAAACAGTTCCACATCTGATCCGTGGTTGCGTCTATCCAGAGGATATCCTGTGCATGATAATGAAGCCTGTAACCGTTTACATCCCCTGGCAAGGGCAGGCTTTTGAAGGCTGCCGCCAATCCGGAGATATGATGTTTACCAGGAGGATACGCATATAGCGAGCTCACAGCCAACTGGCAAGAGGTGAAACATTATGAAGAAAATGCTTATCGTAGACGATAGCCTGATAGTATCCAAACTTCTTGGAACCCTGTTGAGGAACAAGGGGTATGACGTGATCGAGTGCAGCAACGCTACACAGGCAATGGATTCAAGGGGAAGGTTTGATTTCGCCATATTGGATTACCAACTGCCAGATGGGGACGGCCTGGCTATTGCCAGGGAACTGATAAAAAGGAATCCAGACATACCCATGATCCTACTTACCGCCCGGGGTAGCCAGGTTTCAGAAAAGGATGCCAGGGAGGCCGGGATACTTTATTACGTGGAAAAGCCAGTAAATGCCGACAGACTACTATCCCTGGTCCAGTCCCATATAGGCCAATCATGATCGCAGAAAGACACGAGTGGCTCCAGCCTTTTTGCCTTCCAGCCCCTTATTGGCCTAGTTGATGCCATATATCCTAGATCCTGTGATAACAAATCTTGAAATAGGATGAGTTCAGACAGCCAGAAACGATTATATCTCCTGGGCACTGGGATGCTAGGGGGCGTCATGGCCATGTTTTTGATATTTGTCATGGTTGGTAGAGGCCCTATGGGCAATATGTTCCCGGCCTATTGGCAATGGCCTCTCCTATCTGATACCGGCGGTGGTTTCTACAGGGTCTTTTCATTGATCTCTTCCCTATCAATAGCCGCCTTAACAGTGGCATTTTGGCAGATGAGGAGGCTAAACAGGGTGATCGGCAGATCCAGAGATCGTTATCGGTCGCTTATCGATATGTCCCCCTATGGAATGATCCTTACGGATAACCAATTTAGGATCAAGGGGGGGAATAGATTCTTTGCAAAACTTTTCAATCAACACATAAAGGACCTCATAGGGAAAAGACTGCAGGAAGTGATCGCCCTTGCATGGGAGGCAGTATCTCCAGGGATTTCTGGGCTGCGTGTAGGAGAAAATCTTTGTATCCCTCCCTTAAAATTGTCAGGAGAAGGTGGAAAGGCAAAATGGGTCGAGTTCCAGGTCCTTCGACACGATGCCAATAGCCTGTATTGGCATATTTCAGATGTTAGCGAGGCAACCGAACTGGGTCAACGGCACAGTGAACTGATAGACCATCTTCCCCTTGGCATATTTGAGGCCGATATTTCCGGACGACTCAAGATCTTGAATCCAGCGGCCCTGGCCCTCCTTGGCATTGACAGTATGCCGGCCACCCTGGATCTCTTTTTCCCTGAAGAGGCGTGGGATTGCCTAGTGCATCAACTCCGGCATACCGGTGAACCTGAAAAGGGTATCCTCAAATATACAGATCCTTCTGGCAAAACAAGATTCATTACGTACAGGGCAAAGCTAGAGACAAAGGACGGCGCATTCATAGTTTCAGGAACCCTGTCGGACGTAACCGAGGAATTCCGACTGCAGGAAAGATTGACCCATGCCTTAAAGGACGCTGAATTGGCTAACAAGGCCAAGAGCGCATTCCTTGCAAGAATGAGCCATGAGATCCGGACCCCGTTGAACAGTATCCAGGGGATAGCCCATCTGCTCCAGGACAAGGTGGTAAGACAAGAGGCCAAGGATCTCCTGGATGACCTATCCGAGTCTTCTGAACATCTTGCATCGCTCATCGGTGACATTCTGGATCTTTCCAGGATTGAATCCGGTCGCCTCGAACTCCACGAATGCGCATTTAATATGAAACGGATGTTGATCCCTCTGATCAAGACCTTTGAAACACAGTGTAGGGCAAAGGGATTGGTATTGAATACAGATATCCGTTTAGATAATAATGCCTGTTTCTTGGGTGATCCAGTCAGGATAAAGCAGATCTTTTACAATCTAATTGGCAATAGCCTTAAGTTTGTGGAAAAAGGTAACATTACGCTCAGGATCTATACTAATGGCAAAGACCATAATGGAAAGAATATAATCAAGATCGAGGTCTCTGATACCGGGCCTGGTATCGATCCCAGCATCCTGCCATTTATCTTTGATCCCTTTATACAGGACAAAACCGGAGCCAAGACCGGGGGAACCGGCCTCGGTTTGGCCATTACCAGGCACATAGCTCAACTCATGGATGGTGAAATAACCGTGGACAGTGTCTTGGGCCAGGGCACTACCTTTGTGGTTACCATTGCACTGGAGACCGCGTCTGCAGGAGAGAGGGAGGAAGATGACCAAGAAGGGTTACCCGATCCCACGCTAATCCCCAAGGGCCGAGCATTGATAGTGGATGATGTTTTCCTGAACAGGAAAATCCTCAGGTTGCTTCTTGAAAAGGAGGGCTGGCGTACCGTTTCTGCGGAAAATGGCCTCGAAGCAGTGGATATATTGAAATCAGACAGGGAATTCGATGTAATCTTGATGGATATATCCATGCCGGGGATGGATGGACAACAGGCTACCAGACATATAAAGGAAGAACTGTCCATAGAGGACATACCGATCATTGGAATCTCTGCCCATGCCTTGAACGGTGACCGCGAAAAATACATGGATTCAGGCATGGATGGATACGTTACCAAACCAATAAGTCCATCGACCCTATGGGCTGAGATAGGCAGGGTGCTCATGAAGGATGGCGGTGATGCCCCCATTAGCCGCCCCAAAAGAAGTCGGTATTGTTCCTGCACAGGCCAGCAGAGTTCCCAGGAGGGGCGTTCCAAGATAACAACTGGCGATCCCGATTCACGTAAGGCCGATTCCCTTCCTCCTCCACTCTCAATGGATGAATTGATAGCTACCTGCCAGGGTTCCCGTGAACTTGCCCGCCAGCTCATCCAATCCCTTGTAGAGGAAATCCCTAAATGGGTTGCAGAGGCCGAAAGGACCGTTGCCACCAAGGACCTGGGAGGCATAAGAAAGATCTGTCATCTCGTAAGAGGTACGGTCAGCACCCTCGGGGCCTCAAAGCTTGAAGAGGCTGCCTCCAGGCTGGGGCAGGCTGCGAAAAGCAAGGAGATATCCCGCCTACCTGCCCTGCTGAAGCATTTCCAGGCTGAAGCAGAGTCGGTAAGGAGCTGGGGCATTTCCCAAACCGCAAAAAATAGGTAGCGTCCACCTGTAATTGTATTAAACAATGTGCCCGATTGACTTGTACCAATTGCCTGCAAGAAACTATCGGGAGACAAATCAATATGGACTTTAAGGTAGGTGTCTTTGACTCGGGCATAGGAGGGCTGTCGGTGGTAAGGGAGATCAAAAGGCTTATGCCCGGTCAGCCGCTGATCTATTTCGGGGATACCGCCCGCACACCCTACGGGCCCAAGAGCCTGGAAATCCTTCGACGTTACGCCTTAGAGGATGCCAATTTCTTGATTCAGAAAGGGGCCCACCTTATCGTTGTGGCCTGTCACAGTGCAGCCAGTGCGGCAACCAGCCTGTTAGAATCGAAACTGGCCGTTCCTGTCTTCGAGGTTGTTACGCCATCGGTGGCCCAAGCCGTAAAACTCACAAGAAATTCCAGGATAGGAGTTATAGGTACTAGGGCAACTATCAACAGCCGTATCTATGACAGACTTATACCGGAGAGACTTGACAATGTAAGGGTCTTTGGCATGGCCTGTCCCTTGTTGGTTCCCTTGGTTGAAGAGGGGTGGATCAACAAGAGGGAGACCCGAATGATCGTGAAGAGATACCTTAGGCCGTTAAGGAACAAACAGATTGACACCCTGGTTCTTGGATGCACGCACTATCCATTACTCAAACAGGTAATAAGGGAAAAGGCAGGGAAGGGGGTCAAGATAGTCGATCCCTCCGAGGAGGTGGCAAGGAGCGTGTATAACTTTTTAAGGGGAAAAGGACTCCTTACCGGAGGGACGGGAGGGGGCAATGATCGTTTTTTTGTTTCGGATTTGACCTCCAATACCCAAATGATCGTGGAACGATTTATGGGAAAGGGGATTGAGCTGGAAAAGGCCACATTTTCATAGTGCAGGCCCTACGCCAAGGGATTAATCCCATCCAGCAAGCTGGGCACCCCTTCAAGGGATTTCTTGCCCTAAAAAGATTCTCCTTACCCTGTCTAGATCCTCCTTGGTATCTACCTCTACAGGGGCCCGATCCACCACTACCACACCAATGGTGTAGCCATTCTCCAGTGCCCGTAGTTGCTCAAGCTGCTCCAATCGTTCGAGCCTAGAGGGTGGCAGGCTGACAAATTTCTGCAGAAATGCGTACCTGTAGGCATAGATGCCCAGATGGCGCAGGTAGGGGGACATATCATGATCTGTATCGGTTACTATTCCCTCTCTGTCGAAGGGAATGGGTGCCCTGGAAAAATATAGGGCATTGCCAGAGACATCCATGACTACCTTTACCCTGTTCGGATTTTTGGCTTCCCGTATCGACAAGGGGCATGCCGCCGTGGCCATTACCAACCCTTCCCTGGATCTGAGCATGCCAATAACGCTGCTTACAGGATTGGGATCAAGAAGTGGCTGATCTCCCTGGATATTGACCACCATGTCCCCAGAAGACATGCCAATCCTTCTTGCCACCTCAGCGACCCTGTCCGTTCCCGAAGGATGATCAGGATGTGTCAAAAGGCACTCACCCCCCATCGCTTGCACGTGCGATGCAATCCTTTCATCGTCCGTTGCTACGATGACCCTTTCTATAGCCGGAATATTTACAGCGCGTTCATAGACCCTAACAATCATGGGCTTGCCGCCAATTTCTGCAAGGGGTTTACCCGGGAGCCTGGTAGAGCCATACCTTGCAGGTATAATAGCCACCACCTTCATATCTTTTCTTTCCTTTTGTCGCCCTCTTACTATGTCCGTATTACACTTTCTGCTTGACCTTTAAGGCAAGTTGATAGACAAGACCCTTGTTAAACGGCCCCAGATCCACTAGCAGGTCAACCGCATCCCTCAAGGAAAGGGATTTCTCTGTCATGATGAATTCAAGGGCCTTTTTTATCATGGAGCTCTCCTGAACCCCCAGCCGCTTGGACTGACCGGCACTGGCTGCTTCCACTACCAGGGTGATCTCTCCTTTCACAGGACCATTTCCAATGGTATCAATCAGGCCTGAGATTGTGCTGTATATAATGGTTTCATGTATCTTGGTGAGTTCCCGTGCCATTAATATTTTCCTATCACCAAGTACCTCATACATGGTCCCAAGGCTATCGATGAGCCTGTGTGGTGCCTCAAAAAAGACTAACGTACAGGGAAGATCCCGCACCCTTTCAAGGGATCTCTTCCTGGCGGGACCCTTGCTAGGCAGGAAACCCGCAAAGAAAAAGGTATCGGCTGGCATGCCTGAAATACTCAGTGCAGCGGTTATGGCAGAAGGCCCTGGCACTGGGATGACCTTAAAGCCTCTGTCCCGTACATACTTGATAAGCTTTGCCCCGGGATCGGACAGTCCTGGAGTGCCGGCATCGGTAACCAACGCCACATCTTTGCTAGAAGCTAAGGTCTCCAGGATCTTTTGAATCCGCTGCTCTTCATTGAACTTGTGGCAACTGATCATCCTTGCCCGTATTCCCAGATGATGGAGTAGCCGCTGTGTCCGTCTGGTGTCCTCAGCCGCTATCAAGTCTACATCCTTGAGAGTGCTTCCTGCCCTTGGGCTCAAATCCTGGAGATTGCCTAGAGGAGTACCTACTACGTATAAAATCCCTGGTCCTTTTTTATCTGCACGGGATCTTTCAGACACGGGATTTGTCACGTTGCCTGTACACATGAACGATTCGCTGAATAGCGGTTAGGTGGGTAAATATTGCTAAAAACCATAGTATCGGATAGATCCAGCCAAGGATCAACCCGACAGCCAGGGCAAATAGCCGTTCAAAACGTGTAAGAAGGCCGATCTTACATTCAAAATCTAGGGCCTCAGCCCTTGCCCTGGTATAGCTTACCAGGATGGAACCGGTAAGGGCGCTGAGCACCAGCGCAGCCTCCCGAAACCCACCACTTCTATGGATAAGAAGATAGGAAAGTAAACCAAGGTAGAGAAAAAACTCAGCATACCTGTCCACAGTAGAATCCAGAAAAGCCCCAAAACTGCTCTCTTCCCCCTGATCCCTTGCCAGAAGGCCATCCACCGCGTCCAGGGGGCCGAATATGGCAAGCATCCAGCCAGCCACAGCAGGATGGCCAAGGCCAAGAACAAGGCCAGTAGCACCATAGGCTGCCAATCCCATCAGGGTAACGGTGTTGGGGGTACAACCAAGCCGTCCAAGAAACCGGGCGACCGGACGCAGAAAGGGGCCTGACCACCCCCTGCACCAGTCACTGAATGACCACACTATTGCACCTACCTTTCCCAAGGGGTCCCTGTTAATCGTTTTCCTGCAAGGGGCCCACACCCAACTCTTCGAGTACATTGGCGCAACGGGGGCACACGTCCGGCCACTTCTTATTCTTCCCAACATCCTCATCCCAGGTCCAGCACCGGGCGCATTTTTCCCCTGACGCCTTGGTTATGGTGATCTCCAGGCCTTCTAATTCCTCACTGTGATAGGTCTGCGTATTTGTGGATTTTGTATCCTCCAAGATGTCGAATTGGGATACGATGGTGATCGTGCGTAGCAATTCCCTGTGTTCCATACAAAAATTCTTCAGATCCGCGGGCGGCCTTAGCACTACCCTTGCATCGAGTGCTAGCCCTATCCTCTTCTCCTGTCTTGCAATTTCAAGCGCCTTTGTTACCTCGGCCCTGATCCGCCAAAGTGTTTCCCAGGTATCCGTGAAGGATTCATCCACTGGTACCTTTTCTTCGAAATCGTGGATCTCCATAAAGATGCTCTCGGCCTTTTTGCCGCCTAGATAGCCCCAGGCCTCTTCCGCGGTAAAGGAAAGGACCGGTGCCATGATCATCAACAACTCCTTGGCGATTTTGTAAATAGCCGTTTGGGCAGAACGTCTAGGCCTGCCAGATGGTGTTTCGCAGTAAAGCCTGTCTTTTAAAATGTCCAGATACAGTGCACTCAAATCCACGGTGCAGAATTGGTATATCCGATGAAAGACCACATGGAAACGGTAATCCCTGTAGGCCTGCTTGACCCTTCCAGCAACCTGATTGAGCCGCCAAATGGCCCACTTATCCAAGAATTCCATCTGCTCAAAGGCTATCATGTCAACTTCAGGGTCAAAATCAGCCAAATTGCTAAGTAGGTATCTGATGGTATTTCGGATCTTACGGTAGGCCTCAGTAAGCCTTTGGAGGATTTCATCCGATATCTTTATGTCATCCTGGTAATCCTCTGCTGAAACCCATAGGCGCAGGACCTCTGCACCGTAGCGTTTTATTATCTTTTCTGGAGGGATAACATTTCCCACGGATTTTGACATCTTTTTGCCCTTACCATCCACGACAAAGCCATGGGTGAGGACCGCCTTGTACGGGGCCCTATGCCTGGTGGCCACACAGGTAAGCAACGAGCTTTGAAACCATCCACGGTGCTGATCGCTTCCTTCCAGATAAAGATCGGCAGGCGAGGAAAGCCCTGGGCGGGCCTCGAGTACCGCTGCATGGCTGACTCCCGAATCAAACCATACATCCAATATGTCGGTTTCCTTCTTGATGTTTTTGCCTCCACAACCAGGACAGGTAGTGCCTTCGGGAAGAAAGTCGGTAGCTGGCCTGTCGAACCAGGCATCTGCCCCTTCCCTGGCAAAGATCTCCACTATGCGTTCAGCGATTGCATCGGTCATGACCGGTGCCTGGCAATCCTGGCATACCAGTACGGTTATCGGCACCCCCCACGACCTCTGCCGAGATATACACCAGTCAGGCCTTGATTCTACCATCCCGTATATCCTGTCTTTACCCCAATCAGGGATCCATTTTACCTTGTCGATGATTTCCAAGGCCTCCTTCCTCAGTCCTCCATTGTCCATGGAAATAAACCATTGGGGCGTGGCCCTGAAGATGACCGGTTTCTTGCATCTCCAACAGTGGGGGTAACTGTGCTCCAAGGTCTCTATCGCTACAAGGTTGCCATCCTTTTCCAAGCGCTCGATTATCTGTTTGTTCGCCTCAAATATGTTGGCCCCCTCCAGCAGCGGGACATCCTTTGTAAATCGACCATGGTCGTCAACCGGGGAATAGACATCGAGTCCGTATCTCAACCCACTTTCATAATCGTCTGCACCATGGCCAGGGGCAATATGCACACAACCGGTACCCGCATCAAGGGTTACATATGAAGCGGTGATTAACAGGCTTTCCTGGTCCAGGAACGGATGCAGCGTATGCATGCCCTGGATTTCATCACCCTTAAAATATCCTACCACCGTGCAATCGGCTTGCTCCATGCCAAGCGATGCAAGGAGGGGAAGTAGCCTACCCTGGGCCACGATCCAAATCTCCTTCGTATCATCCCTTCTGGATGTCACACCCCTTGTACGGGCCGTGTCGACCTTTACTACCACATATTCAAAATCAGGATGCAAGGCCACCGCCTTGTTGGCAGGAAGTGTCCAAGGGGTAGTGGTCCAGATTAGCACGTATGAAGGGAGGCCTTCAATTCCAAAGCGTTTTTTTAGCCATCCGGAGAGATCTTCTGCCGCCTTGAATTTGACTGTTATCGAGGGGGATTTGTGTGGGCCATATTCCACCTCGGCCTCTGCCAAGGCGGTTACGCAGGTGGGACACCAGTATACCGGTTTTTTGCTTCTTATTACGTGTCCATCCAGGAAGATCCTGCAGAATTCCCTGGCTATCGAGGCCTCGTAGTCATATGTCATGGTTAGGTAGGGATGTTCCCAGTCACCAAGGACCCCTAACCTTTCGAATTCCTTTTTTTGTATCTTGACAAATTTTTCCGCATAACGGCGGCAGGCCTTCCGAATTGCCAATTGGCTCATTTGTCTTTTCTTGGGGCCTAGTTCCTTTTCCACGTTATGCTCGATGGGCAGACCATGGCAATCCCATCCAGGGACAAAGGGGGCATCCATGCCTGCCATTTGGCGAGACTTGACTATTATATCCTTTAAGACCTTGTTCACTGTATGACCAAGATGTATGTGCCCATTTGCATAAGGAGGGCCGTCATGGAGTATAAACTTGGGCTGCCCTGCCCTTCTCTTTCTCATGGCGCCGTACAGATCCATCTGGCTCCAGCGTTTCAATATCTCCGGCTCCCGCTGATTCAGGTTGGCCTTCATTGGGAATTTCGTCTTAGGAAGATTTAATGTCTTTTTATAATCCATGGAAATTTACCTGCATCTCTCATCTGATCAGATATGTCACCTGCCACTATTTTTACAGCCCGTGCATCTGGTGTCGTCTCCAGACATGAAGTGCAGCCCTGGTGGAGGATGGATTCTCAGAACAATTTGGCCCGGGGCGATCCAGTGAAGGCAGGAATTTTATGCTTGCGCATTCCTCTTAGCGTATTTTTTCAAATGCCTCAAGGGTAAGCTTCTGACATCGTGGATATAGGCGGCCTTCAACCCGTAGACGATCTATTGCATTTCGACCTCAAAGGGTACCACCCGTTGCAATCCTAGTACACCCTTAGATCAGAATAAGCGCCTTGTGCATACCTGACAGAATTTCATTGGGCCTCTTTTAATAAAAAAGAGATATGTATCGATAAGGACAATGAGTTGCCTGCAAGGTCCTGTGGAGGGGCTAATTCAATCAAAACCGGTCTTTTTGACAAGGGGCCAGGGTGAAACACCCTGGTTGGGATTTTTATATTCAGAGGTCTTAGGAAATAGTTGTACCAGAACCATTTGGAGGTATGCCCTGTCAGCGAGGATTGAGGATTAGGAAAACAGGTCTCCTGTATGCCCATGTGCTTGATCGGCCTTGCGGGGGATCTACCGAAAAAATACAGAGTCTATGGGCTGTATCTTCATGTATTGGGGGGCTGCACCAAGGTACGGGCCGCATGGAAGTTTAGCGCGAAAATACGTCATGTTGAAGATTGTATCTTCATATCTAGGGACGCGGTACTAAGGGTACCGGCTCATCCTTCAAAGGCCCGGTGTATTCTGAAGGCATAAATTTTTTGATAGCGAGGTCAACAGATGAAGGCTCTTGTAGTTGATGACTCTCAATCGATGAGAAACATAGTCAAGACCGGTCTTGAAAATATGGGAGTCTTTAACCAGATCAGCGAGGCAGTAAACGGGGTTGATGCCCTGGAAAAGATAGATAGCGAAGGGCCTTTCGATATTATCCTGTTGGATTGGTATATGCCCGAGATGGAAGGTTTCGACTGCCTGGTGAAGATTCGTAAAAATCCACGTCTCAACAATACCAAGGTAATGATGGTTACAACGGAAAATCAGCAGGAAAACGTTATAAGGGCGGTTATAGCAGGCGCCAATGAATATCTTATGAAACCATTTACAAACGAAATGCTAGAAGAAAAGGTAAAAATGGTCCTGGGTCTATGATAAAGGTACTTATAGTTGATGATTCCGTAGTCTTCCGCAAGATCCTCCAAGAGGCCCTTTCCAAGCATCCCAGGATCAGGGTGGTTGGAATGGCTGCCGACGGCAGGGAGGCCCTTGGGCTTATAAGAAAATTGCGCCCCGATCTTGCGATCATGGATGTTGAAATGCCGCGGCTCGATGGTCTGCAGACCCTTGACGAGATTAACAGGCGACATCTCAAACTCGGGGTCATCATGTTTTCATCCCTGACCTCAAAGGGGGCCAAGACTACCCTTGATGCCCTGGCAAAGGGGGCCTTTGATTTTGTGCCAAAACCCACAGGAACCGGTGCCTTTTCCGAGAGCACAAGGCGTATTCAACGGGAACTGATTCCAAAGATAGAGGCCTATGCCGAATCTGCCAAGGGAAAAGGGAGGCGTAAGGGTCCCTTACCCAGGACCCGGGTTGTAAGACCTGGTGCCAGGCAGCCCCTGGTCTCCCGGCCCGGGTTTCGAAGATATCAAGGGGGAGATAGGGCCCTTGACAATCTCAAGCAACCTGGCAAGAGGGGCCAGAGCCTCGACAAGCCTGCAACCATTGCCCGTCCTGGACCCCTTAGGCTCAGATTTCGACCCGAAGCGGTGGTGATAGGGGTATCCACCGGTGGGCCCAATGCCCTCAATAGTGTTATTCCTTCCTT
>WFZW01000079.1 GCA_015489365.1 Deltaproteobacteria bacterium | reverse complement strand
CCTGTTTCTTGTTTGAGATGTTGAACTTGCTCTGCTGCCGGAAGGAATTTCCCACCTTTTTATATCGCCGGATAGTGGCCTTTATAGGACCAAAATCACCACTTTTCCTGTCAAGTTCTTGATAGAGGAACATGATGGTAGTCCAGCTTCCCCTGGTGAGTACCTCCTTTTGCAGTTCCTTGACTACCAGATTCCCTGATTCATCTTCGTATCTTATCGAGATATCGTCAATCGTTTCTGCCATGATGGAAAATCCCACTTGAATTTTAGGTGTAAACGCATTAATTCCTTGGGCCTTTGACGCGAGGCAACGGCGTGTTCCTGGTTTGCCCGTGACGGGTACTAACAGTATCGATGCCCCGTGTCAACAGGTGGCCATCACCTTCTCCGATTGAAGTGTACGGGAAGGCATGCAGGCCAGCCGGGGCCAAAAAAGATCAGCAGGTATTATAAATTGAAATATATCAAGGAGATAGAAAAAAGACGGACGTTTGGGATTATAAGCCATCCCGATGCCGGCAAGACCACGCTTACGGAAAAGCTTTTGCTCTTTGGCGGTGCTATACAGCTTGCCGGTGCGGTAAAGGCAAGGAAGGCCGCCTGTCATGCCACCAGTGACTGGATGGCCATAGAGCGTCAGAGGGGTATCTCTGTAACCACATCCGTGATGAAATTTCATTACAAGGATTACGAGATAAATCTCCTGGACACCCCGGGCCACAAGGATTTTTCCGAGGATACCTACCGGGTGCTCACTGCGGTGGACAGTGCCCTGATGGTGATCGACAGCGTCAAGGGCGTGGAATCCCAGACGGAAAAACTCATGGAGGTGTGCAGGATGCGAAATACCCCTCTTATGACCTTCATAAACAAATTGGACAGGGAGGGGCAGGGGCCGCTTGATCTCATGGCGGAGATCGAAGACAAGCTGCAGGTAGAATGTGCACCTCTTTCCTGGCCTATTGGAAGGGGCAAGGGATTCAAGGGGGTATATGATATCTATAGAGGGCAATTGCACCTGTTCGTTCCCGGTGAAGATGGTAGGGGAAGGAAGGGTATTACCATCGATGACCTGTCCGATGGGAAACTGGACGATCTTCTAGGGCCCCAGGCAAGGGAGCTGAGGGAGGATATCGAGCTTTTGGAGGGCGCTGCCAATCCATTTGACATGGCACATTACCTCAAGGGGAACCAGACCCCGGTATTCTTTGGAAGTGCAGTAAATAACTTTGGTGTAAGGGAGCTGCTGGATGCCTTCGTGGAGATGGCCCCTTGTCCCAGGCCAGCCAATACCGATACCAGGGAGGTCTCCCCATATGAGGAACATTTTTCTGGCTTCGTCTTTAAGATCCAGGCAAACATGGATCCTGCGCACAGGGACAGGATCGCCTTCATGAGGATATGCTCTGGAAGGTTCAGGCGGGGCATGAAGGTGATCCATCATCGTACAGGCAAGGAAATATCCCTATCAAATGCCACCATCTTCATGGCTCAGGACCGTAAGAACGTGGAGGAGGCCTACCCAGGAGACATCATAGGGATCTATAACCATGGTACCATCAAGATCGGGGATACCTTTACCAGCAAAGAGCCCTTGAGGTTTGTGGGAATCCCAAGCTTTGCACCTGAGCATTTCCGCAAGGTGGTCTTGAGGAACCCCTTGAAGATTAAACAACTCAAGAAGGGGCTTGTCCAGTTGGCTGAAGAAGGTGCTGTCCAGGTGTTTCGTCCATTTATAGGTCGTGAATTCGTATTGGGCGCAGTCGGAATTTTGCAATTTGACGTGACGATGGAAAGGCTCAAGAACGAATATGGCGTGGATGCAATCTATGAACCAATAGAGTTTTCAACCGCAAGGTGGATCAAATGTGACGATAGTAAGCGGCTGGAGGAATTCAAGGCCAGGAACATGGCAAGCCTGGCAGAGGATTCAGAGGGCCATCTCACATTTCTGGCCAAGGGGCAGTGGCAATTGGATTTTATTAATGAGCAATGGCCAGAAATCATCTTTGAAAAGACGCGGGAATATAGTATGTAACCATGTAGTCGACGGCCTGCACGGTGTTGGGTGTCGTGACAATCGTGATCCTGGGAGGTTGGCCTCCCTTTACATGGGCAAGGGATGTTGCTGGACCGTTTCCAAACAAATAATTCCCCGGACAGGGAACTCGAATCGGCCAGGAAACGGGCCGCCATCTCTGCGTTGTTGAACCTGGGCCTTGCCCTTGGCAAGGGTTACGTGGGGCTTAAGGCCGGCAGCACCGCCTTGTTGAGTGATGCCATCCATTCCGCTACCGATGTACTTGCCTCCACTGCTGCCTACATAGGCCTGTGGGTCGCTGGTAGGAGGCATCCTTCATTTCCTTACGGGCTTTACAAGGCCGAAACCATTGCAACCCTGGTAAGTTCCATTGCTGTCATCCTGGCTGGTTATGAGATAGGCAGGAGGGCGGTTTTCGGACCGGAAAGCATCCCTGATGTCAGGATTGCCCTTCCTGTGGCCGTAATTTCCTTGCTCGTATCCCTCTTCTTTGGCCTGATACAGGTCAGGGCGGGTGAAAGGCTCACCTCTCCAGCCCTCATTGCAGATGGGAAGGACTATCTTGCCGATAGCCTTTCCACCGCTGTGGTTATCCTGGGCCTTGTTGGTACCTGGTTTGGTTACAAGATAGATCGCTGGGCCGCTGTCATTGTATCATTTTTTGTTTTTCGTTCCGGTGGGCTGTTGCTCTTGTCCGCACTCAGGGACCTGCTAGACGTCTCCGTGGACAGGCAGGTGGAAAGGGCCATTATAGCGCTGGTGGAACGACATCCGGCAGTCAACAGGGTGGAGAAGATCATGAGCCGCAGGGCAGGTGGAAGGTTTATCGTGGATCTGGACGTGGTGTTACGAACCCCTTCCCACGAGGTAGCAGACAAGGTATCCGACAGCCTAGAGCATGAAATAACGAGGAGGTTTCCAAGGGTGGTCATGGCAAGGGTTCGTCCGCATTTTCATCCCACCCCAGAGATAAGGATCATTACCCCGGTCACCGATCCCCAGGGCCATATCGCCGATCATCTCGCAAAGGCCCCCTGGTTTCTGGTGGAGACCTTTGATCGCACCTCAGGGGCGTTGACTCACAAGGAATTGGTTGAGAATCCATACCGCAATGTGGAAAAAAAGAGGGGATATCTCGTGGGAAGCTGGCTCTTGTCGTTGAAGCCGGACAAGGTCATCGTGGCCAAGGTACGTGAAGGTACGGCCGATGCCCTTCTCAAGGGCGCCGGGGTAACGGTGGAAGAGGTGGATGAAGAGCGTTTTCGCCATGCCGGTGCAGAGGATAAAGAGGGGGATTAGGATCCTGGCGGCCCTTCCTTTCCTTTACAGCCCTTAGACGATCCGATATCGGCCTCTGTCAATCTCCATATATCCAGGAGGCCAACGTTGCTTACGAGACGGCCCTTTTGGTCCACGATAGGTATCTCCTTAATATTGCGGTTTATCATTAGGTTCAATACCCTTTCCACATCGTCTTGAGCACTTGCGCTCAATACATCCTCGTTCATTATATCCCCTACCTGCTGACAGGTTATGCATTCAAGGAGCGATCGGGTATGAAAATACGGCCTATGCCTTTCAGCGGTCAGGCTTCTTATGAGCGTACCCAATGACAATGTGCCCCTGAGGCGTTCCTGTGCATCTACAACATAGATGCTCCTTATCTCGGGGTGCTCGATCAACTCCCTGGCAACCTGGTTCAGTGGGGTGGTTTCATAGACCTTCAGGTAGGGATGTTCCCTGATTTCTTGTAATATTTCGTTGATCTTCATCGCAGGCCCCTGAAAGAATAGGTTTCTTCAGCCGATACCATGGGTTCCATTATTTTGTTCCCTGTGAGGTATGCCCCTCGATGACAGCGATCTCCCCTGCCTTCCTGAGGCAGAATTTTACCAGTGGAGGAGAGATCATTTCATTCAGGATTACCGAGCCTACCACCATATTTAATAACATCTCTGAGAGGCGTTCAGGGAAGATATCTTGTGCTGCAAGGATCAGGCCTATGGTGACCCCTGCCTGGGGAAACAGGGCAAGACCCAAGTAACGTGTAACCATCTCTGGCGCCCTCGAGATCTTTGCCCCGATCAGGGCACCGAGCTGCTTCCCCACCAGACGGCTGACGAGTATTATGATGGAAAGTATTCCAGCCACCTTCATTACCATGAAATCAAGGTGTGCACCTGCAAGCCCGAAAAATATTCCGAATATCGGTTCTTCTATCTGCTCGAGACCTGTAAAGAAGTTGTGATGACCCCTCTGTGTGTTTATCACAAAACATCCGGTAACCATATTGGTAAGTATCGGGGAAAGATCAAAGATGATGACAAGCCCTGTAGCGCTGAAGAGTACGCCAAGTGTAATCATCAAGATGGCCTCTTTCCTGTGTATGAATTTGCCCATCAATTTGAGGGCGAATCCGCATGCGGCACCAAGGACACTGGAGAGGCCGATCTCTGTTGCCGGGATCTCCACCATCTTTATCAACCTTACGGTTCCAGGATTGATCAGGCTATGGGCCATGGTAGCCGCTACAGCGAAAAATATAATGGTTACCGCATCGTCCAGGGCTATCACTCCAAGTAGGGTCGAGGTAAATGGGCCCCTTGCCTTGAGTTCCGAGATTATGGCAAGAACGGCTCCGGGTGCGGTGGCTGCTGAGATGGCCCCTATGACCAGCGAAATGGGCAGGTAAGAACGCAAGAAATCATCGGTCCCGTTAGAAAGGCCTGGGAAGAACGGCAGCACTAGCAACAATATCACAAAGGTGGCAATAAAGGCGCCGCTGGCCTGTGTGGATGTAATCCAAAGTATGGTTTTGCCCAGGTGCTTGAGGCGCCGGTAATCCAAACTCCCGCCTATGGAATAGGCAATGATTCCCAGGGAGATGTCGGTCATGACCTGGAGCTTGTAGTTCACCAGTTCCTTGGGCAGGATCCCGAATAGGGACGGGCTTAGCAGGATCCCTGCAGCGAGATAGCCACTTACCCGCGGAAGGTTCACCATGTTGGCGGCCCTGCCCATCCAGAAGGCCAAAAGCATCATGATGCCAACGGCCAGGAGAGGATTCTGGATCATGGCCTTGGATCCCTTTTTTCCGTCTTTAGCCAGAACTCCAATATGTCCAATATGTCCAGATCAGAGACGATGCACTCATGGCCATCTACCACGGGTATATCCGAGGCATCATAGTCCATCATCCTTGAGATAACAGATCCAAGGTCCTCTTCCAGAGTGCAGACAGGGATGTCAGTATCCATGAAGTCCTCTGCCCTTTCTGCCCCGAAAATCTCCGATATATTCTCACTTATTATGGATGAATCAGTAAGGATTCGTTTCAGGTGCGGACGAAATATTACCTTTTGTAACCTGATGAGGGTAATGGCTCCCCTAAGACGGCCGTCTTCATCGACCACATAGACGATACGCCTTTTATGCCCCTTTATCATGGCACGCACCACGGCTTCCAGATTCGAGCCTATAGTGATAGTCGGAACATCCAGGCCGTGCCGGAGACCTTGCAGGAAGGCCTGTACGGTAATTTTTTTCATTATCCATCCTTTCCCTATGGTAATTTAGGCGCCGGTGGAATATATTTCAACCCCTTAGTTATGGTCATTTGTATAAAATAACAACCTTAGGGCAAGGCCGGGATCAGGGATATCTTGCATTGAAAAACACATCTTGTCCGTGGGCTGTGTCTTCATGTTCCACGGTGCGGTCTTAAGGTACGGACCGCATAAAAGTGTTTCAAATTAATCGATAATAGGAGAAGAATCAGAAATGACTAAGACCAAATGTAGTACGTGTTCAGTTGGGGATTGTAAATCCAGGGGCCAGGATGAAGGGGATACCGCTTGTCTGGATCATATAAAGAACAAGCTGGTTATACTTTCAGGAAAGGGGGGAGTGGGCAAGAGCACCGTGGCGGTTAACATGGCGGTTGCCCTTGCCAATGCCGGAAAGAAGGTGGGCCTTTTGGACGTGGATATACATGGGCCGAGTGTTCCAAGGATCTTGGGGCTCAAGGGGAAGAAATCAAAGCTCAAGGCCCCATGGCTTATACCGGTTAAATGGGGGGAGAACATGAAGGTTATGTCCATTGGTTTTCTCCTTCCAGATGACAACGAGGCAGTGATCTGGCGTGGCCCGGTAAAGGGCAGCCTCATAAAACAGCTCATAGAGGAGACAGCATGGGGCAATCTTGACTACCTCGTGGTGGATTGCCCCCCTGGCACAGGGGATGAGCCGCTTTCAGTTCTCCAGATCCTTGGCCCGGATGCGAAGGCCGTTATCGTGACAACCCCCCAGGCGGTCGCCATAGATGATGTGCGTCGTTCTATCACCTTTTGTAAAAAGGTGGGAAATCCCATAGTGGGGGTGGTGGAAAACATGAGTGGCTTTGTTTGTCCGAAATGCAAGGATGTCACGCAGATATTCGGGGCTGGAGGTGGTAAAAGGCTTGCCGAGGAGATGGGTATACCGTTTCTCGGTGCCATCCCGCTTGATCCTTCCATTACCCTGTCTGGGGATGCGGGGAAGACCTTGTTCGATCTTGAGGCGGATCATCCAAGTAGGTCTGCCATGGAGGAAATCATAGAAAAACTATAGACGGCCCGAAACCAGACCTTCTGGGCCGCCCCTTTATGGGGGCGGTCCATTTTTAAAGTTGTATCGGAGGGATGCCGAACATAAAGACAAAGGGAAAAAAAACAGGGCTTGAAGGGAGGTGAAAGATCCTAGCCGATTTCCCATCTGAAACATGGATCAACAAGGGCAATGGATGCCCAAAAAATAGATCACGGAGGATTTAAATCATGGCACTTACAGTCAATACCAATGTTGCATCCCTCAACGCTCAAAGAAACCTCGTAGGAACCCAGAAACTCCTCAACCGCTCCCTTCAGAGACTTTCTTCCGGCCTTCGAATCAATAGTGCGAAGGACGACGCCGCAGGGCTTGCGATATCCGACAGGATGGGGGCCCAGATCAGGGGGCTCAACCAGGCGGTAAGAAACGCGAACGACGGTATCTCAATGGCCCAGACGGCTGAAGGTGCAACCCAGGAGATCACCAATATCCTTCAAAGGATGAGGGAACTGGGTGTACAGGCAAGAAACGCCAGTAATACCGATTCAGACAGGCAATCACTCAACGACGAGTTCCAGCAATTGAAGTCGGAACTCGATCGTATTGCCACGACAACCGCGTTCAACGGTAAGAAGGTCCTGGACGGTTCCCTGGGCTCGGCCACCTTCCAAGTAGGGGCAAACGTCGGGGAAACCATCAGTGTGGACCTGTCGGCAAGCATGAGGACCAACTCCATAGGCGGTTACGCCTCTGTAACCTATACCCTTGAAGACGACCTTGGAGATGCCACCGGTGATGATGTTTCTCTGGATACGGCAGGTGACTGGGTTATCAACGGTACGAATGTAGGACCGGCTACGGATGCCTCCCACGGCAGGGGAGATGGTAGTGCCTATGCTATCGTAAACGCCATAAACGCAGGGACTGCAACCCATGGGGTAACTGCAACGGCAGATGCCACAACGGTTACCGTCTCTGCTGCGGATCTGTCTAACTTCGCCTTTACCGATGATCCAACAACGGCAGACAACCTGACCTATACCCTTACCATCAACGACCAACAGATCCTCGTCCAGAATGAAGGGGATAGCAACTATACGGCCGAAGGCCTTGCCGAGGCCATAAATGGATTCCAGGATACCACAGGGGTTACGGCAAGCATTCAGTCAAATGGTGACATGGTGCTTACTGCTGCTGATGGGCGAAACATAGAGATCCAGGAGGTTCTAGGTGGTTCTTCCGATGCCGGCGACCAGGTAGTCGGTTACTTCGGTAATACGATGACAAATGCCGCCGCTACCAACGTAGACGTTCATAAGACCAGCATCACTTTGTCTGCCGACCGGAACATCACCCTTACGGTTGCCGCTACATCGGATGACCTGCTCACCGCCACCGGGCCTGATCCTGGAAACAGTGATACAACAGAGGTCTCCACCCTGGATGCCTCCGATATCCTTACGGTGAGTGCGGTTGATCTTTCCATACACAGGATCGACAAGGCACTAAGTGACGTCGATGACTTCAGGTCTACCCTTGGTGCCATGCAGAATCGTTTCGAGTCCACCATCGCAAACCTCATGAACGTATCCGAGAACCTCTCCTCGGCCAAGTCACGCATAGTTGATGCAGACTTTGCTGCGGAGACATCCAACCTTACAAAGGCACAGATCCTGCAGCAGGCGGGTACGGCAATGCTTGCCCAGGCCAATGCGACTACCCAGTCCGTATTGACCTTGCTCCAGGGCTAGCAGGCAGTGGTGGCACCGGGAAATATCCTCCCGGTGCCGGTATCTTTTTCATCTAAACACTGACAGGGTGTAGGTTATGGGTATTGGTGTATCTGGATTGGCCACGGGACTGGATACCGACTCCATCATTTCCAAGATCATGGATCTCGAGAGACGGCCTGAGACCCTTTTGAAAAACAGGGAGTCTGCATTCCAGGCAAAAATTACCGGGATAGGCACCTTAAAGGGTGCACTATCATCGTTTCAGTCTGCTGTTCAGGCCCTGGAGGATTCGGACAATTTCACCTCCTACAGTATCAAGTCCAGTAACAGGGACATCCTGACTGCTTCAAGCTCAGGGACCCCTTCGGTTGGCCAGTACCAGATTACCGTGACCCAGCTTGCCCAGGCCCAGCAGTTACGTAGCGCTGCCTTTACCGGAACCGATACGGTGGTGGGAACAGGGACCATTACATTGCAGGTTGGGGCCGATACGCCGGTCGATGTGACGATCGATTCCACCAACAATACCCTTTCAGGTATTGCTTCGGCCATAAATGATGCTGATGCCGGGGTTGTGGCCGGTATCGTCAATGACGGAAATGGGAACTATTATCTTACCCTGGTGGGTCAGAAAACCGGGGCAGATAATACGATCTCAGTAAGCATTGCCGATGACGATGGGAATAATACGGATGCCAGCGGGTTGTCATCGATATATTCCGATCCGTCTACCCAGTCATTGACCGAGACCCAGGCCGCGCTAAACGCCCAACTCAATGTAAATGGCATAGATGTGGAACGGTCTGAAAATTCCATTTCTGATCTTGTCGAGGGCGTTACCATTCAACTGCAAAAGGCAGATGCCTCTACCCCTGTTACGGTAGATATCACGAGGAATTCCAAGGGGCTTGAAAAGAAGCTGGATGAATTCGTAACCCAGTACAATAACCTTATAAAAACCATCAATGGTCTCCAATCCTACAACCCTGAGACAAAGGAGGCAGGTTCCCTGCTTGGTGACAGCACTGTAAATCGTCTAAGGACCCAGATAACCAGTTATCTATATAGGAAGGTCGATGGAATTCCGGATGATTTCAATGGATTGAGCAAGTACGGAATCCAAATAGACAGGCAAGGCGTCATGAGCCTCGATACGAGTGCTGTTGAAGAGGCCATGGAAAACGACCCGGATGCGGTAAAGGACTTTTTTGCCAGGGATTCAGACGGAATCCAGGGGCTTGCCGTACAATTGGATACCGTGCTGGATGGTTACCTCAATGAGACTACAGGCATCCTTTCTGCCAAGTCTGATAGCCTCAACAGCTCCATAAAAAGCATAGAAAACCAAATTGACAGCATGGAGGCAAGGCTGGCCAAGAGAGAAGAAAACCTCCGCAAACAGTTTGAAAGCCTTGAGACCCTGATGTCTAGTTTCCAAAAGACCTCTTCCACCCTTGATCAGCAACTTGCGTCCTTGGCCGATTTGAGGACCGCAATTTCCAAAAAGTAGAGAGGAAACACAGCCGTGTATAAGAATAATTTTCAAAATAGCTATTCTGCTTACCAGAGGAATGAAATAATCAACCTCACCCCGATCGAGATTGTGGTCCGCCTTTACCAGGCCCTTGAATCCTCCCTCCATGCGGCCAGGGAGGCGATCATCAACGGGCAGACGGCAATAAAGGGCGAAAAGTTGAGTCATGCCCTGTCCATAGTGGGAGAACTCCAGGCATCATTGAATTTTCAGGAAGGGGGAGAGATAGCCGAAAGCCTTTATGATCTCTACAGCTTTATGACGAAAGAGATCCTGTTTGCAAACATGAGGAACGATTTGAAGAGGATAGACAGTGTACTTAAGACCCTTGGGCCACTTTTTGAGGCATGGGTCAAGGTCAAAAACGAGAAGCAGCCCAATGTGCCGCCGGTCCGAGCTGCAGGCAGGGAATCATTGAAGGTCCAGGCAACCTGTTGAGGCAATTTCATGAGATCGATTTATAGCAGGTACCGGGATTTGACACGAAGGATATTGGAGCTTTTGGAGGATGACTCTGGCGATCTCGATTTCGGTGGGCTCTTGAAGGAAAGAGCCTGTCTCTTCAGCGAAATTGAAAGGTCGGATTGGGAAAATGACCAGGCTGCGGTGAAGATTCTACGGGAAGTCCAGGTACTTGAGAGGCGCTCCATGGAGGTTGCACTTGAACGTCAAGATGCGATCACCAGGCAACTAAAAGGGATGAGAAGGAAAAGAAAGGCTGTCAGGGCCTACTCGAGACAGGTTTCCTAAAAGTTTGGGAGCAATCAGATGCTTAATACGGCAAATTCCATTATAGCTAAGATTCCAAGGTCTTCTCATCCTGTAGGTGCAGGTGATAGGATCAGGGATGCCGCTGCGACCTCGGGCAGGTCCTCACCCGGAATTCTGGAAAGAGGGCCTTCGCAAAAGTCCGATGAAGGACACAAGGTTATAATGAATGACAGGGACGAAGGGCGGCCTTCAGGGATTGCGGGGCAATCGCTTGACAAAATAAAAAAGGCCCTTGAGGAGATTAACAGAAATGAACTGGAGTTTTCTGTCCATGAAAAAACTGGTAAGACCGTGATCAAGGTGGTGGACCGGGATACCGGCGAGGTGATAAGGGAGATACCCCCGGAAGAGTTGCTAGATATTGCGGCCCGCATCGATGAAATGGTTGGTATGTTGTTCGACAAGAGGATATGATCACGGTTTATTGCGTCCTTTAAGGGACTTCTTATCTATGGGAAGTCCTGCTTTTATCCCACCTTTGTCTCTCCTTGGCCCTTCCATGATTTTACCCTGAAAATACAGAGCCTATGGGCTGTATCTTCATGTCCTGGGGATGCGGCACCAAGGTACGGGCCGCATGGAAGTTTAGAGATATTCTAACTAAACCTTATAGATAGTCCGCGACCTTGGCGTCAGGTCAAATGGCATGAAAAGATATGTAAGCGGGGGTAGATCTTTTAGATTGATGTCGAAC
>WFZW01000078.1 GCA_015489365.1 Deltaproteobacteria bacterium | reverse complement strand
TTGCATGGTCCAAGCATAACCCATTGACCTGTTATCACTAAACCTTCATACACTGCCAAGGGGCTATACGAAAGTTTCGTTAAGAATAAGCTCTAAGGAGCAAAAAATAAATGTGCCGGGTTATAAGTATTTTTTGCAACGGCCCCGTAGGCATCAAAATTGTATCTGTAAGAAACGGGAAGTGAGTTGCTCGCCATTGTCAAGTCACTAGGTATCTTTCGTTGCTATCAATTAGAAATGAGGAAGTAGAACATGGCCTTTTTGAATGCTCATAAGATTCGAAACGTTTCTTTTCCACTCTTGGCATTGCTTCTTATACCCCTGTTGCATGGAATATGCGATGGTGCAGGTTTTGCCATATTACAGCAGGGCACTGCCCCCATGGGACAGGGAAACGCCTTTGTTGCCCAGGCAGACGATCCATCAGCGATCTTTTTCAATCCGGCGGGCATAACCCAGCTGAAGGGTACCCAGGGTTATCTTGGTACAACGGTGATTGTGCCCAGGATTACCTATGAAGGGAAAGAGGGCCAAGAGGAAGCGACTGTTACCAAGGTATATGCCCCTTCCCATGTCTATATCACCCATCAGGTATCGAGGAGGCTCTACGCGGGGCTTGGAATCTTTTCGCCCTTTGGGCTCGCCACGGCATGGAAAGGTGACTGGGAAGGGCGCTATCTTTCGACCTACTCCAGCCTCCAGACGCTTGATGTCAATCCCAACCTTTCATTGAAACTGGGCAGGTTTTCAGTGGCAGCAGGGGTAAATGTCTTGGGAGCAAGCCTCAAGCTCAGGAAAAGGATTTTGCTCTATCCGTTGCCCGATGGTTCCCAGGAACTTACTGATACGGCTTGGGGATACGGTTACAACCTGGGTACATTATATGAAATATCGGATTGGTGTCGTTTGGGCATTTCCTACCGTAGCAGGATCCATTTGAACTTCGACGATGCAGATGCAAATTTCAATGTTCCTCCTGCCCTGAAGGATTATTTCAAGGATACCCATGCCAAGGGCAAGTTAAATCTTCCTCCTTCCCTTACAATGGGGATTTCCATCTCGCCCATACATAGGTTGGCGGTAGAATTCGACGTGACATGGACGGGCTGGTCAACATACGACGAGATGAAGATCAGGCTTGACAACCCGGTGGGCCCGCCGGGACATGCTGCCAAGGTCTTCAGGCAGCCCAAAAGATGGAGGGACGTCTTTGCCTACCGATTGGGATTGAAATATATCCTTACCCCCAACGCCACGGTAAGGTTTGGTTACATATTTGACCAGTCTCCAGTGCCAGGAAAAACGATCGATCCTCAGCTTCCAGACGGAAATAGGATGATTTTCGCTGCGGGGTTCAATTACAAGATAAGGCCTGATATGGTACTTGGAGTAGCCTATAACTACATTGATGGAATAAAACGGGTCAAGGATAACGATATCATGGAAAATCTGCCTGAGATTTACCGGGTAAACGGCGATTATGATCAAAACATACATTCCCTCGGCATAAGCCTCGCCTACAGGTTTTAACCATGGTCTGCATCTGGCCTATCTGTACCAATTAGGTGCAAAAGTAGTACAAGACTTATCCAGCCATGGACCCACATGGACAAATATTTTTTCGTGGCTGCCGGCCATGAAAAAAGGTTCTAAACTTCCATGCGGCCCGCACCTTGGTGCCGCACCCCAATACATGAAGATACAGCCCATAGACTCTGTATTTTCACGGTAAATGTCCCTGCGCTAAGGCCTTGACTGCTGTGAAGGCCTAATACCCATTTCTTGGCTAATAGCCAGGGATACGTGTCTTTTGTCCATATATGTCCATGGCTAGATAAATACGAAGTGATCTTTTAAGGGGGGTAGCTAAAGGATGTCACATTACCTCTGCTACCAGCTTCCCCCAGCATGCAAGGGCGGATTCGTCTATGTCGATACCCAGCCCAGGCCTATGTATGGAGGTGGCCCTTCCACCCATTCCAAACGTTACTCCTTTGCGGGAGAGGTCGTGTACCAGAACGAATCTTGAAAATGAGCCTTCCAAAAAGGTAATCTTCTCGCAGATCGTTGCAAAGTGTCTTCCAGCCGCGGCAAGGACGGCTGTCTCCCCAACATGGCACCCCATCTGGCAAATAAATCCGTTTTGTTTTGCATAGCGCCAGAATCTCAGGCTGTTCCTAAAGCCCTTGCATTTGGATAGCCTGATATTAAATCCCGAGCAAATCCTGTTTTCAACGAGGTACTTGATGTCCATGGCTGTGCATATCGATTCGTCCGCCAGAACCGGAACGTTTCCCAATTCCGTAACGGTCTTCATGCCGTTAAGGTCA
Source organism: Deltaproteobacteria bacterium (assembly GCA_015489365.1). GTDB lineage: Bacteria > Desulfobacterota > Dissulfuribacteria > Dissulfuribacterales > QOAL01 > S143-34. The sequence goes on along the minus strand of WFZW01000078.1, from coordinate 10,699 downwards.
TCCTTTGGCACCGGCTGTTCGAAGGCGCTTATGTTATAGTCCCTGGTCTTTTCAAGAAATTCCAGGGACTGTTCGGCAGAAAACGCCCCATTTGCATCCACCCTTATATCGGCCTGCGTGCCAAGCGTATTCCTTATATGTCGTACATAGTCGACTCCGGCCGCAAGTCCTGAGACCTTTACCTTGACCATGTGCATTTTGAGCCCCTTGATGGCCTCTAGGAGCTTATCGAGTGCAGGTCCCCCGAGCATTGGTATGACAGCGGAATACGAAAATGATTCCTGGACCGGGGTACGTGCAAATAGTCGCCAAAGTGGCTTGTGGCACGTGCGGCCCCACAGATCGAGCAGCGATAACTCCATGGCACAAAAGGCCGATGGGTTTGCCTGGGCCAGGTCCGAAGATGCCTTCTCATCGAGAAGGGATTCCAGATCCTTCATCGTTTCGACCTTTGCACTTGTAAGGCCCTGGCAAAGCATGTTGGCAGCAGCGATACAGGAATCCAGATCCTCTCCTGTTACATAGGGTCTTGGTGTTCCTTCGCCATAGCCCTTAAGGCCTTCTTCGGACTCGGCCATTATCAACAAGGCATCACTTTTTTGCCTTTGGGCAAGGTTATGGCTAATTGGCAGCGAAAATGGTATCGCCAGCCGAAAGATGCTGAACCTTTTTATCTTCATCCTTGTTCCCCCGGGATATAAATCCTTCGAGCACAATCGCCGCATCTTTCCATTGGTACCACTGATCCGGTGCCTCCAGGATATGCCTTTCAAGGCAGGTCCAGGCCTTGTGTGACAGCGACACCTTTTCCTTGCCATCGGCCAAGGGGTCAATCGACAGGCTGAAGCCGCCCTTTTCCCTTTTCATCAGGGCCAGTAGCGCCGGTACCTTGGCCCTTCTATAAAAGAAATCCAGGGTCTTGTCCCTTGAGACCTTATGACCAAACACAGGGACCTTGCACTCCTTGTGGGGCCGCCATTCAGAAAATTCGTCACATTCAGTGATGAGCAACCGGCCTTCTTTGATTACCTCGAGTGCCTTGAATGCCACCTTGGGTCCATCCGCATCGATCAATACCACATCTACCTGGCTTGCCCTCTTCATTAGTTCCCTTCTCAATGCCTCGGTCTTGAATCTCACGATCATTGCAACCTTGTAGCCATTGAGGGCCAGGGATAGCGGAAGATATTCCACTGCACCGAAATGGCCTGTTACTATGATTCCGCCGCTGCCTGAGGCCGCCAGTGCGTCAAGATATCTTTTGTTGTAGATGTAGAGCCTGGGGCGAAGGAAATCTATCATTTCACTAAAGGGCCTATGTGCCATTATGAGTTTTTCAAGATAATGTTCGAAAATGCCGCAGAAGGTCTTTAGTGCGCTCCAGTAAAAATTCAATGAGGTCGCGCGTCCCCCCATGACGAAGTGGAGGCAGGCCAGCATCCTTATACTGTCTTTGACCTTGGTGGAAAAATACAACATACCCAGGGTATAAAGATAGCATCTTAACCAAAAGAATGGAAGTATGCAGGTGAGTTTCACGTTGAAGGGAAGCTGGAAAAATTGGCTAATACCTAATGCGGGAAGGACATGGATCTTTTTCATCTTGTACATCTCCTTTTTTGATTTTTTTGCCAAGTAATTTAAGACGGCAAGTAGTTATCTTTTTGGGGATAGTGTTAGAATTTCAACAAAAGATGACCCTTGAAGAACCTCACCGGAGAGGCTCTGCATGATCGATGCCAATTTGCCATGAAGATACAGTCCGGGTGGGCTGTACCTTCATGCCCTGGGGTGCAACGAGGAGGATATGGGCTACATGAAGGTTTTGGTTATCTTGAAGGGCCTGAATAAAATCTTCTTTTCCGTAGCTGCTTCATTCTGGTATAATTCCCTTGGAAATGGATTGGTTACGGATCTACCAGGGAATGTAGAAAGCATCCCGATGGCCCCTCAGTTTGGGTATGGGTCATTGTTGGGGGTTTTTTTGAGTACCGTTTAGTCTTATGGAAAAACACAATAGCTGCCTGAATTCTCGGGCTATTATCGAATACGTGGAAGAGAAGGCTCCTGAGCGTATTTCTGAGCTCTTTCAGGACCTTGGTCCAGAAATGGACAGTGTTTCAAACCCCAGGGCCTTTTTATCTGATCCAAACAATTGGATATCCTCTGAATTGCTCCTGAAGTTGTTCAAGAGGGCAAGGCTGATACTTGATGACCCAGATGCTGCCTTCAAGATCGGCTACAACTCGATCATGAACCAACGTATGGGCTACCTGCAGAAGATCATCCTATACGCCTTCGGGAACCCTTATAAGATCATGCAACGAATACAGAAGGTTAACGATCATCTGAACAAGACGAAAACCGTGGAGCTGATAGAATCTTCACCGAATTCTTCTGTAGTAAGGCTTCACTGGAAGAGAGATATACCGTTGAGTCGGGATTTTTGCCTTTATAACAAGGGGATATACCAGGCCGTGCCAGCCATATGGGGTGCGCCTTCTGCACAGCTCGAGGAGACCAAGAGCTTTTTCGATGGTGATGAATATTGTGAATATCATGTAAAATGGAGGGGACATAACAAGTTCAAATCATTGCTGTTCAAGGTTTTTGCCCCATGGAAGCTGGTCAGGGAGACCATAAGGGAACTAGAACATGACAAGGAGGTATTGAAGCAAAAATACAGTAAGATTCATGAACTAAACCAGCAACTGGAACACAAGGTGGTCCAGTTGACCACGTTACAGGAATCCAGTACGGCGATACTGTCTACCATAAAGCTCGAGGAGCTGCTGGAGCTTATATTGTCCAAGCTCACAGAAGTCGCGAATCTTGACCGTGCCGGCATTTTTTTGACAGATGAGAAGAGAAAGAGCCTGGTGCTGATATATGCCGTGGGCATAGAGAAGGAAATAGTTGCCCAGTTCAAGGGCTATCATATCCGCATTGGTAGGATGGACAATATAATATCACGCAGTGCCGAGAGCAGGGAGCCGGTATTGGTGGATGACGTGAAACAGTTTTCTCTCAATCCAGAAAATCCCCTTCTCAAGGTCCTGCGTCCCAAGGCGTTCATACTGGTGCCGCTTACCGTACGGGGGCGTACCGTTGGCATCATGGTGGGGGACAATAGCAGGGATGAAAAATTCATCAAAACAATAGATAAAAATTTTCTTAAAAGTTTTGCTAATCATATTGCCATGGCATTGGAAAATGCCACCCTGTACGAGAAGCTCAAAGAATCGGAACAAAAATACAGAGAGATAGTGGAAAATGTTAATGAAGGCATATGGATCCTCGATGAGGATGGGGGCATACGTTATGCCAATAGGCGGCTAGTGGATATGCTCGGGGGCCAGGAACTCAAGGGCATAAATATATACAGCCTGGTGGATGAAGAAGGAAAGAGGGTACTTCTCAAGGTATTAATGGAAAACGTGAACGGACACCTGGCAAAGGAAGAGGTAATACTAAAGGGACCGTCCCAGATCAGGAAAAGTGTCCTTTTGAGCAGCGTGCCCCTTTCCAGCGAGGGGAAGTATGCAGGTTGCTTGGCGATCGTTACCGATTTGACCTACAAGAAGGATATGGAGAAGAAGCTTCTTCAGGCACAGAAACTCGAATCCGTTGGAACCATGGCAGGAGGTATGGCCCATGATTTCAACAACATCCTGACAGGTATCCTTGGATACACAATGCTCCTTCAGAAAGAGGCAGCCGGGGACCCGAAATTGACCCAGTACATAGAGGTTATTGAAAAATCGAGTTTGAGAGCCGCTGACCTAGTCAAAAAGATGCTTGCCTTTAGCCGGGGCAGCAAGCCAGTGGAGACGAAGCCCATTTCCGTCAACGATGTGATTCAAGACTCCATGACATTGCTGAAAAGTTCCCTTTCAAAGGATATAGACACCAAGGTTGAACTCTATGAGGATCTTCCATTGATAGTGTGTGATCCTACCCAGGTCCAGCAGACGATCTTGAACCTGTGTCTCAACGCCAGGGATGCCATGCCTAATGGTGGTACCTTGAAGGTCTCTACCGACCTTGTCAAGGCCGAGGAGATAAACCGTGAGCATGGTGAGTTGTTGCTCAATGCGGGTGAATACGTGAGGATACAGGTCTGTGATACAGGAACCGGGATGGATGAGGAGACCAAGGAAAGGATATTCGATCCATTTTTTACCACCAAGGAGATAGGAAAGGGATCAGGGCTTGGCTTGGCCATGGTCTATGGAATCGTTCAGGGCATAGGCGGGCACATAACCGTGGACTCCGAGGTGGGTAAGGGCACTACCTTCGAGATACTCCTTCCTGTATCCTTCCAAGAGAAGGTAACCCTCGTTGAGCAGGCCAAACAGATGGGTGATTTCAGCGGTTCCGAGACCCTTCTCGTGGTAGACGACGAGGAAATCGTCAGGGACCTTGCCAAGGAGATCTTGTCATCCCTGGGCTATAAAATACTTCTTGCCAAGGACGGGCTCGAGGCCATCCATATCTATAGGGCCTTCGGCCAGTCCATAGATCTGGTTATAATGGATTTGTTGATGCCAGGGCTTGATGGAAAGGACACCTATCTTAGGCTCAAGGAGATGGATTCCCAGGTCAAGGTATTGTTTTGCAGCGGCCGGGACTCATTGAGCCTTTCAAGGGAAACCGATCCTGTTCTTAAGGATCTGCCATTTACTGCAAAGCCCTTCAATATAAACGAGCTTCCCAAGAAGCTAAGGCAGATCCTGGATTGATGGCCCCTTGCCAAGTCACTGTCCTTTATGTCCTTATCCAGGGTGGTCCAGGATCAGATTGAATCTTCCTTGTAGACTTACTGCGTTCCTACCAAGTATTTTCGATCCTGCCCGGAGTGCATATTGTTCCATAGGTACATATTCCAGGTTGGAGCTTCACAACCTGGTGGCATGTCTTATAGTAATGGGTACAGGGGGTTGTTTGAAGCTTCATTCAGCCCCTTGCGATTCAAACCAGGGTCTTATCCGGAAATGCACTTTTTGATTAGCCATGGACTTACAGGGACATACACGGACAAAAGGCAAAATGTTTTCAGGAAAGTAGAGTAGAGGATACAAGCAGCATGAAAGTTTGAGTAAGGGAGGATGTCGAAATGACTCGTCGTTTAAGGAAGGATTGGATAGGGGATATAATGCATCGTTTCGAGACCGTTGAGGATCCGTATCTGGCTGAACAGAAGCGGGCTGGTATAGGGATCTGCCCCAGATGCCACGCAGTTTTTCGCAACAAGAGGTGGAGGCTGGATGAAAAATTTTATGCCGAACACAAGGATGATCCAGCGATACCCAAGTTCCTGTGCCCGGGCTGCCGGAGGGCACTGGATCATTATCCGGGTGGATATTTTACACTCCAAGGTTCTTTCCTGGATAAACATTTAGATGAAGTCATGCGGGTATTGAACAATGAATATGAAAGGGCCAGGGCCAAAAATCCCCTGGAGCAGATCATCGATATAAAAGATGAGCCTGATGGTTCATTGACGGTTGAGACAACCAATGAAAGGCTTGCGCAACGGCTTGGAAGGGCAATATACAAGGCCTACAAGGGGGAGCTCACGTTTAATTGGAGCCACATGAACAAGATGGTAAGGGTCTACTGGAAAAGGGATAGTTAAGGGGGGATTATGGGTAGAGATAGAAGGCCTCTTAAACCAGAAGAGCTTCAAGAACTTAGGGATAGGCTTTTAAAGAGGCGTGATGAACTATGGGATGAGATAAGGCAGGATCTGTTCAACAGGCTGGGGGATGAATATCAAGGGGTTATCCAGACCATAAAGGATGAGGAGGATCTGGCCAAGGCCGATCTGGATTCGGACACCGTGATCGAGGTGCTCAAGGCCAGGAAGAAGGAGCTAGAATCGATTGCCCAGGCCCTGTGGCGTATGGACAGGGGCGAATATGGCAAATGCCTGGAGTGCGGTAGATGGATTCGTTTCAAGAGATTGCAGGTGGCGCCATGGGCCTCATATTGCAGGGATTGTAAGGCCAAGCTTGAACAGGTTGGGCGCGTTTGATTGCCTACCAGGGGTATAAGCGCTAATTAAACCCCACCTACCCAGCCGCAGATTATTCCAAGGTTCATTGCCACCCCGGGGCTACTTGGCAAGGCTGTTCTATACATCCTGAAGCAGTGTGGGATCGCCTTCTAGGGTATCTTGAGGATGGATCATCTTTCGACAACATCGACCATGAATTGCTATTACGCGCCGTCAAGACACATACCGACTGCAAATGGCTGACTCTGTATATTGAGCGTTGGCTCAAGGCGCCATTTCAGAGGGAAGATGGACGAATAATAGAACGCAAGTCAGGAACTCCGCAAGGAGGTGTTATCAGTCCTCTACGTGCAAATCTATTTCTTCATTATGTGTTTGACTTGAAGCAATATCACTAAGGTGTAATCATGGCAGAATATGTTGTAAAACGTCCATTGAAAAGGGCACCTATTCATCCTGGAGAGATACTTCGAGAAGATGTACTTCCAAGCCTGGGCATATCCGTAACTGAAGCAGCGAGAAGGCATGGCATCTCTCGTCAACAGTTACATCGCATATTGGCCTGTACCCATCCGATTACTCCCAGGATGGCACTTAGAATAGGAAGATTTGCTGGTAATGGTCCTGGGTTATGGCTTCGTATGCAACAGAGCTATGATTTATGGCAGGCTGAACAGGAGATGAAAGAGGAGCTTTCCAAGATAGAGCCGGTATTGAAGTCTGGAGAGGGAGCATGGAATTGTTAGTGGAAGTCTTATTGGCCTATCGGCCAAACAATGGGCTTAGGCCGACCACCAAATAGCTTGGCGGATTTTGTGTCGCTGTGCCCAGCAAGGGTGTTCCTCAAGGTGGTCCGCTGTCGCCGCTACTGGCCAACATCCTCCGGGGCGACTTGGACAAAGAGCTTGACCTACAAGGACACCGCTTCGCCCGTACCTCGAACAACGGCTCAAGCTCATGATCAACCAGGAGAAGAGCAAAGTTCCTCATGCCCTTAGTCCATATAGCGGTCAAATATCTTGAAGGTCCTTTTTACCACCTCGATGTCATTCGGTAGATCCAATAGGGATTGTTGATTCATTTCCGCCTGGAATATCTCGTCGCTTGCAGGCACGTAACCACCAAATTCGAGGTCGGTCTTGGCCACCGCCTCCCTGGCATGTGCATCGAGCGCTTCTGGTATTTGGGCGGGTACACGGTTTACTATGAGTACCTTCTTTTTCACATCGACCCCCAGGGATTTGGTTAGGTCGGCAATGCGTGCTGCCGTCAGGATCCCCCTGGCAGAGGGGTCGGAGACCACGAAGAGCGTCTCGATCCTTCGCAGGTTGAGGCGGCTTAGATGCTCCATTCCCGCCTCGTTGTCCACCAACAGGTAACGGTAATTCCTGGCAAGCTTTTCCATGACCTGGGCAAGTATGGAATTTGCCATGCAGTAGCAGCCAGGTCCTTCAGGTTGTCCCATGACAAGCAGATCGAAACCCTTGGCCTCTATGATGGCCTGGTTTATGTGAAATTCCATGTATTCACTCTTGGTCATCCCGCTCGGGGTCTCGGTTTTCATCCGGTCCCTGATCTCTCCCAAGGTTACATCGACTGGAAGGCCCAGGAGTTCGTTCAAGTTCGCGTTTGCATCGGCGTCTACTGCCAGCACCGGTGTTTTGCCGTGTTCAACCAGATATTTTATAAGCAGGGCAGCTATAGTGGTCTTACCCGTTCCCCCCTTGCCAGACATGGCGATTACCTTGGTAGCGTTATAAGCTTGTCCTGTTTGGTTCATCTTGCCTACCTTGATAATTTATCTTTGCTATATTCACTCGGCAGACAGGTAAGGGACAATAGCCCCCAGTCTGGATGGTCTTACCGGTCCACCAACCGTATCCAATTCCTCGATTGTAAGAAGGAATCCGTTTGCATTCTTGAATTCCAATATGCGAAGCGCCGTCTTGTAACCTATGCCCCTTATTGCAGTCAACTCCTCCAGTGACGCCTGGTTTATATCGACCGGCCTGAAGTAGAGTAGGGGTGGTCCCTTGGTGTCATCGATGCCCTTGGTGATGAATGTATCGGTCCTTGCGCCCTGTCTGTTCAGGTCTAGGTAGATATGGAGCTGTTCTACCAGGACCCACAATCCTGTTGCTACCACCACTACAACGATTGGTAAAACGGCCGAAGGCCCCTTGAAGCCGAGGCAGTCGAATGGATCGTTTCTCTTCATATCAATGATGACACCAATATCATTTTTTACTCGATTTTAATAGCTTGTAACAGATGCCATCCACCAGGGCCTGCCAACTGGCCTCAATGATATCCGTTGAGACCCCTACTGTTCCCCATTTGTCATGCCGGTCTTTGGATTCAATGAGCACCCTTACCTTGGCCCCTGTCCCAGGGCTGTCAGGAAGTACCCTTACTTTGTAGTCCTGAAGGCTCATTTCCTTGAGTTGAGGATAGAATGTCTCAAGGGCCTTTCTTATGGCATTGTCCAGGGCGTTAACCGGGCCGTTGCCCACCGCTGCAGTATGTTCAACCTTGCCGCCTACCCTTACCATTACAGTGGCCTCGGCCTTGGGGGGTTCGTCTTCCTTGCATTTTTGGTCTATTACCCTGAAGGCCATGAGATCGAAGAATTTCTTGGAGGCCCCTGTAGCCCTTCGCATCAAGAGTTCGAAGGAGGCCTCGGCACCTTCGAACTGGAAGCCTTGGGACTCTAGTTCCTTCAGCTGTGCCACGATCTCGAGTACAGCTGGGTCGTTACTATCTATGTCCAGACCAAATTGTTTGGCCTTTGCAAGGATATTGCTTTTCCCAGAAAGGTCCGAGACCAATATCCTCTGGATGTTTCCCACCAGCTCCGGGCGAATATGCTCATAGGTCTCTGGGTTGCGTTGAACCGCGCTTACGTGGATGCCCCCCTTATGGGCAAAGGCGCTGGCCCCTACATAGGGTTGGTATTTGTTGGGGGCAAGATTTGCTATCTCGTAGACGTATCTTGCCGTACTGGTAAGCCTTGATAGATTGCGACCTGCCTGGCATTCGTACCCCATTTTCAATACCAGGGCAGGGATGACAGAACAGAGGTTCGCATTGCCACATCGTTCACCAAAACCGTTCATGGTCCCTTGGACCTGGGTGGCACCAGCCTCGACCCCAAGCAACGTGTTTGCCACTGCCACATCCGAATCGTTATGGCAGTGGACACCTATGGCCACTGAATCACCTACTTCCCCTTTGACCTCTCTTATTATCTCGGTAAGTTCGTGGGGGAGAGTACCCCCGTTGGTATCGCACAGTACAAGGCATTCTGCCCCACCATTTATGGCCCTTTTGAGGGTAGAGATGGCATATTGCTTGTCTGCCTTGAAACCGTCAAAGAAATGTTCAGCGTCGTAGAAGAGGGTTTCCACCCGGGGCCTCAGCCATGCAAGGGAGTCCTCGATCAATTCAAGGTTTCTGTCCAGGGAGATCCTCAATGCATCCCTTACGTGTATATCCCAGCTCTTACCAAATATGGTAACCACCGGCGCCTTGGAATCCACCAGGGCGTTGAGGTTTGGATCCTCATGTGCCTGGTGCCTGGCAAGGTGGGTGCTACCAAAGGCCGCAATACGGCTATGGTCGAGGTTATAGCGTCTTATCTCATCGAAGAATAGTTTGTCCTTGGGGTTTGACCCAGGCCATCCCCCTTCTATGTAATCGATCCCAAGCTTATCCAACTTGAGGGCTATCCTTACCTTGTCTTCAGCGGATAGGTTGAAATTCTCTGCCTGGGTACCATCCCTCAGGGTCGTATCATATATTTCTATTTTTTTGCCCATGCTTAATACCCTTAGAAGCACCTGGAAGCACACAAATCAAGGGGCTGATATGTTTGCCAACTAATCTAAACTTCCATGCGGCCCGTACCTTGGTGCCGCACCCCCGATACATGAAGATACAGCCCAGAGACTCTACATTTTCACGGTAAATATCTCACGGCAGACTGCCAAAGGATTTTTTGATCACCTACGGCATGCGGCTAGGCGCCTTGTCGAGGCCGAAGCCTTCATGTAATGCCCTGACGGCAAGTTCGGTGTATTTTTCCTCTATCACACAGGAAACCTTGATCTCAGAGGTGCCGATCATGAGTATGTTGATCCCATGGTTGGCCAGGATGTCGAACATATGGCTGGCAACTCCCGCATGGTTTCTCATGCCCACCCCAACGATAGATACCTTTGCGATACTCGCGTCACCAGCGACCTTCTCAGCACCGATGTCACGTGCCACCTTTTCGAGTATATCCCTTGCCTTTTCATAGTCCTCCCTGGGAACAGTAAATGTCATGTCTGTTAGATCGCCTGCCCTTGTATTCTGTATGATCATGTCAACCACTATGTTTGCATCCGATATCGGGTTGAATATGCTCGCAGCAATGCCTGGCCTGTCAGGCACCTTACTTACGGTAAGCCTGGCCTCATTGCGGCTGTATGTCACTCCAGATACCAGTATGTCTTCCATACTCTTGTCCTCCTTAATCACGAGGGTTCCAGGATTTTCATTGAAACTGGAACGTACATGAAGGGGCATTTCGTATCTCATGGCAAACTCCACAGACCTGATCTCCAGGACCTTTGCCCCCAGGCTTGCCATCTCCAACATTTCCTCGTATGAAATCTTGTCGATCTTCCTGGCATCAGG
>WFZW01000077.1 GCA_015489365.1 Deltaproteobacteria bacterium | reverse complement strand
ACAAAGACCGAATCAAGGGCCTACTGCCATGCCTGCCTTGGTGAAAGCCTTGCTGTCCTTCCAGATGGATCCCTTTTCCCCTGTTCCCAGACCGCTGGTGACATGGATTTCTATCTGGGAAATCTGCACGATTCAAAGCTGTACGTTGTAAACGGCAAATCGCTCAGGGGTCTCGAACCCAGGGGCACCTGGTGTGAAGAGTGTCCCCTTGAGGGATATTGTCCAGGTGACTGTCCAAGCAGGCTCTACTACAATGGCACTGGCTGCAAGGGATCCATGTGTACCGTATACCAAAGTCTGTGGGAAGCAGGACAAGGGAGGCGGACATGAAGCCGCTTAGGATTTCCTATTTCAGCGCCACGGCAACAGAGATTCCATCCTTGAGTGCAGGGGTACGTAGATTCAAGGAGCAGGGAGGCTGCATCGAGGTAAAGGCAAGAACCAGGGCACAACTTTCTTCCGAAAGACAAATCGAGGCATTTGTCAAGGATGCAATAACTGCCCATGCAGTACTGGTAGTATTACATGGCGGCAAGGCGTCCTTTCCTGCCTTTGAGCTTCTGGTGAACGAACTGAAAGAGAGAAGGAACAGGGGCAAGGATATCCCTTATGTCCATATCCATGCCTCAGGCAGGGATGAAGACGGCCTTGACGCAGCGAGGGACTTCTCAGATGCCTTTGGTACCAGCCAGTGGGATAAGATCAACGCCTATTTGACCTATGGCGGGTACCTGAATTTCTATAACCTGTTCCTGCTCCTCCATAACCTAATCCTTAAGGGAGACAATAGGATCGAAGAAGCGACCCCTCTGCCACATGAAGGGATTTATCACCCTGATGTACCTGGCATACCTGGGCTTCATGACTACCTGGAACAAAGGGTTATACATGGAAGAATGACAGCAGGATTGTGGTTCTATCAGTCCTACTGGGTAAACGGCAACCTTGAGTACATAGATGCCATCATACGCGAGATAGAGCGCAGGGGCGCAAACGTGATCCCGGTCTTTCACCATAGATGGAAGGATAAGGTACTTGGAAACCAAGGGGCAGACCATATAGCCAGCCATTTTTTCATGGACGGCGACCATCCAAGGATAGATGTGCTCATAAATCCGATGATGTTCTCCCTAACCATTGCCGCACCAGAATACAAGGAGATACTTCCTAGACTAGATGTACCCTTTATCCAGGCGATAACCATGATGAATACCAGGAGGTACTGGGAAGAGAACCTACAGGGTGTATCCATAATGGATGTCTCCTATTCTGCAGCACAACCCGAATTCGATGGGGCCTTGATCACCGTACCAATAGCGTCCAGGGAGCAGGACGAAATAGATCCTTTGACTGGTGCCCTTCTCGCCAAAAACGTGCCCATCCCGGACAGGGTGGAAAAGATGGTTTCCATAGCCCTTAATTGGGCAAGGCTCAGGCACCTTGGCAACCACGAGAAAAAGGTGGCCATAGTCTTTCATAACTACCCACCTAGAAACGACCGGATAGGTTGTGCAGCAGGCCTTGATAGCTTCGCGAGCATTAAGCACCTTCTTGACCAGATGAAGAAGGAAGGCTACCGGGTGGAACGCCTGTATGAGAACGGGGATGAACTGGCCAAGGAACTCCTGTCAGGCCTGACGTGGGATGGTCGATGGCTAACATCTGAACGTATGGCAGAAAGGGCCGTGGCCGTGGCCGATGAGGACAGATACCGTGCCTGGCACAGGGGGCTTCCAGCCCGGATTGGGGAAAAGATAACCGAAGACTGGGGTAGGACGCCGGGAGAGCTATTTGTCCATGATGGGAAGATGCTGTTTCCAGGTACCATCAATGGAAACATCTTTATCACCATCCAGCCACCGAGGGGATACCTTGAAAATATGGATAAGATCTACCATGACCTCTACCTCTCCCCTCCCCATAACTACCTTGCCCATTACAGGTGGATCAAGGAGGTCTTTGGGGCCGATGCAGTCATACATGTTGGCAAGCACGGTTCCCTGGAATGGCTTCCTGGAAAGGCCCTCGGGCTTTCGAGATACTGCTACTCGGATCTTGCGATCATTGATCTCCCAAACATCTATCCATATA
>WFZW01000076.1 GCA_015489365.1 Deltaproteobacteria bacterium | reverse complement strand
TTCCATATACTTATGGGTGCAGAAAGTGCCCTGTTTGCTACAACCATAACTATGGGTAGTCTCATGGTACTTGGGATATAAAGGACTTCGCTCATCAGGGCCAAGCCCTGGGAGCTTGTAGAGGTAAAGGTCCTTGCCCCGGCAGCTGAGGAACCGCAACAGCAGCTCATGGCTGCATGTTCAGATTCGACAGGGATAAATTCCGCATCCAGTTCCCCGCTGGCCACAAGTTCTGATAAATGTTCAACGATATGTGTCTGGGGCGTAATGGGATAGGCCGGAATGACCTCACTCCGTGCAAGCTTCGCCGCCTCAGATACTGCTATAGATACCTCGATTCCCACGCGTTTGGCCATAATTACCCCTCCTCCGTTACCATCTCGATGGCGTTTTTGGGGCATTCGTGGGCACATATGCCACAACCCTTACAATATTCCATATCTGCTTCAAAGAATCCTTCTTCAGTCTGGGTGTAGGCCATATCTGGACAAAAAATCCAGCACATACCACATTTTATGCACTTTTCTTTGTCTAAGACAGGCCTTTGTGAACGCCAGTCTCCAGTCCGGAAATTGACCGAATTGCCTGGCTCCATCACGTGACACCCAAAGGTTATTGTCTTCCAACCTACGATGGCGTCAGTATTGGCCATATTACATACTCCTCTTTTCTTTGGTTAGGTTTAGTATTTGTATGAAAAGGGTCCTTGGCAAGGCGCATATTTTCGGTTCGTCCTGAAAATGATTCCTTCCCTATGATCTTCTCGTGCCCAGGGAAGCGAATATCGAAGTGCGCGGTTGCCTGAAGGCTTAACCCGTAACCACGGTTTCATTGAAGGCCCTGTGCATGGCAGCCTTGTTTTTTTCTGCTATGCGGCCAAACCTGCGATCCATTGCCTCTTCCAACGCATCCTTGCCGACGATTTCTGTTGCCTTCAAAAGTGCACCAAGCATTGTGGTGTTGGTGATTGGCAGACCTAGGACCTCTGCTGCTATGGTATTGGCATCCACCAAGGCAAGCCTACATGTTAAGCCAAATTCCTTCCTCACCTCCTCTTCAGACAGGGCCGTGTTCAGAATTACTATACCGTCTTCTTTCAGCCCTTCGGCCACATTTACAAGGGAGGGAAGCGAATGATCCAAAACAACTACTATATCAGGATGATAAACCTTTTCTCTGGTCCGAATGACCTTGTCACTTACCCTGATAAATGCCGCCACCGGGGCGCCTCTGCGTTCTGGACCAAAGCTAGGGAACGCCTGGGCATACTTCCCTTCATCTATGGCCGCTATGGCAACTAGCTCGGCTGATGTAACTCCACCTTGCCCGCCACGGCCATGAAGTCTTACTTCTTTCATTGTAACTCTCCCGTTCATATTTGGTTCACTACGAAAATACGCGTCCAGTTTCTGGGAACACGATACGATTGCAAATTTTACTGCGAAAATACATCCTTGGTAAGGAGTGTATCTTCGTGCTCAGGGGGTGCGGCTCCAAGGGGTATAGGCCGCATGAAAATTTGTCTAAAAATACCAGCCAGGATTGAAGCCATCTTCTACCTAGAGACAGCTGCACTTCAAGGCAGGTACGTAGGGTTTGGGATCCGATCATCTCCGCCTCGATTACCCTAAGATGCGGATAGGTAAAGTAGACGTATTGGCTTTGTTAACACGCAATTTTTTCCCTTGTCAAGTAATGCCGTTACGAAATTTTGGTGCCCGCGGCACATAAAAGCAGACTTTAGACCCTTTGATGTTAGGGCAAGGGCAGATCATATCCGTTGGTTTTTCAGCTTCTTGCCCAGATATCTCAATAGCTTTCCTGCCTCGGAAGAGCTATTTGGAAGCCTTGAAGCCGATCTATAGAATCTTTCAGCAGTCTGCCTATCCTTGTCACGTTCCAAATAACCCAGGCTGAGATATGCCATTGAATGGCTGTCAGATGGATTTTTTGCAAGGGCCTTTCGCCATGCCTCCTTGGCCTCTGCCCAGCGATCGATCTCCATGTAGGCCTTTCCCAACTTTCTGTACAGGGTTCCACTGGCCTTCCCGTCCAGGTTAGAGATGGCATTTTCCAGGTGTAAGACGGCCTCGGCGTATCTGCCCAATGCCATCAATATATTCGCCATGCGGGTCAAGGCCCTGTGATCCGATGGCCTGATATCCAGGGCCGCCTTGGCTGCAATCTCGGCATCATACAAATCACCCCTCTTAAAAAGTATACCCGCTATATTATAGAAGGCCATGAAATTCAAAGGGTCAAGTCTTGTGGCCATGCGAAAATGTTTCGTTGCTTCCTTGAACCTTCCAAGCTCCACCAGACAGACCCCCAGGCTGTTCAGCAGATCTGGTTGTTCTGGGTCGGCCTTGATTCCGTATTTATATGCCCTGCATGCTGCCTTGGCATCACCCCAACCAAGAAGCTCGTCTCCCGTTACATGCCAGGTAAGACCATCATGTATCACTATTGATCCAGTTCCGAGACGAAGGGCATGGATATAGGCCCAGACAGAGGCCATGATGGAATCCTTGGAGGTTAGGAAATCCATCTTGCTTGAAGCAAGGCCTATAGTCGGTTTCCCTGGGGCCTTCTTAGTTAGTTGTTCAAGATGATCTTTCAAACGCCCTAGTTCCTCTTCATGTATGCAATCAGATAGGAATGTTTTGATGTAGAAACCACCTGTTCCGCCTGTCTCGACAAGAAATTCATTCTCATTACGCATGTGAAGGAGCGCTCCAGGAATGGGATTCATAAATGCTATCGAGGCGTGTCGGCCTCTAATGAGTCGCTTAATCTTGCCTACTGCAATTGTCAGATTCTTACTTCCGGTAATCCTGGCAAATTCCTCGTTGTCAGCAGTCGAAAAAAAGGTGGTTCCGATCAAGGAAGCGCTTTCTTCAAGCCCTTTGATCATTGCCTCTATATGCCTTGCGTCTTGAAGCTCATCAAAACAGTGACCGATTGCACCAGACAATGATCTTCCGGCTACTCTGCATTTCCTCGCCAGGAGTTTGATGCCCCTTGAAAGTGATGCCTGGTCACAATCTGGTAAAAACAGCCAGGTACCAGTCGGTGTGATGCCTACGACCTCAATATTTCCTGCCCATATACCGTTGCATGTTTTCACGGTGAAGGGATACCCATGCCTAGAGGCAGGCCTGCTGCCGGACTTTTCAAGGAGATGCAACAGGGAGCACGGTCCCTTTCTTGATTCAAGATATCTTTTTGCCGCTAGGATGGCATAGCTGGGGATCTCATGTCTCTTAGCCAGGACAAGCCGCAGCTTGTAATTGACCATACTTCCCTGTAACCAGTCCTGAAGCAGGGGTAACCATCTATTTTCTTCCTCAGGCCCAGACGTGTTGGGGGCATCAAGAAGGGCTACCACCCCTAAAAGATACTGCTGGTCTCCTGTATGGGGATCTGTGGGATAATTAGCATCTATTTGCCTCATATTATTGCGGACAGGTAGTAGAATCTGTTTGCCTATCCTGTCCCAAAAGGGCCGTCCTTTCAAAAGGATCTTGAGTGCCCTATTCCTCTGCCTTGGAGTAAGTCCGAATCTGACAAAACTTTCTTCGATTCTTTCCAAGGGGAAAAATACACCACGGGAAAAGGTGATTAATTTCGATAATGCCTCCAGCACCCCTGGGAGAAGCCGGGGGATATCGTCTTCTGTCAGGATACAAGTTCCCTGTCTACGACCGCATACAGGGACGTATGATAAAGGTGCATCGTGACCTGTTTCCCTAATTGCCATGGGTTGTTTTTTCAAGCCTTGTTACTGCCATACCTATCCCATCTGCAATCATGGGGATCTCGTTATCTTGAACGGTCCGCAGGTCCATGATGATTTTTTCATCCTCCATCCGAACTATTATAGCAGGCTCATTTTGTCTCAAGGCCTTTTCTAATCTGGATGTAGAGATCCTGGGACTACCAGATGGTCTGGTTTCGCCAGCCTCCAGGCTGACAGCGAATGAATCAATACGCTGAAGCGGCATGGCACCACCTCCCACCCTTGAAACCGTATTGATAATTTCCAGATCGAAGGGCAAGTCCAGGGAGTGCAGCCGTTTGAAAAGCCTCTCGGCCTTTCGCCGCACCTCCTCTATGGGTGTTGTGAGCATATGCAGCGTAGGAATGGTCTTAATGGCCCTTTCCGGTTCACGGTATATTCTTAAAACCCCTTCAAGGGTGGCAAGTGTCAGCTTGTCTATTCTCAAGGCCCTGTTGAGTGGATTCCTCTTGATCCTATCGACCAGGTTTCTCCTCCCTACTATTATCCCTGCCTGCGGTCCTCCCAACAGTTTGTCGCCACTAAAACTCACAAGGTCTGCCCCTGCCTCCATGGTCTCCTGGACGGTGGGTTCATGGACGATGCCAAATGCACCCAGATCTACAAGGTTGCCGCTTCCTAGATCTTCATAGAGGGGCAGATTATGCTCGTGGGCCAATACAGACAGTTCCTTCACCGATACCGATTTCGTAAAACCTACGATGGAAAAGTTGCTCTGATGTACCTTCATCAATAAAGCAGTATGCTCTCCAATCGCCATGGCATAATCCTTGAGGTGAGTCCTGTTGGTCGCCCCCACCTCCCGCAAGACAGCCCCACTACGGGCCATAACGTCTGGGATCCTAAACGACCCCCCAATCTCCACGAGTTCCCCCCTTGATACGACAACCTCTTTTCCTCTTGCCAGGGTCTCCAGGGTTATCAAGACCGCTGCGGCGTTGTTGTTCACTACAAGTGCACTTTCCGCCCCTGTGAGTTCCCTGAGAATTCCCTCCACGTGGCTGTATCTACTTCCCCTTTCCCCTGCCTGAAGGTTATACTCAAGATTAGAATAACGGCCTGCGATCTCGGTCAATGTTTGAAAGATCTCTTCAGGAAGAAGGGATCTGCCAAGATTCGTATGAATGACTACCCCTGTTGCGTTTATAACCGGGCGCAACGAAGGTCTTAGCCTCTGGAAGGCAAGTTCTGTAGCCCTCAAGACCAATTCATCTAGTGGCGGGATGTCAACTACCTTGCCAGCAAGTGCCTGGGATCGCAGTGTTTCGAGCATGTACCTGCAGGCAGAAAGCTTAACACCATGTGGAATTTCATCTGGCATTTCAGCCAAAAGCCTGTCCATCTTGGGAAGCTTGCGTAGGATATCTTGTATAGAATCGGAAGAAGAAGCCATGTTGCGTTTATCTCTCCTCTGGGTAGATAGGACAAGGGAAGCCTGGTTGCAGACAGGTATCGATCAATACCTCAAAAGGATCAGCCGGCATATGGAGATCAATGTGTTGCAAACAAAAAAAATAAGGGCTGGCTCTAAAAAATCCCACCAGAAAATCCTGGAACTCGAGGCTGATGTAATAAGGAAGATGATTCCCACGGGATCATATACCATTGCCATGGAGCCTTCAGGTCGTTGCCTGACATCAGAGGAACTGGCCAAGACCATTACGGAAATAGAGGCAATGGGTCACAGGGATCTTGTATTCATCATTGGTGGCCCCTTTGGATTGGCTGCCTCCCTTGTCGCTGGGTGCAATCAATGTCTTTCCCTTTCACCGATGACCTTCACCCATGATATGGCCCGTCTGATCCTTGCCGAACAGATATACCGGGCTTGTACCATCCGCTCAGGCCTGCCTTACCATCATTGACAGGCTATACCGATTCCACGGAACTGACCTCAGGGACCTCGCTCTTCAGGAATCTTTCTATCCCTGCCTTCAAGGTCATCTGGCTCATGGGACAGCCCTTACAGGCACCGGTAAGCCTAACGCTTACCACGCCGGTTTTCTCATCTACATCCACCAATTCTACGTCTCCACCATCATTTTGTAGCATTGGGCGGATCTTCTCAAGTGCGCTTTTTACCTTTTCTTTCATCTTTGATCCCCCTTGATCGAAAATATATTGTCTATTTACTTACCTCTCAATCTCCAGACGTTCATGCAATCCGTATCCTCTCACTGCTGCTTGTCTGTGCATATCATTGTGTATCCATGGCTAATCAAAAAATACATTTTCGGATAAAACCTTCGTGCAGTCCGCAGCTAGTCTGGGATGGAATTATATATTGTGCAAGAGCAGGTACGAACAAAGAATGCTTGATATCTTTATTCGTGTTCTCATAAATGGTCAACAAGCATTTTTGCATGGTTGTTAGAGGCAAGGTGAGAGGATGAAAAGATCTTCCTGTAAGCAGAGGCCCTTTCGCTTATGGATGAGGCGGTCCACAGATCACTTATAGTTGCCACCATGTCCGCCCCTGCCTCTATCACTGCACCCGCATTCTCAGCGGTGATCCCACCTATCGCACAAATAGGAATGGATAGGATGGCAGAGGCATTTTTTATTATATCACAACCAATTGTAGGGGCCTCTGGTTTGGTGGGAGAAGGGAAAATAGCCCCAAAGGCCACATAATCAGCCCCTGCCTTTTCCATCGCAATCGCCAGATCCATATTACCGTAACATGAAACACCTATAATCCTGTTGCCAAGTAACCTTCGTGCCTCTATTGGATCCATGTCGTTTTTCCCAAGATGGACTCCGTGTGCATCCACGGCGAGGGTAACATCCACCCTGTCATTGATAATGAGGATCGCCCCGGCATTTTCACAGATCTCCTTTATCCGTGCGGCCAAGCGACAAAGATGTCGCTTCCCGTGTACCTTGTCCCGCAACTGTATTATTTGTGCCCCTCCATTTAGTGCAAGGCTTACCTGCTCACATAGAGACTGTTCCGGTGTAAGGGCCGTATCTGTAATAGCATAGAGCCCTGTCAGCTGTCTTTTTGATTCCATTGCATTTTTACCGTGAAAATACAGAGTCTATGGGCTGTATCTTCATGTATTAGGGGTGCGGCACCAAGGTACGGGCCGCATGGAAGTTTAGTACCCATTATAAGGTCTTTCTTGAGGACCATCGTGTAGACACGTACGGTATTTTAT
>WFZW01000075.1 GCA_015489365.1 Deltaproteobacteria bacterium | reverse complement strand
TTATTATTGAGATCGGAAACAGGGAAAAACCTATCGCTGCCTGGCCTAAATTTTTTGAAAATGCGATTATCACCGAGATACAAAGGCAGTCTGCTATTCCAAAGCTGAGATCCATCAAGGGATAGGCCCAAAGCGATCTTATTTCTGGTGATATTTGCAGGATAATGCCAAGCCCCATAAGGACTACGGCAAGATAGGCGGGTAACCTCAACTGCTTTCTGGGTATAAAAATAACAATCAATATGCCCAAAACGTATAGAAACAGGCTTGCAAGGTCAAAGAGTGTCTGGCTTATAATGTGGATGGTGCGATCCAAAATGGAATAATAAAGCCCGCCAAGGGCATAAAAACATAAGAAAAAAAGCCAAAACCAATACAGGCCCTTTTCCTTGACATTTTGAAAATCAGGCAGCCAGCCTTTCTCGTCTATTAAGAGCCTGGAAGGACGGCTTATGCGCCAACCTGCCAGGGCAATGGACAGCCAGGCCAAACCAAGTGGCCAAGGAAACCGCTTTAGGATGAACAAGAGAAGGTTACCTGCAATTATGCCTGCACCAATTTTAGGGATAATTACCGAGACATCCTTCCCTTTTCCCAGTAGAAATAGGTGTAGGAGCAGGACACCAAAGATGAGCCCGGAAACAAAAAAAATGGGACCAATGGGTCTCCATGCAGCACTTGCAATGGTAGCGCCTTCAAGAATCCAAAAATAAAGGGGTAAAAGAGTTCTTGGATAGAGATGAGCCCATATATAGGTACCAACAGGTAACCCCAGCAGGTTTCCACAAAGGAACCAAAGCGTTATATTTTGACTTGGGGTTTTGGTTACAAGGGATTGTTCAAGGCCTACCCCTAGAAGCAGAAGAGACGTCAGGACAAAGCCCCTTGTAAGGCTGTCCTTGTATAACCTTGAACCTAAGTTATGCACTTCAAACGCCAAGCAAATAAATTTTTGTTAAAAATTCCATGCACTAGAGTCGAATTAGCAGTTTATAGCTTACCGTAAAAATACATCCTGGATAAAAGCTATATCTTCATGCCCAGAGGGGGTACAGCCCAAAGAATACAGGCTGCATGCTTGATCAAAAGATGCATAAATGCCCTATTTATTCAGCCATGGCCTTCTGTAACGGGTTTTCCTTAAGAAAACACCCAAGCGCATCCCTCCAATGCCTAAGGTATGTCCTGGTTTCTTCATGAAAGCGGCTGTTGTCCAACACCGAATATGCAGGACGCCTTGCAGGTCGTTTGAATTCACCACTTGAGACAGGCACTACCCTATCGGTATCCATGCCAGATAACTCAAGAATCGCCCTAGCAAATCCGTACCAAGAGCAGATCCCCTGATTGGTAACATGGAAGATCCCCCTGGCACCAGCCCTCATTAATGACAGTATTCCCAAGGCCAGATCGGCGGTATAGGTTGGGGAGCCAACCTGGTCATCAACTATTCTCAGCTCCTTGCCCCCGCGGTAAAGATTGAAAACGGTAAAGACAAAGTTTGGACCATGTTCACCATACAGCCATGAGGTCCTTATTATTATAAATTCTGCTCCCGATTCGGCCACATATCGTTCTCCACGAAGTTTTGACAGGCCATAGACATTGAGGGGAGCTGTGGCGTCTGCCTCCCTATAGGGCCGCCTTCCCCTGCCATCAAAGACATAATCCGTACTTATCTGGACCATTAGGGCACCTGCCCTTCGGCAGGCATGGGCCAGATTGCCAGCCCCATTGGCGTTTACTGCCATTGCTAATTCCTGCTCCTTCTCGCATAGATCCACCTTTGTAAAGGCAGCACAGTTTATTACTGCAAAAGGGGCCTCACGCACAACCACGTCCAGGCACCTGGCCCTGTCGGTTATGTCAAGATCCTCCCTGGCCAGACAAACCATGTTGAAAGAGCCTGAAAAGACCTTTGCCACATCAGCTGCCAGCATACCACCTGCCCCGGTGACCACTATCTTTTTCCTATCAAGGTGCATTTTTCTGCTCTCTATGGCCTTCGTCATCCTTGGGGATCTAGCCTGTACAGCTACCAAAAGGGTGCCGCCAACCCTGTCTCCCTATATCTGCTCACCATAGTGCTGCAGATAATAATCTTGATAGGCACCAGATAGAATCCTTTTCCACCATGGGCGGTTAGTCTCGTACCACCTGATGGTCTCTTGGATGCCCTGTTCAAAGGATGTCCGCGGAGACCAGCCCAAACAACTGCTCACCTTGGATATATCCATGGCGTAACGCCTGTCATGGCCAGGACGATCCTCTACATATTCGATCAAGGATTCAGGACAATCGAGAAACCTCAGTATAGTACGGACTACCTCCAGGTTACTCATTTCGCAGTTACCGCCAAGGTTATAGATCTCTCCCGGGATTCCATTCTCCAATACCTGCGTTATTGCCTCACAGTGATCCGAAACATATATCCAGTCCCTGATATTGTGCCCATCACCATAAACCGGAAGCTTCCTGCCCTCCATGGCATTGATGGACATCAGGGGAATAAGTTTTTCCGGAAACTGGTAGGGCCCATAGTTATTGGAACAACGTGTAATGATCACCGGTATACCATAGGTTTTCCAGGATGCCCTAACGAGAAGATCAGAGGAGGCCTTCGATGCGGCATAGGGGCTATTTGGTCTCAGGGGGTCATCTTCCCGGAAGGGAGGGGCATCTGGGCCAAGGGACCCATACACCTCGTCGGTAGAGATATGGATGAATCTTTCAGGCCGATCTGCCCGACGGAAACAGTCAAGCAGCACCTGCGTTCCCATGACATTCGTGGTTATGAACGGAATTGCATCATTAATCGATCTGTCTACGTGGCTCTCTGCAGCAAAATGTACTACTGCATCCACCTCTTTCATTATATCGGAGACAAGTCCTTCATCCTCGATACGCCCCCTTATGAAGCTGTAACCAGTATTGTTCTCCAGATCGGCAAGATTCTCCAGATTCCCCGCATAGGTTAAGGCATCCAGATTTATCACCTCATAGCTTCCCGTAGAGATGAGATGACGGATGAAATTAGACCCTATGAAGCCACAACCACCTGTAACCAAAAGTTTTTTCACAGCTATTCCCTATTGTGCCTAGTGGGCATCCAGTATCTCCCTCTTCACCCTTTCAATACCGAGTTTCTTTATCAATCTATCCACCCTGGCCTTTCTCTTGATTTCTCGTGAAAATAGGCGGGCCAGACGCCCTAGTATTTGGGCCGCCTCCTGTTCACTGCTAATGGTTGCGATCTCTTGCCCTGTCCTTGGCCTTGCACCCCCATGCCCACCTATTAAGACCTTGTACCCGCTACGTTGTCCTACCAGGCCAAAATCCATAACATTGGCCCAGGAACAACAGGCAGGACAACCTGAAACACCTATCTTTAACTTTGGAGGTGTGACCTGCCTTGCCAGCTTTTCATAAAGATACTCACCCATGGCGAAGGTATCCTGAAAGGCAAGCTTACAATAGGGCCTGCCCACGCATACCCTAGGATGAGAGAGATCCCTAGCCTTTCTGACCACTGCCCCTGCGGCCTCGAGTTTCTTCATGGCCTCGATGCCGGCCTCATGGTTGAATCCCAACAACATGATCTTTTGGGCAACGGTGATATGAAGACGTATATCCGGCCCCTTGGAAATTTCAGCAAGTACCTCCAGAACCCGGGCCTTCAGGATTCCGTTTGGCAATTCAATGGTAAGGGCATAGGTCCCGTCCTTCTGGACCAGGAGCCCAGGGACGATCTTGAGGTCTTCAACCATGGCGGCCATCTCTCCTTTCAATCAATTAAACTTCCATGCGGCCCGTACCTTGGTGCCGCACCACAATACATGAAGATACAGTCCATACGCTCTGTATTTTCACGGTAAATTCTTGGCTCGTAACCCGGACAAAAATCAAAATTATCAGGTGATCTTGACCTAAGTCAAGGGCATGAGGCCAGATCGATTATATGATCCAGATAACTGAAGGCCCTACCGGAACCTAAAAATGGTCCCTATCCAGGCCTTCACTACGGATAAGAAAGACTATATGAAAGGAACTCCTATGCCATGAAGATAATGCGCAAGATAATTGAAATCGACGAATCCCTCTGTGATGGTTGCGGCCTGTGTGTCCCCGCCTGTGAGGAAGGTGCAATAGCAATCATCGATGGAAAGGCTCGGCTGGTAGCGGAAAGGTATTGTGACGGCCTGGGGGCATGCCTTGGAAATTGTCCTACCGGCGCCTTGAAGATAATCGAACGGCCAGCAGAGGATTTCGATGAAGAGGCCGTGAAAAAACACCTTGAAAAACGGGATGATGCAAGGGAAACGATCCAAGGTGCCGCGCCAAGGGTATGCCCATCAGCAAGGATAATGGATATGGACCGCTCAACCCCTTGCCAGGAAGCAAACAGGCCGCTATCACAGAAACCAGGGACCTCGTTACTTACCAATTGGCCATTGCAAATAAGACTGGTACCACCCGATGCCCCCTTCCTGAAGGAAGCAAACCTATTGATCGCTGCGGACTGTACCGCGGTAGCATATCCGGATTTCCACAATCAGTTTGTAAGAAGCAGGGTCGTGCTGCTAGGCTGTCCCAAATTTGACGATCAATATGCGTATGTAGAAAAATTTGCAGCAATATTCAAGGCCGCCGATATCAAGAAGATTACTTGTCTGATCATGAAGGTACCATGTTGTGCCAGTATGATGGTGTTGATAGACAAGGCGATGGAGGCAGCCGGAAGGTCCATCCCAGTGGAAAATATAGTGATCAGTCCACAGGGCGATATCGTAAAAGGGTAAATGTATCGCGGTACGATCCGGATAACGATTGCCCAATCCGCCTGATTTTACTGTAAAAATACAGAATCTACGGGCCGTATCTTCATATATTAGTGGGGCGGCACCAAGGTGCGGGCCGCATGGAAGTTTAAAGCCAGGTCATAAAGGTCTCGATAAGTAGAATAGGAAGAAAACCCTGCCCAGGGATTGGGCAGGTATGGAGGTTTGAAACAATCAGGAGACCGGACCATGGATACCAAGGGCATAGAATTTCTGAACCTGAATCCGGTACCGATGAACCGGATCGACATGGATAAAAAAGATATTCCTGTCATTAAACCTGTGGAGGCGATCAATAAGAGCCTGATGGATCAGGTTTTGAACCAGTCCAGGCCCAGGGATGATAATCAATCACCTATCTCTTATAATGATTGGCCGCCAGAAAAGATGGCCCAGGCTGCCAAGGATATCCTCACCGACCGCCTGGAAAATTCAAAGGACCTGGAAGTAGACTGGAAATTTGATCAGAAACATGCAATCCTTGTCATACAGGTAAAAGATAAGTGGACGGGCGAAGTCATCAGACAGGTCCCACCTGAAGATGTCCTAAAGGGGCTCGATCCATTCAAGTCGGACCCTACCGGGGCCTTGGTTGACAAAAAGGTCTGATGCCATCGCTTTTTCCATCCATCGTTCTGTTTCGTTGCCACTTCCCTGCACCATCCCATCCATCGATTAGCCAGAGCGTGACAAGGGGCCCTTCCCTGGCCTAACTGCATCCTTTCTACCCTGGTGGAATCTTGTAAGCTAGTCATTGTAATTTCAGCTAATTGTGATATGTTGCGCCCATAAATCTAGACACTATGGCCTTGTAGGACATAAACCTATGCGTACACAACAAGATCGAGACTTCAAGATAGAAGCACATAGCCACCAGGCAGTATTCCAGAAACTTATTGACGTCATAGACAGACTCAGGGCCCCTGATGGATGCCCATGGGACCGTGAGCAGACACCCGAATCCGTAAGAAAATATATCCTGGAAGAGGCATACGAGCTTGCAGAGGCGATAGAAAGTGGGGAGCCTGGTGAATGTGCCGAGGAACTAGGAGACCTCTTTTTCATGCTCCTATTCGTCTCGCGTATGTTCGAGGAAGCTGGAGACTTTTCACTGGATGATGCGCTCGCCATGGCTGAAAAAAAGATGATCAGGAGGCACCCACACATATTTGGGAACCTCAAGGTGACAAACAGCCAAGAAGTAACTGCCAATTGGCAGGCCATCAAGGCCCAGGAATCCAAGGAAAAGGGAGAGGTCCATAGCGTACTGGGACATCTGCCCAAGGCACTGCCTGCCCTGCAACGGGCCTTCAGGATCGGCGAGAGGGCATCCAGGGTAGGATTTGATTGGGAGAATGCCGAGGAAGTTTGGAACAAGATAGAGGAAGAGCAAAGGGAATTAAAGAAGGCCATCGAAGCAGGTGCAAGGGAAGAAATCGAGATGGAGCTGGGCGATCTGTTGTTTTCTGTTGCCAACCTGGCCAGGAAATTGGGAATCAATCCAGAGGAGGCCCTGAAGGGCACACTGGAAAGGTTCACCTCCAGGTTTCAGTACATGGAAAGGTCACTTGGCAAGGCAGGTAAAGACATGGCAGGCTCTTCCAGCGAAGAACTCGAACGGGCATGGAAAGACGCAAAGGCCTTCAAAAAGACGTAACATGTCTGTGTTCCCCAAAAAATATGGCGTAATAGTGGTTGGGGCGGGTCATGCAGGATGCGAGGCTGCCTTGGCTTCTGCCCGCTTAGGGGTGGAGACCCTGCTACTTACCATAAACCTGGACTGTATCGCTGCCATGAGTTGCAACCCTGCAATAGGTGGGCTTGCCAAGGGGCATCTGGTAAAGGAAATAGATGCACTGGGTGGCGAGATGGCCAGGAACATCGATGCCACAGGGATACAATTTCGTAGGCTCAACACATCAAAGGGACCGGCAGTGCGGGCCACCAGGGCACAGGCAGACAGGCTACTATACCGTCTCAGGATGAAGAAAGTCATCGAAGAGCAAAAACATCTTGATATTCACCAGGCAATGGTAGACAGGATCCTGGTAGAAGACGGTATCGTTAAGGGTGTCATGACAAATACCGGGGAGGAAATCCACGGTACATGCGTAGTAATCACCACCGGCACGTTTCTACGGGGCCTGATACACATCGGGCTCAAACATTTCCCTGCGGGCAGGATGGGTGATCCACCATCAAACCGCCTGTCGAAATCCATTGCGGCACTGGGTTTCGAGATCGGGCGCCTCAAGACAGGAACGACCCCAAGGCTCCACCGTAACAGTATAGATTTCAGCCGACTCGAGGTACAGGAAGGGGATAGCCCCCCGGAACCATTTTCCTTCAGGACAACTACCATACCTCTTCCCCAACGCCCCTGTTTCATCACCTATACCAATGAGGAAACACACGGGATCATAGATCAGGCACTTGGACGTTCTCCCCTGTTCACTGGAAAGATCAAGGGGACCGGAGCACGCTACTGCCCATCCATAGAAGACAAGGTATACCGTTTCCCAGACAGGGCGCGGCACCAGATTTTCCTTGAGCCAGAGGGCCTGGACACGTCAGAAGTATATCCGAACGGCATTGCCACCAGCCTACCACTCGATGTCCAGATCGCGATGGTACATAGCATAAAAGGCCTTGAAAAGGCCCAGATATTGAGACCTGGCTATGCCATAGAATATGATTTTGCAGATCCTACCCAACTCAAGCCCTCCCTTGAGACCCGCCTTGTTGGAGGATTGTTCTTTGCCGGCCAGATCAATGGGACCTCTGGTTACGAAGAGGCCGCGGCCCAAGGCCTGATGGCTGGTATAAACGCTGCTAGATACTGTCTGGACAGGCCACCCCTGGTACTCGATAGGTCCCAAGCCTACATAGGGGTACTCATAGATGACCTGGTAACCAAGGGGACAAGGGAACCATATAGGATGTTTACCTCTAGGGCGGAATACCGCTTGCTGTTGAGGGAAGACAATGCCGATGCGAGGCTCACGCCCATAGGCCGGGATATAGGCCTTATCGATGACAAGGCCTGGGAGATCTTCAAGGCCAGGCGTAGACGTATCGAAGAGGCCCTGGAATTCCTGAAGGGGATGAAGATATCACCATCGACATCCGTCAATGAATGGCTGCTCTCGGTCGGCAGCAGCCCGATCTCACGAACAACCACCCTGTTCTCCCTGCTAAAGCGCCCTGAGATCAAGATCAAGGGCATTAAAGAGAGATTTGAAGAGATCAAAAGATTTCCAACAGAGGTACTAAACCAACTCGAAATAGAGACAAAGTACAGCGGTTATATAGAACGCCAGGAATCAGAGGTAAAAAAATTCAAGAAATGGGAGGCCTTGGTGCTTCCAGAGGACATCGACTATGGACAGATACCAGGGCTGTCAAACGAGATAATCGAGAAACTATCCAGGCAGCGTCCCGTTTCACTGGGACAGGCATCGAGGATATCCGGGATTACCCCTGCTGCTATCACCGCCATAAGGATATATCTCAAGAAGGCGCAAAGATAAAAGGACTGTTAGGCAGATGGGATGTCCCCACAGGGCAGACATATCCTGAAGCAGGCCCCGTTTTCCGCCGACTCTAGTGAAATTTCCCCCTTCAAGTCATTTATCAGGTCCCTCGCCAGGAAGAGTCCCAAGCCAAGCCCTTCATCCCTCGTACTGACAAAGGGCTCAAAGATGGAACCGGCAACCTTCTTCGGGATGCCCTTTCCGTCATCCCTTAACCAGACGCAGATACGCCCACCATCCCTATCCGCCCATATCTTCAATCTGCTAGCCTGGAAACCCGGCAACAGGGCATTCTGGCCTACTAGGAACAAGGCATTTCCAAGGACCCTACCATCGGTAAAGACCACCAAGTCCTTGGGACAGCTTATCTGGATCTTGACACTTGAACCAAGATGATTGAGCCTTTCCCGCAACCGTTCCAATACGGGCAACAAGGGAATCTGCTCCAGGTGGGCCCCCTTTCTTCTATAAAATTCGAGGATCTCACTTACCTGCCTGGCCAGCTCCCTGGCCTCGTGGTAGATGGCCTGTGCCTGCAAGTAGAGCTTCGAATCATGGCCGAGACGCCTGGAAAGCATCTGTGCCTGGCCAGAAAGGATTGCCAGGGGCGTTTTTATTTGATGGGCCATCTGGGCACTCATCTGTCCAAGTATCGCAAGTCGTTCCTTTTCCTTGAGCCTCCTGGCAAGTGTAAAACCTTCGGTTACGTCCTGGATCAATATCATCTTCTTCCCATGGATCTCACCCAGGCGCTGGATGCGGATTACATGGGTACCAAGATCAAAGATCTTGTTATCCGTATCAGAGGCAAGGAATTGATTCAGCCGCGTGGAAACCTCGTCGCTCCAGGAAAATATCTCTCCTGCGGTCTTGTTCATTCGTCTTGCAGAACCATCTTCTATCTCAAGAAGCCCAACCCCAAGGATATCTGCAACCTCCTGAAGCCGCATGGTGGCATACCTTGCCTCCTTGAACCTTTCAGAGGCCAGGTCGATCAGTAAGCCTGCCGGGTTTTGGATGGTTCCAGGACACGCCCCTATCCTCTTTAGCGCCAAAACAAGCGCTCCCAATGTAACCAACCACAATATCAACAATACCGTAATGGCAAAAAGGCAGGATACTGGCACGATAGACTACATCCCATGAACCAAATTTTATAGGCCCGTACCCAAGGAGCCTCACCCTCTAGGCATGAAAATACGGCCCTTATAAGGATGTATTTTCACAGTAACTGCCATTCCCAGGACGGACACAACGAAATATGAAAACATACCCCTTGGAATATCTTACCCTTTGTCCATCCATGTCCTTGTGTGTCCATGGCTAAACAAAAAGGCATTTCCGGGTAAAAATGCGAACCTCTTGCGGCTTCAAATGACGAATGATTTTATTGACATAGCGATGCACTCTTTGGGTAAATCAAAAAGAGCACTGCCTTGCCTGCAACTCCTTGTATTTTAGATGCAATTCTATTTATTCGGCATTTGAAGTGCATAATTTGGGATGATTTAATGCTGCAAAAGACCTCTACCTACAAGATATTTCACATAGTTCCAAAGAATGCCTATGTATTCATGAATGGCCAGGTCTGACTTGGCAAGGTTCAATGGATTGGGCCAGATATCCCATGGCGTCCAGTGATACTTACCAGCCAAAAAATTACATGGCACTGGGACCGGTTTGAGAGAATACCTTTGACACAACCACATCACCCGGGGCATATGCGCCGCGGACGTAACCAGGAAAAACGGTCTTTGGCCAAGGATTCCTTGCAGTCCCTTGATATTTTCTTCGGTATCCCTGGATTTTTCCTCAAGTATGATATTGAGCCCACTTGGCAGACCAAGCTCCTTGAGCCAATCCAGCCCGAGCCTTGCCTCGGAGACAGGGCACCTGCCGTCAGGCCTGGAACATCCTCCCACTATGACGAGTGTCTTTATCCCCCCATGTCTACACAGCTCCCATGCCTTCAACAAACGGAGGCGTGTATATGGTGTAAGACGGTCTATGACAGGCCTACCGTCCCCCTGATACATGCCTCCACACAATACGGCCAATGTATCTATCCCGGAGGTATCGGCCCGAAGGTATCCATCGAATGAATGGCTTTCCAAGCCCTTGACAAGGATATTTGCAACCGGAGCACTGCTGCAAAGGGTATAGATCAAAAAGGCCATGAAGAAAAAGGTCTTGGCCATGCCCCTTTTCCGCTTCATGGGCCAGATAAAAAACCCTAAAAAAAGAAGGATGAATACCATGCCAGATGGAATGAAAAGCAAGGAGATGCCTTTTTTGATGGAAAAGAGTAGACCTGATATATCCATTGGTAAGTTCTAGGGCGGTATTCCCGGCCTATCCGATGATCCCAAACCTTCGTGCAACCCGTACCTTGGCGCCGCATCCCCAAACGTGAAAATACCGCCCTTATGGTATGTATTTTCACGGCAAAATATGCATCGCAAAGCCGGAGAAACGGGAAAAGACCCACCATTATCAAAAAAGCCCACTAACTCAACGGCAG
>WFZW01000074.1 GCA_015489365.1 Deltaproteobacteria bacterium | reverse complement strand
GATTAAGAGGCCGTATACGGTGGGATATAGGATACCCCGAGGCAGCTCGCAGCAATATACCAGGAGAGGTCTTTAATCTATCTGTCCACAGGCCGGATTTGCCCCTGATGACAGGAAATATAGCAAAGGGACACGGCCTGCTTGGGCCGATCTTTGATAGGCTCAAACAGTGGAGGGAGGACGGTAAGAGGATATGCATAGTGACCCCTGGAGCAAGCCAAGAGAAAAGGCTCCTCGGGCTCATGGGGAGTTATGGGCTCATACCCAATGGCAGGCAAGATGATCCGTCTGGGAACGCCACCAGCCGGCAGGCAGGTGTCATCGTACCAGAATCCCCTGGTATCTATCTATTTTCAGGTCAGCTTTCCCAAGGTTTCGAGGTGCCCTTTGAGGACCTGGTATTTCTTACCGAAGAGGATATCCTTGGCATACACCTAAGAAAGCAGGCCAGGCCCAGGAAAAAGGAGCAACTGTCAACCCTTACCTTTGAGGATCTGAAAGAGAACGATCCTGTGGTACACAGGGATCATGGCATAGGGATCTACAGGGGATTGGTGAGGATGGAGGCAGGTGGAGTCCCTGGTGAGTATCTTCTTCTTGAATATGCCGGAGGGGATAAGCTCTATCTGCCTGTGGACAGGCTTGGACTTGTTCAAAAATACGTGGGGGTCAAGGACAAATTGCCCCGGCTGGACAGGCTGGGTGGGACTGGCTGGCAGCTCAGGAAGAAGAAGGTAAAGAGGGCAATCTATGAGGTGGCCCATGATCTCGTAGAGTTGTATGCCGCCCGGAAGGTCCAGAAAGGCACTGCCTTTTCCCCGCCGGATACCATGTTCCGTCAATTTGAGGCCGAATTCCCATACGAAGAGACCGATGATCAGGCACGTGCAATAGATGATATACTGTCAGATATGCAGGAGCCCAAGCCAATGGATCGTCTCCTGTGTGGCGATGTTGGCTTTGGCAAGACCGAAGTGGCCATGAGGGCCGCGTTCAAGGCGGTAGAGGATGGGAAACAAGTGGCAGTCCTTGTGCCCACGACCCTGTTGGCGGAACAGCACGAGAGGACCTTCAAGGATCGCTTTAGGCATTTCCCAGTAACCATAGCCTCCATAAGCCGTCTCAAGAACTCCAAACAGATTCGGGACATCCTGGACAAGACAGCCCGGGGGCAAGTAGATATCCTGATTGGAACACACAGGTTGCTCCAATCGGATGTGTTGTTCAAGGGCCTAGGGCTCCTGATAGTGGATGAAGAACACAGATTCGGGGTAAAGCACAAGGAAAGGCTCAAGAACCTGAAGAAAAATGTTGATTGCCTGACATTGACCGCAACCCCCATACCTAGGACCTTGCAGCTTTCGCTCCTGGGAATAAGGGATCTTTCTACCATAAATACCCCTCCAAGGGATCGGGTTCCCATAAAGACCTTTCTTGCCCAGTACGATGATGTACTTATCAGTTCGGTCATAAACAAGGAGCTAGAACGAGGTGGCCAGATCTTTTTCGTACATAACCGGGTAAAGGGTATCTATAGGCTAATGGATCACCTGAAGGGGCTCGTTCCCAGGGCCAGGATAGACGTGGCACATGGCCAGATGACCCCTTCCGAGCTAGAGCGGGTAATGATCGACTTTGTACGTGGCCGGATAGACTGCCTGGTGTGTACCACGATCATCGAATCGGGTATCGATATTCCAACTGCCAATACGATGATAATAAACCGGGCAGATAAGCTTGGCCTTGCCGATCTTTACCAGCTCAGGGGAAGGGTCGGTAGGGGCGCTGAACAGGCCTTTGCATATTTCATGGTGCCTGACCTGGAGCATATGGGCAATGATGCACGGAAACGCTTGCGAGCCTTGATGGACATGTCTACCTCGGGTGGCGGGCTTCGGCTTGCCATGCAGGATCTCAAGATCAGGGGGGCTGGCAATATCCTAGGAGTCTCACAATCCGGACAGATAGCTGATGTAGGCTATGATCTCTATCTGGACCTGTTGCAAAAGGCAGTAGAGGAACTCAAGGGCACCGTAGAGGCGGAAGAGATAGAGCCAGAGGTCAATCTTGGGATCCCTGCCATGCTCCCCGAGGGATATGTTCCGGATGTAGGGGAAAGGCTTCATCTATACAGGCGCATTGCCCACCTAAGGGATGACCATGAGGTGGTCGAGTTCGGCCTGGAGTTAGAGGACCGTTTTGGCAGGCTTCCCCAGGAAGCCAGGAATCTCCTTGGTCTTGTGGGCATTAAGAGACAACTCAGAAAGATAAATGCCATACGCCTAGACAGGGGACACAGTGGCGGCAAGGCACGCCTAATCGTTTGCTTCGGTGTGGAAGGCCCTCCTGCCCCTGACAAGCTCCTCAAGGCGGTTCAAGAGAGAAAGAAATGGGGGCTTTTGCCGGACAGCAGGCTCTTTATAGAGATCGAAGACGTCATTGAAGACGACCAGGTCCTCCAGAGCGTTGAGAAATGGTTGCCTTATCTGGTTGAAGCCGCTACTAATTGATTGCAATATCAGCAAGGTCGATGCTACGTTGAACCTGGACCAGGTATTCATCTACTGTCCTGCTAGTCAATTGATGCCAGGTATGTTTGTGCGTTCCTTCCGATTGCATCCTTGTAGAGTTTGTAATGTGCATAATTTTATCCCAAAATGCGTTCTTGCTTAGCCATGGACACACAAGGACATACATGGGCAAAGCGCAAGATGTTTCCAGGGGCGCATCTTTTCATACTTCGTTGTGCCGGCCTCTGTAGTGGCTACTACGGTGGAAATACATCCTGGATTCGGGGTGCATGAAAGTTTGGGATAATCCATTTGAACTAGGGTCATAGGGAAAAGATTGAGGTAATAGAATGAATAGGACCGATTGTGTAACCAGGCATCTTATCGCATCCATGATGGTTGCCTTTGCTGTGTATATGGTGGTGCACTTATTGCTTGCCAGCAATCCTGTCTGGGGGGCATTGGTGGACAGGGTAGTGGCCGTAATCAACGGCCAGGTGATTACCCTGTCCGAGCTCGAGGAGCGGGCTAGGCCGATCCTTGACCAGTATCTCAGGAACGATGGAAATCCCAAGGACGTACAGGAAAAGAGGATGGAGATACTGGCAAGGGTACTTCCCCAGCTCATTGACGAATACCTTGTGCAACAGGAGGTCAAGAAGAGGGGTATAACCGTGAGTGACCAGGAGGTGCAAAGGGCAATAGACCGGATTCGCAAGGAAAATTCCCTGTCACTTGACGAATTCAAGTCCAGGCTAAAGGCAGAAGGACTGTCCATGAAACAATACAGAGAACAGATCAGGAAACAGATCGAGCGGTCCAAATTGATCGGTGCCGAGGTCAACTCCAAGATTGTGGTCACCGATGAACAGGTCAGGGCTTATCTGGAAAAGAGCAATGGGCACAGGTCGTATAAGGGGCCTTATTATACGCTTGATCAGATATGTGTCACCCCTTCCAATCCTGACGATCCGGAGGCGGTAAAGAAGGCCAGGGCCAAGGCGGAAAAGGCCCTTGAGGAGTTGAAAAAGGGGACGCCCTTCGCCAAGGTAGCCAAGATGTACTCTAGCCTGCCTTCGGCAAAGGATGGGGGAAGGTTAGGGATATTT
>WFZW01000073.1 GCA_015489365.1 Deltaproteobacteria bacterium | reverse complement strand
CAATATGGCGGCCATGTATGGAAAAAAGGTAGCGATATTGAAAGACGGCAGGCTCAAGGCGCTTGGAAGCGCAGAAGAGGTCATGGATGGAACCATTCTAAGTAGGCATTACAGGTGCCCGATCCTGGTGGAAAGGGGACCGGTCAAGGGCATGATGAGGGTGAACCCAGTGCCACCCGTGTATGCCAGGCAACTGCCAAAAACCGCAACCCCTGTCAAGGTTCAGATTACCTGCCACATCCCAGGAGATCCTCCAGCGCCTGCTTCAGGCTCGGAAAATTAAAGGAAAAACCCAGTTCAAGGGCCTTGCGTGGAATTGCCCTGGTTGAGGCGACAAGGGCGTTGGCAAACTCGCCTAGTACTAACCGTAACAGGAATATAGGGACCGGGAATATGGCAGGCCTCTTCAGGCAGGCAGCCAGGATCGATGTAAATTCCCTGTTGGTTACAGGTTCCGGTGATGTCCCGTTGAAAGGTCCTGATGCACCTGGCTCAAGGGCGGCAAAAACCATTAGCCTGACCAGATCCTTCACGTGTATCCAGGACATGTATTGTCTGCCAGTACCGAGACGGCCTCCAAGCCCCATTTTGAACACTGGTAGCATTTCAGGCAGGGCCCCTCCATCATTACCAAGCACTACCCCTGTTCTTATAATTACCACCCGAATACCGTATTGGTTAGCACGCATTGCCTCCTGTTCCCAAACACGGCATACATCCGAGAGAAAGCCCGTGCCTGAAGGAGCAGTCTCGGTAAGGGTTTCTTCCCCGCGGTCACCATAAAAGCCTATGGCAGATGAACTTACAAGTACTTCAGGCCTGGCCTTGGCTGCCACCATGGCATCTACCAGGGTTCGAGTGCCCCTCTGTCTGCTTTCAAGCACCCTGGCCTTCTTAGCCTTATTCCACCTTCCCCGATAGATCGATTCCCCTGCCAGATGGAACACTATATCGATATCCTCTACTATGGCAGGATCAAGGTCACCATTAGGATCCCATCTGACATATCTGCCACCATATTGGTCTGTTTTCTTTATTGTTCGCCTGGTAAGTATTACCGGATGATTCAACAGCCTTGCCAGGTGGGATCCTATGAACCCTGTGCCACCGGTTATCAATGCCCTTGGGTAAGTCATGGTTACCATCCTTTTTGCCCATGCACATCCTTGTGTGTCCAGGCCGATCAAAAAATGTATTTTTATGGTAACTTCCATGCAATCCACAAGATTGCCAAAGATACAATCCCCTATCCAGGATGTGTTCTTGTGGCAATATAACTAGAGATGATCCACGTCCACCTCTCCACAGCCCTGGGTATCATTCGGATAGTAGATTCGGATCCCTGGAAAGCACCACCCTTGCCATGTTGCACGTGATGACATCGCGACCAAGTAATATCCCCCTTCTGTCACATTATACGCAAAGTAATTTCATATGAAAAGTCAAGGCACTGATTACAGGATCGTGCCTAGATCACCGTGAATTCCTGTCTACAATCTACCGGGGACAGGGGGGAGACATGGACCATTACCAACAATGCCTAAAGGCCATAAAAGGACAATCAAATTCCAGCCTTGAGGCAATACTAGCGTTCGAGTTGATAATCTATCCTTATGGCAAGCCGTAACGGTGGCCGCAATTTTTCAGGGGGAGGAGGAAAGGGCGATGAGGACGAAATCGTCCTTACAGCGGCTCTATTGAATGTAAAAAATGGGCTCTTCTTCAAGATCCTTATATCCATGGCATTGCCGTCTTTGTCTATTTTGAATGCTACCATTACCTTGCCTTCGATCCCCAGGGTTCTTGCCCGTAATGGATACCGTTTGTGGGCCTCTATTATATTCCTTACCCTGCTCAGGTAATTTCTAAGGCCATCCCTTGATATGGGTGAGCCAGCTCGGGCGTAGGAGGCAGGATGTGGCGGGATGCCCGGGAGCTCTGGGGCATCTATGGGTGCAGGATTGATCGCACTGCTGGAGGGTTTAATGTCAACTTCTTCGGGCGCCATGCTCGACTCCCTGGGATAGACGTCAGATGGGATGGGGCGTTGGGTAATATCGGCATCTAGGTGAAATGCCTTCACGGGAAACCTGTGCGGGACAGACGTAATCCTCGGGGGGGAAGGAGGGCTCGGCTTGGTCGCCGGCCCTATCTTTTCACAGGTACTTCCAAGCTCGATCCTCAACGGTGGCATGGTCTGGCTATCCTTGTAGATAGGCAGGAGCAGGAAAAGGGAATGAAAGGCCATGGAGATCACGATGAACCAATGGAATTTCAGGTTGATACACTGTCTCTTCATGGCATTGCCTTGACTCGGGTTTCGACGATCACCTCCCTTATTCCGGCAAGTTTTGCCGCATCCATTGCCTCTACCATCATTTGTACCGAGGCCCGCCGGTCCGCTTCGATGCTGCATCTGGCATTTCCTGGATCCAGACACTTGGCCTTGATGGCCCCTGAGAGATCCTTCAAGGCCACCCCCCTGCCATTTAGGAGAAAATGGCCATCATTCGTTATGGTTATTATAAGATCTTGATTCCTTGTCGAGGTGGCCTTGCCAGTGCTTTCGGGCAATTTTACCTGCAATGCCCGGTTATGGACGAAGTGACTGGCGAGCATGAAATAGATAAGCAGCAGGAAGACGATATCTATTAGCGGTGTGACAGGTATCTCGAATTCGCCTTGTGTTCCGCCCCTGCGTCTTTTCATTGATCCTTTTGCCCCTCTTTTACGCTGTATGCTGCCTTGAGGAACATGATAGCCCCCAATTGTAGCTCCTCTTCCAGGGCGCTGACCTTGGATTTTAGAAACCTGTGACCTATGATTATTGGTAGCGCAACCGACAATCCCAACGCAGTTGTCAGCATCGCCTCCCATATACCCCCTGCGAGCATTGCGGCATCCACGCCACCACCGGCCCGTTCTATTACCATGAAGGCCTTGATTAGGCCGGTTACAGTCCCGAGCAGGCCCATTACAGGTGCTATGGCCCCCAGGGTAGATAGCCCATCCAGGTATCTTGAGGCTTCGCTAAGTTCCTTGTCTATCTGGTAGTCGAGCACGGTTTCAAGAACCGCCCGATCCTTGCAGCATATAGACATCGCATCTGTAAACATCCGGCCTATCGGTCCGGAATCTTCCCTGACCAGGCCGACTATCTCCTCGTAGCGTTTCCCAGGGAGGTTTTTTTCGAGTTCGCGAATCAGGTTGCCTTCCTGCCCCCTCACCCTGGAGAGATAAATAAACCGATTTAGAAATATGGCCAGTCCAATTACCGAACATCCCAGGATAGGCCATACCAAAAAACCACCCTTACTCAGTAACCCCAGTAGAGTCGACACATCCATCAACGTGGTCCCTTGCAAAGGCCTCTTGGTTCCCAAAGATTTCTCTGGTCCTTTGGGATCTTGGACCAGGTGTCTGTCTTGAAATCATATTCAATGTCATACAGACCGTCAGAGTCAATATCCTTTGCTGCCTTGATTGCCTTCTTGCCGGTTTGGTCGTACAAAAACAAAGGATTGCATATGTTAAGGGTCTTCTTGCCAATCTTCTTTAATCGGCAGAGTACACACCTGGTACCATCCCTCCTGAAATATTCCTCGGTATCCATCGTTCCATCTTCATCCTTGTCCCACAGGCGTTTGATCAACCTCTTTTCCCTGTAATAGGTAATGCCTTTTGTGATATTGGCATCGCAGGATTTGATGGACACCTTTCTGTCCCAATCCTTGCCCCCAAACTCCTGCCGGGTTTCTAAACACCCATCGTGATCGGTATCTTCAAGGATCAAGGTAGGCCTTTGTTTCCTGTCGAAGGATATCTTATAGTCTATATGTCCATCAAAGTTGCTGTCTTCCTCGGCAGAAACTACCCTTCCGTTACTATAGAATTGCCATTTATCAGGCCTTCCATCACTGTTTCGATCAAGGATCATCCTGGTTATTTCACCCTTTTCATCGTAGCTAATCACCTTATCAGGTCTTCCATCATGGTTTCGGTCCTCCTCTAGCCTGTATGGCTTCCCCTGTTTAAGGATTTCCCTGATTTCAAACAGCCCGTCACGGTCCTTGTCCTCAAGGACCATGATGGGATTCTTTTTCACGTCAAAGATGACCACCTTGAAGGCTTCCTTGGGTAGAGAAAGGGAAATAGAATGCATTGCAGGTTTACCCTTGGCCCATGACATGCCAATGAGAATCCCAAGCAGGGCAATAATAGCAAGGAACAGCCCTAACAAGGTCATCTTGCCGCAGGGAAGATGAAACCCTAAGGTAGGGTCGTCACCTTCCCTTCTTAGATGTTCGTTGGACCCGATGGTTGAATGAGCGTCAAGGTACATATCTAC
>WFZW01000072.1 GCA_015489365.1 Deltaproteobacteria bacterium | reverse complement strand
TATCTGAAAATGCTTTCTTTGATTAGCCATGGACGCATAAGGACATACACATACAAAGGATAAAATGAGGGTTTGGGCTTAGATCGATCGGCAGATCCACATGGGTCTAAGGCATGGGAGAATTTTATACGGTCTATACGGTATTTTCTCCGGATTTCAGCTCATCCAGGTGCTCCCTGGCCCATTCAAGTGATGGATCCAGTTCCAGGGCCATGCTGTACCAGTTGATTGCTGCCTCGTCCTGACCCAGCTTACGCAGGTTGCTTCCAATATTTGCATAATCAATGGCAGATGCTGGATCTATGGCAACGGCCTGTTCGAAGGATTCGATGGCCATCAGGTATTCCCCCTGGCGGTAATAGCAGTAACCAAGGAGGTTATGGATCTCTTTGAGCCCAGGGTTCAATTCCCTGGCCTTTAGCAATTCATCTATGGCCTCTTCGATAGCTCCGTTCTCCTTTTTGCATACCGCCCTGTGGCAGTAGATACTTGCAATTTCTTCAGGGGCTGGATTAGATTTCAGTGCCTTGTCGTAAAATGCCAAGGCAGCTTGGAAGTTGCCCATCAGTTCATGGAGGTGGCCTTGATAGAAGGCTATATCAAACCTTCCTGGGTGATGGCGTTCCAGTCTTCTAAGGATCTCTATGCGTTCTTCAGGTGGCATAGAATTGGCCGAGGCGGTCACCCTGGCACAGTGAAAGGGAAGGTCAAGATTTATGGTCCTGTCCCTGAAATGGTTTCCAGGTATGATGGCATAGACCGCCGGAACCCCTAAATCCGGAAGGGTGATATCTAGTAGGTAAACATTTAAGCCCCGCTTTGAAAGGGCGTGGCTCATCCTTTCTACTTCTACACGGAAGTTGTCGGCTCCACAATCGGGTAGGGCCGTTATAGGCACTGTTTCAGGAGATTCAAGGACGTAATCGGCTTCTGTCAGGTCGGCGAACTTAGGCAGGCCGCTTTCTACGTATTCACCATCCGTATCGAAATCGCCTGCCAGTTGTGCCACCTCTGTGAGTGCCCTGATCAATGCCCTCTCTGGATCAGGGGCTGTTCCTGCTGTATAGACGATCTCACTTCTGGAAGGAAAGGTGGCTGGATCCCATGCTATTGCCCCTACGGTTGGTACCCCGGTATCCAGGGAAAAATCCTTAAGAACGACCTTGACCCCTGTATCTGCAAATTTTTTCAAGAGTTCCTTAGAAACCGGGTTTTTGACCGATGTTGGGTCAATGGTGGGGGTCCTTAGCTTGTCATAGCTTATGACCGAGCACACATGCCTTTCCACTACCTCGGAGATGGCCTGAACAGCGGCCTCTTCAAGGCTGTTACCCGAAGCCGATCCATTGTATTCATTGATGGGCCAAAACCATGAGAAGGGTATCCAAACATTTTTTTTGTCCAATGGACGATAACCCTGAGCCCATTCGAAGGGAAGAAACTCAACCAACTCCTCAAGTTCCCTTGTGATACCTTGCGTATTACCATCGGGATGAAATATACAGGCCATATCCCGTACAGGCATGGCATCAGGCATGAAGTCTAAATAGTTGCCGGTTTTCCTTGGATACTCCTTTACAAATGAGAAGAGGCTGAAACGTTCCATCAATTCCATCACCGCGCTGGCCTCTGCCTGCTTGGCTGTAGCACCCTTTCCCATCTGCTTTGGTGTTCCGGTTATACGCAGGGCCTCTGGTGTATACCTGCTTATATATACAGGGATACCCAGCCTTCCCTTGTCGATCCGTACGGTTTCCTTGAGCAGTGGAACGTCAAAATGCTCAAGCCTGTTCCTGACCCAATCCAGAGTCTCCTCTGGTGTTTTAACCTTGTCGTAGTAAGCGCCGGTGTTTTTATAACAGTCTCTTAGGATCATGGTCATCTTAGTCTTCCAAAAAATCAGTAATCGCTTGTTGTATAGCCTTCTCCGCCTCGAACCAGTCCTGCTGGTCCGCACCAGGTTGGCAGCCTCTTCTTTCATAAATGGTATGGGCTACCGAGGCAATCCACATCGCCATACCCTCTTCAGGTTTTTCATCCAGGAAACGGATGACCGCCATGCCTGTACCAGGGGCACTTTGGATCTGGATTCCCGTTACTGGATTGGGGCTTTCCTCGTCCCGAATAAGGTAGAGTGCCCTGGGAACCTTGACTGTGTGTGCCACATGGCAGATTTCATCTGGGTCATTGGAACCAAAGAAGATTTCTATCTTCCTTTCCTCTGGTTCATAGGAAAGGCCAACCAGGGGCAACCCTTCCTCTCCTACAATTTCCTTGTCGCCAACTGTAAGGACAGCCCGCCTTGATTGGTTTTGCCTGTTGAAGTCCTTAATAAAGGTAGGCCACTGCTGTTTTAGTATCCTTAATTTTTTCTCGGCCATTTCTACACCTCCTGCTACGGGTTGATTAGAGACATACCGTGTGGGTCACCCTTATGACCAGCTTCGTTATCAAACGATTGCGTGCCCCACGATATAGTTCAGGTTGTTTGTTTTCATCAATATAGGGGGCTTATGAACGCCGGAAACATTCCTATTAGGAAGCTATAGACCCTTTTGGGCCTCTACCCGGCTCTTTACTCCCTATTATTTGATTTGCTCCATGGTCTTAAATTGGGGCCTCACCCTTGATGTTCGATAGGTGACGCTTTCCATATCCCTGTTTGAAAATATATACCCTCCTCCGGGCCATGTTCCATACCTGGAGGTGTTTGTGCAAGTGACCGGGCGGGCATAAGGATACTAAAAAGAAGTTGCATCTCTATGCCCAGAGCGCAGCATCAGGTAAGGGCTGCATCAAGATTTATATTAATTCTTTGCTTCATTTGTTCGGTTTTGTCAAATAGAAATCCAGGTAGTCCTATACATCATCCC
The DNA here is from genome assembly GCA_015489365.1 of Deltaproteobacteria bacterium. Lineage (GTDB taxonomy): Bacteria > Desulfobacterota > Dissulfuribacteria > Dissulfuribacterales > QOAL01 > S143-34. Next base: position 309 of record WFZW01000072.1, on the reverse strand, counting down.
CTTTTATGCAGCCCGTACCCTCTGCACTGCACCAGTGAGCATGAAAATATACTCCTTACCAAGGATGTATTTTCACGGTAACTGCTATCCCCAGAAGCGGAGAATACGGGCTACATAAAAGTTTAGATAGTGGCTATGTCATACAATATGTAGTAGAAATTTGGCTTTATCTAGAATAGATATTGTGTAAATCATGTATCTGGGGAAGTCTTTTTCATGTGAATAAAGGTGGGTGCTGATTTACCTGTAACTTCCATGCGGCCCGTACTTGGTGCCGCCCCCCAATACATGAAGATACAGCCCATAGTC
>WFZW01000071.1 GCA_015489365.1 Deltaproteobacteria bacterium | reverse complement strand
ATCCTCTATATGGCAGGGGGTAGCTCCATAGTGCTCCTTTTGTTTCTACCGGCCGTGCACAAGGCAATAAGCAAGCTTATGCCAGCCATAGGACAAAGGATATCGATCATCCTGACCTTCTGGAGACAGCCAAAGGCATTACTTGCCGGTATAGGGCTCTCCCTGATACTCCAGTCATTGGGTATGGGGGCCGTAAGCCTATTAGCGATAGACATGGGACTCCCACTCCCTCCGGCATTTTACTTTGCAGCGTTTCCCCTGGTGGCGATCGTAACACTGCTGCCGATCAGTTTTAATGGTATAGGTGTAAGAGAGGGTGGTTTTATCTACTTTCTTGGTCTTAAGGGAGTGGCCTCCAGCCAGGCCCTCACCCTAAGCCTGTGTTTTTTTGCGGTTCAGGTCTCTGCCAGCCTCATCGGAGGACTCGCCTATGCCGCAGGTTTTCACAAGCAGGTGGTAACTTCAACCCAGGACGACGGACGATAATTCATGTCTTCTCCACACGCTCTAGATCAGACAAGTTATGGCGAAGACAGGGCATTCTGGTTCTTGTTTGCCGCCCTCCTGGCATGGCGCCTGTTGTATCTATTCATCCTGCCCCTGGATTTGTCCCCTGACGAGGCCTACTATTGGGACTGGTCCCGTCACCCTGACTGGGGCTACTACAGTAAGCCTCCTATGGTGGCCTGGTTGATAGGCCTGTCCACCCATCTTTTTGGAAACAACAACTTCGGTGTCAGGATGCCCGCGGCCCTGCTTGGAACATGCATGTTGATACCGGTTTTCCTACTTGGGAAAAAAATCTTCTGCCATAGGACTGGATTGCTTTCCGCTACCGTGGTGGCTGCATCCCCTGCGGCCTGCATAGGGGCAATGGTCATGACCATTGATGCCCCGTTACTATTTTTCTGGGCCGTTTCCGTACTATTTCTTTTTTATGCCATAGAACCATCAGACGGTCACTTAGGAACCAAAAAATACTGGTGGTATCTTACCGGATTTGCGGTGGGCCTTGGCCTATTGAGCAAACAAACCATGCTAGCATTCTGGCCGGCGACCTTTCTTATGCTGGCTGCCAGCCGTTCCGGCAGACACGTCCTTAAAACTAGCGGGCCCTATAGTGCCCTACTGATCTCTATGTTGCTTACAGTTCCCGTACTTGTTTGGAACCAGTATCATCATTGGATCACCTTCCAACATACGGCCCACCACTTCAAGGGAATAGAGGGAATGGCCAACCTAAGCCCTGGGACCTTCTTCAGGTTCGTGTTGTCCCAACTGGGCCTTATCTCCCCGGTTACCTGGTTCCTGATGATGCTAAGTGGCGTCCTTGGGCTCATGGTAATGGCACGATACATAGGCTCAGAAAATCCTGCCTCGAAGGTACGACAGATCTCCTTGCTCACCCTATTGGGACCTGGACTGCTCCTATTAGTAATGATGCTCAGCCTGCTCCAACGGGTAAATGCCAATTGGCCTGCTCCATTCTATCTTACATCGGCCGTATTGGTATCGGCCTGGGCAGCGGGCCATTTCCCTATATATGGTGCCTCTGCCCGTTTCCAGGTCCTTTTCAGGCCTGGCATTATCCTGGGGGCGGTCATGGCTGTCTTGTTGTACCTCGTGCCCTTGCTCCTGCCTGCCTTGCATCTTTATGGCACCAAATTCGATCCCACATTGCGCCTGAGGGGCTGGCACGAGCTTGGGATACGGATCGGCGATTTTCTAAATAAAGCCCCCGAACCGAAAAAAACCTTCATACTGGCTAGAAAAAGGCAAACTGTAAGCGAACTTGCATTCTATGTCCCTGGCAATCCCCGTGTATACAGATGGCACCATGAAGGTGGAAACAAGGCCGTAACCAGCCAGTACGAGATATGGGGGCCCCCGACTGATAAAATTGGCTGGGACTGCCTATTTGTCGCAAAGGGTAAACGTAATCCACCAGAGGCGCTGGTTAAATCCTTCGAAAAAATGACCATGGCAGGGACTATCCGCATACCCCTTGGCAATGGGCGATCGAGATACTTCAGGGTCTACTACCTGGGAAACCTCATTCGCTGGCCAAAATAGCTGATGCCTACCATGTTACACCTTATTATCGAACTCGACCGGGAACTCTTGCTGGCAATAAATGGCTTCAGGCTGCCTGTGTTCAACTGGTTGATGCCCATTCTTTCCGATTTCAACAAGGTGGCACCCCTCCTTGCCATCCTGATAGCCTGGAGGCTGTGGAAGGGCGATAATCATGAAAGGATCATGTGGATAGGGGTGGTTGTAGCTGTCATCATTGGTGACATGTTCTGTGCAAGGATCTTGAAACCCCTTGTAGCAAGACCAAGGCCCTTTACCGTTATGGACGGTATCCATCTCTATAAGAAGGGTAAGTGGTTGCTAACAACCCCTGAACTGCGTGCCCTCATGGCGGCAAGTATGTCCTGGCCGTCTTGCCATGCGGTGAACTCCTGGACTGCTGCCGGTTTCATATTGCATTATTCAAGGAGGTGGGGGGTATTCCTTGCCATACTCGCCCTGGGTATCTCCTATTCTAGGGTATACCTTGGGGTCCATTATCCCCTGGATGTAATTTGTGGAGGAATTATTGGCATATCGTGGGGGTTTCTTGCAGCAACATTACTCGAACGGGCCCTTCCTGCGAACAAGGACCCTGTTGGAACGTCTAAGCCCGGTAAGGATTGAAGCACTCCCTCGGTTTACGGCAAGCTCTAGCAGGCCGAAACTTCCCTTAAGGGCCAGCGGCTCACCTGGCGGTACATCACTGTAGGTATTTGCCAGAGGGATACTCCTTCCACCTGCCTCTACCACCAGGGACTCCCCTGGGACCCACTTGCCATGGTTAGGGCCCAATCCCTTGAGTAGATCCCAAGGAATGTCCGTAACCAGGTTGCCAAAGCTGTCCTCGTAAATAATCTTTCCCCGGACGCTATCAGCCAAGACCACGGGGTTAAACCACTCCAACAGCTCTACGTCCTTACACTCTGGACCTAGCACCCTGCTGCTCATACCAGAACTAAGGTGGGCAGCGACCGGTCCGAATATATCCCTGGCATGGAAGGTATTACTGACCGGGTGCCGGAAGTAGGAAGTTCTTTTTATCTCAAAGCACTTGGATTCCCTGTCATCTTTTATGATGCCGGTAAGGATACCGTTGTCAGGGGCCACGAAACGATAAGATTTTGTCTCGACTACCAAGGCACGGCGGCTAGAGCCAACACCAGGATCGACCACGGCGAGAAAAATCGTCCCTACCGGAAAGGCCCTATAGGCCCCCCAAAGGTGTAATGCACCACAAAAGACGTCTTGGGGTGGAATCAGGTGGGTCAAATCCACAATCTGGACCTGGGGATTTATCCCCAAGATTACGCCCTTAACCACTCCAACATAGGGATCTTTCAGACCAAAGTCACTCAAAAAGGCCAATATGCCCAAAAAACGCTCACCACCTAGAAGATATCTATCGACTCTACAGGTACCTTGCCGTCGTCCTCATATTCCTCGATAAGCCTATTCCACCAGGCAGGCAATGCAAACGATGCCCTATGTACATCGGGTGTATAATAGCGGCCACTATACGTGGAGTAAGGAAGAGCCAGCCCTTGTCCATCCTTGGTGGCAGCCACAAAGGCCATCTCGTCCCCATAGGTTGGCACAGGGGCCCTGTAGACCTCAACCCGTGGCAGGACCTCTTCAAATCTCTTTGTTACAAAGGGCATAACCTTGGGCATGGTGAGTGGTATGCCCGATTGCCTTACCACAACGCCGGAATCCGACAGGCATGCGGCCAGATCTTCATGAAATGGCCGTTCAAACAGGACAACCGCTGGTCCCAGAGGATCAGTGGAATCAAGTAGTATGAGATCGAATTGATCTCCCCTGGCCTTGGCCTCCTTGAGAAACTTTGCACCGTCCCCGATGATAAGCTCTACCCTGGGGTCGCGCCAATCGCCACATATCCCTGGGAGGTATTTGCGGCTGGCCCGCAGCACAGACTCGTCCAGCTCAACGTGCACAATCCTCTTTATATCCTTGTACCTGAGGACCTCCCTGAGGGCCCCTCCATCACCCCCTCCGATGATCAGGACCGATTCCGTATCCGTTCGACGCCCACGTATAGGGACGTGGACCATCATCTCGTGATAGATGAACTCGTCACGCTCGGTAAGCTGTACCACCCCACTCAAGACCAAGACCCTACCCCATAGGGGCGTGTCAAAAATGAACATGTCCTGGAATGGTGTGCGCTCCTCGTAGAGCAGTTCGACCTCGTATCCGTGGGAAAATCCAGGCCCGACTCTCTCGGACCACCAATAGCCAGTCAAGTGTCCTCCGCCTCCAATAGCTGGCCCCTGGTAAGTTCCATTACATGGACGTATACCGGCTGGATCCGGTTCTTTATCCTCTCCAGCACCTCGTAGGCATCTTCATTGTCCCTTGCATAGATATCAACCGCTGCGTATTCCTTTTCAGGCCAGGTATGAATCAGCACGTGGGCAAGGGGGCTACTTGCCGTACCAGAAACCCCATAGGGGCTGAATTGGTGTACACGTACCTCTGTCTGGGTAGAGTTACAGTCATCAGACAGGGAACCTGTACAGCCCAGGGCCTTACCGATGATTTTGGCATCAGCCAGGATTGCAAAGGGGGCCCGCCACATCTCCACAAGAAGGTGTGTTCCCATACCAATACTCGACCTGCCCGCTTCAGGGCTATGTTGCCTTCCACTTGGCTGAAAAATTCTGTGACTTGTGGTGGAAAAGGCTAGAGTCATGGCCGGCCTCCTAACAACAATATATACCAGACACGCAGAGAGCTCTTTGACCCCAAAAAAATCGGCCAAAGAGCCCTCAAAGCAAGAAGATCACCCCGGATGAACGGTTCGACCGGGGGACCACTTTTCCTAAAATGGTCGGGACGAGAGGATTTGAACCTCCGACCCCCTGAACCCCATTCAGGTGCGCTGCCAGACTGCGCTACGTCCCGTTTAAACCCTAAGATAACAAAAACACAATATCCATTTGCTCGGCTCCGTTACCATTTTTTTCAAAGGCCGTCAAGAAAATCCAGCCTGCTTTTAGGATTTCATTCACCCTGGCTGATTAATTGTAGAGACCTGCCCATGAAAAAACATGGCACCGATGGAGGATGTATTTAGACGACATACTAGTTAAAAAAGGCTGCCCTGTCCAGAAGCTTATGATTCCCTTGGCTAATGCCGAAATGAATAAACATAAACACGAGTGCCAAACAGGATAAGGGCCATAGCCTGGTAATTCGAAGATGCCAGCCATGGCGAGGACTGTTTGTGCCCAAGCAGAGCGATCAAACATGCAGATGTCAACAAGGAGGAATACACCATGAAATTTGAAGGCATACAGGGGAAAATAGGCGGGGTCCTACTATTGCTCCTTCTGGTCAATATGACCGTTGTGATCACAACCTTTTGGTGGCTGTCTGCGCAGGAAAAAGACAGCCTCTATGTGGATATCGCAGGTAAGGAGAGGATGCTCTCCCAAAAGATGACCAAGGAGGCTCTATTATTTTCGATACACAGGAACGAAGCCCTGCGTAAGAGCCTAGAGGACACGGCCCATTTATTTGAAAAAAACCTCAATGCCTTGAAAGATGGCAACCCTGATATGGGACTTGCCCCCACGAGGGACGAATCCGTACTTAAAAAACTTGCAACGCTGAGGGCCACGTGGCGTCCTTTCCATGAAAGGATAGATCTCATCCTGTCATCGGATGGATCAGGCACTGAAGGGGCCGCGGCACTAGATTTCATAAAGGACAACAACCTAAAACTCCTCAGGCAGGCAAACAGTGTAACCCAGGCATATAAAATGCTAGCTGTAAACTCTGTGGCAAGGCTAAAGGTCCTTGAGTTGTTAATGCTGGCTGCGGCAATCATTATATTTGGATGTGGCGCCTGGCTGGTAAATGTCCAGGTACTAAGACCCCTTAACAAACTCCTGCCAGTCATCGAACGGATTGCCCAGGGTGAACTTTCCGCAAGGGCAAGGGTGAAGGTAGGAGGAGAACTCGGACGGCTTGCCAATGCCGTGAACGATTGCGGCAAAAAACTCAAGGCCATGGTGCATGAAATCCAAGCGGACTCCGACAAGATAGAGAGCTCGTCCACCGAGCTCAACACCATAAGCACAGAGGTCTCCTCGGGCACATCGGAAATGAGTGAGTTGGTGGACCGTGTATCACAGGCTGCAGTCAATGTAGATGACAAGATACGCGCAGTTGCCCAGGCATCACAGGAACTCACCGCCGCCACCACCGAGATCGCACAAAGTGTCAGCAAGACAGCATCTATAACGAATGAGGCACAACAAAAGGCCATCTCGGCAAACGATGTAATTCAACGCCTAGGGGAAAGCTCCAACAAGATAGGCAACATTATCCAGGTGATTAACACCATTGCCGAGCAAACGAATCTCCTTGCACTCAATGCCACCATAGAGGCCGCAAGGGCAGGAGAGGCAGGCAAGGGTTTCGCAGTGGTTGCCAATGAAATAAAGGAGTTAGCCGGTCAAACTGGTGAGGCCACCGAAGAGATAACGAACATGATCGAGACTATCCAGGGGGAAACCGATGGTGCCGTAAACTCAGTGGAAGAGATTACTGGTATCGTTAGCCAGATAAACGA
>WFZW01000070.1 GCA_015489365.1 Deltaproteobacteria bacterium | reverse complement strand
GTTTCATGGGCTGTCTCCTATATGCCAAGGTTGTCACGGTGACATTCCCTAATTACCGGCCCTTGTAGGCCCTTTCCCATCCCCAGGCATTGGCACCGGAACCTCTGCGAAAGACCCGTTTGCGATATATGTCCGCTATAACATCCCCATCGCCTGCAAGTAGGGCCTTGGTGGCGCACATGGCCGCACAAAGGGGTGGTTTCCCCTCGGCGATACGATTTTGGCCATATAGGCGACGTTCCTTTTCACTAAAGTCCTTGGCAGGCCCCCCGGCGCAGAACGTGCATTTGTCCATGGCCCCCCTTGCCCCGAATACATTGCCCTTTGGAAACTGAGGGGCCCCGAAGGGACAGGCCATGAAACAGTATCCACATCCTATACATATATCCTTGTTTACCAGTACTATGCCGTCTTCACGCTGGTAAATGGCATCTACCGGGCATACAGCAATGCACGGTGCATCAGAACAGTGCATGCAGGCTATTGAAATAGATTTTTCACCTGGCTTGCCAGCATTTATAGTGACTACACGTCTTCGATTTATACCAACCGGGACCTGATTGCCCTCCTTGCATGCCACCACGCACCCGTTACAGTCGATACAACGTTCCACATCACACAGGAACTTCATCCTAGCCATTGTTCATCCCTCCCGCTTAGGCCTTTGTTATCTTGCAAAGCCCGGTTTTTGTCTCCTGCATCTGGGTTACGATATCGTATCCATAGTTGGTAACCACGTTCGCAGCCTCTCCTATGGCATAGGGCAGGGTACCCTTGGGATAGTTGGCTGCAAGGGATCTTCCCATAAATATCCCACCAAAATGAAAGGGCAGGAATATGGTCTTTTCATCCACCCTGTCTGATATCTTGGCCATGACCTTTATCTTCCCGCCGTTAGGGGACTCTATCCATATCATCTCCCCGTCCCTTATGCCATGGTTATTGGCAACCTTTATATTGATCTCGGCGAACATGTTAGGCTGAAGCTCCGCCAGGTACTTGTTGCTCCTGGTTTCTGCCCCTCCCCCCATGTATTCGACGAGTCTGCCGGTGGTGAGGATAAGAGGAAATTCCTTTACCCATTCCGGTTTCTGCTCACTCTTAAAGCGGGTATAGACCCGGTATTGTTTGGGTTTGTCCTCGTAGGTTGGATACTTTGCGATGAGGTCCGGACGCGGTGAATGGATGGGTTCCCTATGTATCGGTACCTTGTCAGGGAAATTCCATACGACACACCGGGCCCTGGCATTTCCAAAGGGGGCCATACCCCTTCTAAGGGCCTCCTTGATGGTTTTTTGGGAGAGATCGGTTTTCCAGTTGGTACCTGGCACTACATCCTTGAATTCCGGATAGCCGCCCTTCACCTCGCTTCCCGGATTTGCAATCCCTGGTGCTGCCAGCAGATCCTCTGTCCTGCCATCATCATAGGTGTGCTTGACCCCAAACCTGGCCCTGAAAGGAAGACCACCCTTGGCCACAGGTTTTGAAATATCGTACAGGATAGGGGTGCCGGGATGGGTCTGTGTCCAGCATGGCCAGGGAAGGCCGTAATATTCTCCATCACATGGCCCTCCCTTTGCCTGGAGGGTGTCTATATCAAAGGTATGCCAGTTGTCTGTATGCTTCTTGATGCGTTCAGGGGTTTGCCCGTTGTATCCAATGGTGAGGGATCCCCTGCCCAATTCCCTGGTAATGTCCTCAGGGATCTTTTTTATATTCTTGTAGAACTTGTCTGCAAAGCCAAAGCGCTTGGTAAATTCAGCCATTATCTCGTAATCATCCTTGCAGTCATGGACAGGATCCACCACCTTGTAGCGCCATTGCAATTGGCGCGATGTGGAGGTAAGACTGCCTGATGTCTCATATTGGCTGGAGCATGGAAGGAGATATATGTTGTCCTTCTCACAGGCGGCAGCCGTCATGGTTGGGAATGGATCTATGACCACTACCAACTCCAGTTTATCTAGGGCCTTTTTGAGCTTGTGATACATGGACTGGGAGTTGGATGCACAGCCCCAGAATACCACGGCCTTGATCGGGGTATATTGGTCGATCTTGTCCTCCTGGATCACCCCTTCATACCAACGCCCCAGGGTAAAGCCCTTCTTGTTCATGTATTCCTTGCTGTGGAAACGGGATTTTATCCAGTCATAATCCACGTCCCAGACCCGGCACCAGTGCTTCCATGAGCCATCCTTGATACCATAGTAGGCAGGCAGGGAGTGAGACAGAACACACATATCCGTTGCTCCCTGTACGTTGTCATGTCCACGGAAGATGTTGGCTCCTCCCCCAGATACACCCATGTTACCCAACACGAGTTGAAGGATACAGTATGCCCTGGTATTGCTGCTTCCAATGCTGTGCTGGGTACCCCCCATACACCATATGACCGTACCTGGTCGGTGATCCGCCATCAGCTTGGCGATCCTTGTGATTTCAGATGCAGGCACCCCGGTGATCTCTTCAACTACTTGTGGGGTGTACTTGCGGGCCACTCTTCTCATCTCGGGGAACCCAGCAACACGGGTGCGTACGAACTCCTTATCGTACCATCCATTTTCTATGATCTGGTTTACAAGTCCCATGACGAATGCGGTATCCGTACCGGAACGGATTCTGACATAATCCGTTGCCTTTGCCGCGGTCTTGGTGAATCTTGGATCCACTACTATCATGGGGGCATTGTTAACCTCCTTGGCATAGAGGATATGCTGCATGGCCACTGGGTGGGCCTCCGCCGCATTGGAACCTATCATGAATATGAGCCTAGAGTGCCGAATGTCGTTCACATTATTCGTCATGGCACCATAGCCCCAGGTATTTGCCACGCCGGCTACCGTAGTGGAATGACAGATCCGTGCCTGGTGGTCGATGTTGTTGGTGCCCCAGAAGGCGGCGAGCTTGCGCTGAAGATATGCCATCTCGTTTGAGACCTTGGCGCTTCCATTCCAGTGTACTGCATCTGGGCCATACTTTTCCCGGATTGCCATGAGTTTCCCGCACACCTCATCGAGCGCCTGGTTCCATGAGAGCCTTTTCCACTGGCCACCAGTCCGCTTCATCGGGCCCTTGAGCCTCTTCTCACTGGTAACCATGTCTATGGCACTTGCTCCCTTACAACAATGACCACCTCTGGAGAGGGGATGGTCAAAGGCAACCTCCTGTCGTACCCATACACCATTTTGAACCTCGGCATATATGCCGCAACCAACCGAGCAGTGTGTACAGATGGTCCTTACGATTTTTGAGCCTGGATATGCCTGTTGCCTTGCCTTGCCTGTCTCTGCCAGTGCCTTGCGCGTCATCCTGGGAGCCAACGCTACGCCGGAAAGGGCGGCAGCCGCTCCGGCAAGTTTGAGGAAGGACCTACGGGCCAGCTTTGGGTTCAGCGTGGTCCGTACGGCATTGGAGCTATCAGATAGACGTGAAAATGAGATAATCTTTTCCCTGGCCATGTGTCCATCTCCTTACCCGCTCATGAGCGGAGTGATTCATAGTACTTTTTAAAGGCTTCTGTCTCTCGATAGAGGGTTTCTTCGATTCCTTGCCGGTTAAGCGTTTGCCCTGCCGATGCCTCCTTGGCCCCCCTGACAACGGCTGTGGTTACAGCACCTGCAAATAAGGTCTTAAGAAACGATCGCCTGTTACTATCGGCACTCTTCATGGCTTTACCCTCCTTCAGAAATTATCCTTGTCAGGCTACCCCTCTGCCTCTTGCAGGATAGCCTCTTCCATTTCCATAAAACCCAGTAGAAACAGGCCCAATGCCTCATAAAATACGGCAACATCGTTGTTGCTAAGGGCCTGGTAGAAACGATGCGAAAAAGGGAGGATGAAATCCTTTAATAGCCTTTTTTGCGCGGCTACTACCCGTTTCCCATTAGAATCCGCCTGCTCAATCAATGTTATCATAAAATCCAACATTACCACCAGGGAATCCTCACTCTCCTTCCATGAATCCACCTTTTCAATGCCAGCTTCTACCAAGAACCCCCTAAGTGCCACAAGTGTAGGGCCGAAATTTCTACCATCCATATAGGCCGACGCAGCGGTATTCACCAGATGATCCCCAAAGGGATTTTCAAACAGCTCATAATATTCTCGCTGGATCTGTGCTAAACTCATCTTGTCTATCAACTCATTGAAAAGGGCCACGGACCTGTCCAGGGTGGGATTGACTGATTCCTCCTCCAGCTTGCGCATTACTGCCTTCCAGCCATCCATCTTTTCCTGTGTAGGACTAGAGACGAAAAAGGACTTTACAAGATCATAGCCAAAAAGGCGGCCTTTGTTGAGTTGTGTGCTGGATTCTGACATCAGTGATCTGCCGATTCAAGGATCTTTACGGCCCTGCAAGTTTCACAGTATTGGAGAACCGAGATATCGAATTCCATGACCTGACCTGATCCTAGGACCTTCATAACATGGTCAAAGCTTCTTCTGGTTCCGAATATCTTGCCACATCCCTTACAGACCATCGGTTCATCCGTAAAAAGCGTTTGCTGCTCAAAAAAGCCCTGCTCAAGATCTAGGCCCTGCTCCAAGGTAAGGGCATCTCCAGGACAAACAGTAATGCACGCCCCGCACTGCACACACCTGGCCGGGGTAAATACGACGGAAAAATCCTCAGGATTGGCCCTAAGCGCCCCTATACCACAGACATTCAGACAGGCAATGCAGCCGGTGCAGACCTCCAAATTGCATAGAATCCGGCCATAGGTATCAGGCACCCCTTCTTGTAACAGGGTCTCCTTTTGAGGGAAAAAGTCAAGTAGAAAACGTAGCATAGAGGCGATTTTCTCTCGTCTGCCTTCAAGGGTGAAGTCGTTGTATAATATCTTCAAGGGATGTGTTACGGGTTCTAGCATGCCTTTGTATAGATTCTCCAGTGCCAGCCTTGAACATGGTTCCATCCCTACTAACCGTCTCAGGATTGCGTTGACGAATCTGACCTGTTCGCCGAAGGGGTGCCCAGATGGATGTTCTTGATCTATTACTATTATCCTGGAGACACCGATGACAAAAAGAAAAAGCAGGTGCATGGCGGTCAATGTAAGTGGCTGGGGATGAACCAGGAAGAAACATCCTGGAAATTGCCTGTGATTTTCACGCCACCAGATCTTCTTTAATGCCTCCTCCGTCCCGATCACCATCGTGCTGCCTGGGGCTGGCCTGAACCCTGCAAAATAATCCATGAACAAACGATCATTAAAACGGCTATACTGCATTGCCCCTGTAGGGCATATGGCAACGCAGGCACCACATTCGGCACATCTTTCGTGGTCGATGGAAAGCCCGACCTCGTTTCTTGAAATGGCACCATGCGGGCAGGCGTCAAGGCACCGGGAACATCCAACCCCGAGCCTTGGGTGATATTGACAGCTCAAAGGATCATGGATGATCGTCTCGTCTATCCTGTATGTTCCGACAGTACTAAAGAAATCCCTTAGTGTCTCTTCCCTGTAGATGCGCCCCGAATTCCCTGGTGACGTCATTTCTGGATTTCCCAAAAGAATCACGGCTGGCGTGACAAGTTCCACCCTTTCCATGCGGTGGATATCGATGGCATCCTCTGGACACGCCCTTGCACACTCACCGCAATGGTCGCATCTGGAGAAATCCAGTATGAGATTTTCATCCAGGCACCCGTGTGGGCAGGCAGGTCCACATGCTCCGCAATAGTTGCACAGCCCCTGCTTTACAGGCAATCTATAGGCAACCGATAGGTTCAGGCCTTTTGGGTCTTCGGATATCTCCAATTCCTCGGCAACTGGCCATTCATATCCGTACCCATTGGTGAGTATCGGTTTGATATCGATGACCCCTGCAAGGTCATCGACAAATCTTTGCATCCTTTCTGGGGAATCGCTGATGACCACGGCTTCTGCCTTGTTTTTTTGCAGATGGCTCTTGAAGGCTTCCTTCGCCAGGCGTCCTTTCTCTGCCATCGCCAGGTCCAACAGGGAACCATCAGAAAGGTTACATAGATCTGCGTTCAGCTTCAGGGTAGGGGAAACAGCCCCTTCATGATCCCCTGCCATATTGGAGAATGCACCTACCAGGATCGTGTCATCTGGCAGATTTTCCTTTGAATCCAGCAGGCCTGGATAGATTCTTTCAAGGGTGAGGGAATCAATGCCATGGGGCTTAAGCAAAGCGAGGATAAGATTTTGTCTCATTTTAAAAGGTACCAATCAACCCTATTCGCTAGCGTATGTCCAGGAATAGGGGTGTTCGTTCTAACTTCCATGCGGCCCGTACCTTGGTGCCGCACCGCAGACCTGGCTGATATTTCGAGGATAAAGTTTTTTACAAGATCCATGAAGGGATGACCAAGCTGCCATAGGCAGGGTGTAAAGATCCTGCCATCATTTGGATAGACATTTTTCAAGTACCTGGCCAAGCTCCTCGATTTGATAGGGCTTACTGACTATGCCCTTAAAACCATAATCCTTGTAATTGGCCATCACGGGGTCATTGGAATATCCGCTCGATACGATGGCAGTCACGTTAGGATCCAGCTCCAGGAGCCTTTTTAATGTGGCAGCCCCACCCATGCCACCAGGGACCGTGAGATCAAAGATAACGGCATCAAAGGGTGTGCCGGCTGCCATGGCCTCCTTGTATATTTCTATGGCTTCCGCCCCGTCTCTGGCCACGGCAGGTTCGTAACCTAAGAACTTCAATATCTCTCCTGCCACGTCCAGAATGATTTCCTCATCGTCCATGATAAGTACTCTTCCACCTTGCTTTTTCAAATTCACGTCTGCATCCTTGTTGGCAATGACCTTTTTATCGCTACCAGGCAGATAAACATGGAAACTCGTGCCCTTCCCTATCTCGGAGTCCACTGTGATCATACCACCATGTCCATGGATGATCGAATGGCAAATGGCAAGACCAAGGCCGCTGCCCTTTTGTTTCGTAGTAAAGTAGGGGTCAAATATTTTGCTTAGATATTGGCGGGGGATACCGATGCCCTGATCCGTTATCGAGATCTTGACATATCGCCCTGCTGGCAGCGACATATTGTCTTGTGGTTTTATCGTTGTATTTGTTGCCTTGATGATTATTTTTCCTCCCTCTGGCATCGCCTGCATCGCATTTATGAGAAGGTTGGTGACAACCTGATTTATTTGGCCCCGATCGACCTCAACCGCCATAAGCTCATCATCGAATACATATTCGCATCTTATATTGGAGCCGCTCATGATGAAATCCGCCGTTTCCCTGAGGGTCTCTACCAGGGAAACAACCTTTTTGACAGGGGCCCCTCCAGAGGCAAATGTAAGTAGCTTCTGGGTAAGATCCTTTGCCTTCAAAAGCGCCTTTTCTGCCTCGCTCAAACGCTTGCACAGGTCTTCTTGATCTTCGGCCATAATTTTCGCAAGGGAGACATTGCCAAGGACGGCAGTTAATAAGTTATTAAAATCATGGGCTATTCCACCTGCAAATAGGGCTATTGATTCCAGCTTGTGTGCCTTGAGGAGATCTTCTTCCATCCTCTTTTGGGATGTCACATCCCTTGCCATCATCACATAGCCCATGAGTTTGCCTTCCTTGTCAACGATTCCTGATATCTTTGCCTCGAGGAAGATCCGTCTTCCATTTAGTTCCAACTCCAACTGACGCTGAAACTCTCCCCCTTTTTTGACCGTTTCGATGGCAGAAAAGAATCCCCTGATATCGGCATGTTTTTTTACGTGAAGATCCACGGCTGACCTGCCAATTACCTTCTCTGCCTTATAACCAAAGATACCTTCACAGGCAGGATTGTAAAATATGATCCTATAGTCGAGGTCTGTTGCCATGATAGCCATGTCGGTGGACCATCTCAGGATGTTGTCCAGATAGATGGATTTTTCAAGGAGGCTATTTTGTGTTTCATTAAGCCTTTTATTTTGTTCATATATGATGTTTTGCAAGAAATTGACATATCTTTTTTCGAGTGCCTCAAAAATATCAGATTGGGTAACAAGCCCCACCAGTTTGCCTCGGCCATCTACCACTACGAGGCGCCTGATGTGGTGTCTTTGCATGAGATTTGCCGCCTTGTAGGTGGTAGATTGCTCAGAGATCAAGAAGACAGGTGCACTCATCACTTCCTTCACATGGGTCTTCCTGAAATCTATTCCCTTTTGCCATAGATCCACTATGTCCCTTTCCGTCAGGATACCTACAGGATATCCTCCCTTTTCTATGACCGTACAACTGACCTCATGCCTGTCCATCTGATTGACCGCATCGAAAACGGTTGAATCAGGTGCAATAGTAAGGACAACCCTTGTCATTATCCTGTCTAGATGTTGCATTTCAAGGAAGCTTCCAAGGCCCAATCCCTTCATGATGTCCGATTGTGAAACCACAGCAACAGGGCGTTGTTCACGGTTGACAATCACTAGATGCCTTATGTTGTGGGCCCTGATAAGATTGTAGGCCTCGAATATATCCATATCATCAGGGGCAGTAATCAAGGACTCAGACATTATCTGCGTGACAACTACCTGTCCTATCTCCTTGAATCTGTGTGCTGCCATTGCAATATCCCTTTCTGTTATTATCCCCTTGGGTCGATCGTCCTCTACAACGATCAGGCTGCTGATTTTCTTGGAGGTCATGATCTGTGCTGCATCTGAAAGGTATGCATCTGGTGATACGGTAATCGGGTTGGATGTACCAACATCCCTTAGTAACTGCTGTTTCATGGTCTTTCCTCAATTATTCCTGCCTACAAAGAACCTGGAAAACCATGCAGGAGGAATTGCCACATCCATTTAATATGGACGGACACATGAAGTATGAAAATGCACCCTGGGAACATTTTGCCTTTTGTCCATGTATGCCATTGTGTGTCCATGGCCAATCAAAAAATGCATTTTCGGGTAAAGGTTGTTCGGTATCTGAAGGCATAGAGGGGGGTTTTAAGCCTACCAGGCCTACTATTTTGCCAGGAGTTTTAAGTACCCACGTTTGCATCCCCTTCGCCTTGTATCTTCGGCAGATTTGAAAGATGTATAATTTGAAATTATACATGAAAGGGTTCAAGGACCACAACCGGTGGGGAGAGGCTCTTCCCTGTAGGGAGCTTCCACTTTAAGAGGATATCCCCCTAAAGCTTCAGTATCCGGATCATTTTCAACTGAGGTTGCTCTAGACCGGCAAGAAATCCTAGAATATCCCATGGCTTGAGGCCTGAGATCACCTTGTTGATGCATCGAAACAAGAGTATAAAGCAAGAACCCTTGCTGATGGATGCAAGTTCGTCTGTATTCAGCCACAATGAAAGCGTATCCTCAGGGCCTTGTTCCACGGATTCGAAGACCTGGACCATGTCGATGGCCTTTTGCAAGTCTACTCTACAGGTTCGGTCCCCTTTAGGAAAGGAAATAGGCATGGGGGAGGTACCTTCCAGGTGTTTCAATGAATTGATGACCGGTCCAAGCCATCGACCTTCCAAAAGGGCTAGGTAGGTCGAGGCCTTCTGGATCTTAAATCTTGGTTTGCCTGGAAGATGCTTGATCTGTCTTATGGTGATACCATCGGGTAGATGTACGTTTAGTGCGGTAAGAATATGGTCAGTGGACAGGTTATCCGTAAGAACGAGCCCTGCCTTCTCCATGATACTTTCAAGCCCCAGGGGCACCGGTTGATCAAAGGAGAATCTAGGCCTGGGATTAAAACCAGCGGAATAGGCTATGGGAAGACAGGCCCTGCGGGCTGCCCTGTGAAAGGCATGTACTAATTCCAGATGACCGAGAAGGCGTGCTGCTCCCAGCTTAGAATAGGCAAATGAATAAAAGAATTGGCTAGCCTTCGATGGATGTCCGGCCTGTGATCTCACCCTCTTGTCCCCCAAGGGTTCACTACATGGTTTGGATAGCCTGGGTTGGATCTGTTTGAAATCACATACTCCGCATCCATGGCATTTGCCAAAACGGCAGTCTGGGGTATAGATCGCCTTTAAGGCCTTTTCCCGTTCGTCCAAAAGATATTCCTGCTTGATACCAACCGATATATGTCCCCAGGGAAGCGGGGCGTCCAGTGCCCTTTCGTTTAAAAAGGATGGGGGCAGGAGCCCGATTTCGCGCATGGCTTCCGTATAAAGATTAGGTTTCAACATATCGCTCCAGGCATCCAGCCTGGCCCCCCTTTTCCAGGCACTAAATATGACCCTGGACAGTCTCCTGTCTCCTCTTGAGAAGATCCCTTCCATGTAACTTTGCCTAGGATCATGCCACTTTACCCGGAACCTCTTGCTATTGAGCCCGGATTTGATGAGGTCTATGCGCCTCCACGATTCCTCAGGGTTGATCTGCCCCTCCCATTGAAAGGGGGTGTGGGGTTTGGGTACAAAGGTGCCCACGCTCACTATCACTTGATGACTTCCCCTTCTGCTGCGCCCTTTTCCTTTCGATGTTGCAAGGACCTTTCTTGCCAAGTGGGCAATCTCCTGTATGTCATCATCTGTTTCAGTGGGAAGGCCTATCATGAAATAGAGCTTGATATGATTCCAACCATGAGAGAAGGCCTCTTTTGCGGTCTCTAGAAGCGCCGCTTCTGTAATACCCTTGTTTATCACTCTTCTCAGGCGTTCACTGCCTGCCTCGGGGGCAAGGGTGAAACCGGTTTTTCGGACCTTCTTTATCTGTTCCATTATTTGTGGGGTCAAGGTGCCCACTCTCAATGAGGGAAGGGATAGGGAAATATTTCTCTCAAGATAGCGATCCATGAGTTCTGGAACCAATGTACCAAGGCAGGAGTAATCCCCTGTGCTCAAGGATAAAAGTGAAAGCTCCTCCCATCCAGAGGCAAGGATGCCCCTATCGATTATGTTAAGGATTTGATCCAATGGGCGTTCCCTGACCGGTCGATAGATGGAACTTGCCTGGCAAAACCTGCATCCTCTGGTACACCCCCTGGCGATTTCTACTCCAAGTCTGTCATGGACGATCTGCATGAAAGGTACCAGCGGCTTTGTGGGGAAGGTAACACTTGCAAGGTCGGAAAGTATCCTTCTATTGATTACAGGAGGGGCATGGGGTGTGACCTCTATGGCCTTGAAGAGACCAGAGGGCGTATATATGGGTTTGTAAAATGAGGGCACATATAGGCCCTTGATACCTGCCAGAGACCCTAGCAACTCGTCTTTCGATCCCTTGGCCCTCCGCCAATCCATTATGGTTTTGGCAATCTCACAGATGGCCTCCTCCCCATCCCCGATGAGTATGGCATCGAAGAAATCCGCTACCGGCTCCGGATTTACCGAGCAACTTCCACCTCCAAGGACAATGGGCCAATCACCTTCAAGGCGTTCGGATGCCCAGACAGGTATGCCTGCCACATCCAGTATCGTCAAGATGTTAGAATAACAAAGTTCATAGGGCAGGGTGATTGCAAGAAGATCGAAATCCTTTAGAGGCCGTCTGCTTTCAAGGCCCCACAAGGATATACCCTTCGATCTCAGCAATCTTTCCATGTCCGTATCGGGGCAATATACTCTGTCAGCAAGTGCCCATGGCAGGTCATTGAGTATATGATACAGGATATGAAGGCCAAGGTGGGACATGCCTATCTCATAAAGATCAGGGAACACTAGTGCAGCCCTTAGGTGGCTGTCCCCCCATGCCTTTCTGCGAGCATTTATTTCGGTCCCTAGATAGCGGCTAGGGCGATTGACAAGCGGCAAATATTTCAAAAAATCCATGGGGCAGCAAGGTAACCCGGACTGGTCTTGTCAGCAAGTATGGCACAGCAGGTGTATGTAGGCCAATAGTTTGCTACAAGGCAGCATGTATACCTATGTGGAAATAGATCTCTTTTCGCAAGCTCGCTATCTCTCCGACGGTAAGGTCCCTGGGATGTGGAAATGGCAGGGATATGTCTGCCTTTATCGATGAGGGTCGGCCAGAAAGCATAATGATTCGATCCCCGAGTTGAAGGGCCTCGTCTATGTCATGTGTTATGAACAGGATCGTGGAATCGAACATCTGATGAACGTTTACCATCTCTTCACGCATCTGGAGCCTGGTGATGAAATCCAGCGCTCCAAAGGGTTCATCCATGAGTAGTATTTCTGGATTGGCTATGAGCGCCCTGGCCACCTCGGCCCTTCGTCTCATCCCACCTGAGAGTTCGTGTGGGTAATGATCCTCAAAACCCTTGAGCCCTACCATGTCTAGGAAATCCCGGATTTCTCCCTCTCTCTCCAGCGGATCTGAAATATGCTTGGCACCTATGGCAACATTTTCCATGGCCGTCAACCAGGGGAATAGACCATCTTCCTGAAAGACGAATATGTGCCTCGTGCTGGGACCTAAGACCGGAATTCCATCTATCAATACCTCCCCGGTGGTTGGTGTCTCAAATCCTGCCATTATCCTAAAGAGAGTAGACTTTCCACAACCGGAAGGGCCTATGAAACAGGTAAAACTGCCCTCTTCGATCTGGAAATCTAGGTCCTTGAGTACCAGGCATCCATGTCCGTACCTGCAATCCCCTGGGGAACGCCTTTTTTTCCTCCTTTCATTGTAAGATTTAGATAGCCCCTTGACCTCGATCTTTTTCATCGTCTTTTATGTATCCATCTTACAGAAGGAAGCATTTCCAGTCGACTGACTGTCCAATCCAATACGAGCCCAATTATACCAATTACAATCATGGCAGCCACAACATAGTCCATGCGCATAGAATTTCGTCCATCAATGATGAGATAACCGAGGCCTGATTTCACGGCTATCATCTCCGCCGCTACAATCACCAACCATGCGGTACCCAGTGTAATCCTAAGTCCGGTAATTATATCGGGCATTATGGCTGGAAGCAGGATTTTTGTATAGCGTTTGAGTCCTGTAACCCCGAAGTTCAATCCCACCCTGATATAGGTCACCTTGATACCCAGGACGGCGCTCATAGTGAAGACCAGAAGAGGGAAGAAGGAGGAAAGAAAGATCAGGAATATGGCCGACCTGTCACCGATCCCCAGCCACATGAGTGCCACAGGTATCCAGGCCAGCGGTGATATGGGTCGGAGAAACTGTACGATCGGGTTCAGGAATGCCCTGGCAGAGCCGTATATTCCCAGCACTAGTCCCAAGGGAATTGCAGCGCAGGCCGCCAGATAAAAACCCCATGTTACCCTGAACAGACTGGCAACGACACTGGCAAGAAGTCGACCCGACAGGGCGAGCTCTTTCATCGCCTCTGCAACGGCAAGCGGGCCTGGAAACTTGTAGGCAGGGATGGCCAGGCATCTTATGGCGGCCTCCCAGACAAGTATGGCCAGACCGAAGGATATAAATGGATGAAGCCCTTTTAGCGCCATGAAAGATCTATGATTTCCTTTCCAACCATTGGCCTCTTTATAAGGCCGGCCTTTACCATCTCTTCGGAAAGATCAGAAAGCTCTTTTGGCATCGGGATCAGGTTTGAGTAAGAGACCCTGTCCCTTGAGGAAAGTAGGACGTATCGTATGAGTGGCTCTGGAAGGCCTAGAAAAGGGGCAGCTATGCGGGCTGCCTCTAGACGATGACCTTCGATCCATTTGCCAGCCTGATAAAATGCCCTTATAAGCCTTGAGACCTCTTGGCGTCTGTCCTTGAGTGCATGTTTGGTTACAAAGACCACGCTTGAGATAAAACCTGGCCATGCATCCCTCATCTGGCACAATACCCTGCCCGTGCCCTCAAGCTCTGCCTTGGCTGCGTAGGGCTCCCCCACTATATATGCGTCTATTGTCCCCGAAGCCAGGGCAAAGGGCATATCAGGCGGGGATAATTCGACCATGTTCAGCTCCCTTATGGAAAAGCCATGTTGTCTGCAAAGACGTCGCAGGGCGAGCATCTGGCAACTGTATCTTATGGGTATGGCAACAGTGGCCCCCTTTAGCCCGGTAATGGATCGAATGCCACTATGCTTGGACACTACCAATGCAGTACCGTTTCGATGGGCTAACAACACGATTTTGCCTGGAAAGCCTTGATCTTCCATGGCCATGGCGATAGGGGCCAATATAAATGCCACGTCAAGATCCCCACCCTTGAGTGCCTCTATCATGTCGGGCCAGGCAGAAAATTTATGGGCATCAAATGCCTTCCCTGTCTTGGATAACCTGTCAAATGCCACTGCACATGTAAGATGACAAGTTATGGGTAAGAAACCCACCTGTAATCTTCTCTTCTTGGCACCAGGTTCGCTTATCCATGCGTGTAGGAGTGTTATGGTAACCAGCCAAGCAATGGCGGCAAAAAGGGCCATCTTGCCTGGCCCAATACCTTGTCCAATCCTGTTTATTAGGTTCATGTGCCAACACTATCCTTTAACGCGGGCAGTGCCCTTGGGTCAGGTTGGGATTTGTCCAAGCCATGGAATGCCACTGGCCACATTCTGATTATCGGGAAAAGGCTGGAAAACTTGATTTTCATTCGTTCTTGTTGCTAGATAGCCCTGTGATTACAAGCGGGTGATCCTAGTTGAGCAGGCCTTGTCTTGCCGTTTAGAATTTAAATGTTTAAATTAAAATTTTTACTCAGGTAGTGGACATGATCTGTAATGTTGTCCATATATTTACCGTGAAAATGCAGAGTCTATGGGCTGTTCTTCATGTATTGGGGTGCAGCTCCAAGGCTTCGGGCTGCATGAAGGTTTGGGAAATAAGCCTAACCTTGTCGCCTGCATAGGTTATTAAATACTATGGTGCCCTCTCTCTGGAAGATTGAGGCATGTTCCAAGGAGCTGGAATGGATGGCTGCATGAAAGCTTATCCGAAAATACATTTTTGATTAGTCATGGACACACAAGGACGTCCATGTACAAAAGACAAAATGTTTACAATGGCCTATTTTCATACTTCGTTGTGCCCCCTCATGGGAATGGCAGTTACTGTGAAAATCCATCCTGGCTATGGGCTGTATCTTTATGCTTTAGGGGGTGCAACCGAGGGTGCTGAGAAGGTTTGGGATGAAGGCTTCTAGATATGAAACAGGATAAGATGAAGATTGAGATGGCCTTAGCGAGCATGCGAGACAGGAGTTCAAGAATATGCGATCCATAAATATAGGTTTACTAGGCTTTGGGACCGTTGGAAGCGGGACGGCTAAAATCCTCCTTGAAGGAGGGGATATGTTACAGAAACGGGTGGGAAGCCCCGTAAGGTTGAAATGGATTTGTGACAGGGACATATCTACCGATAGGGGTTTTCCAGTTCCCCGACAAATCATGACCGATAGCCTGGATACAGTGCTAGAGGATCCGGAGGTAGATATCTTCATAGAATTAATAGGAGGCATTGAACCTGCTAGGACCTTTATATTGAAGGCCATCGATAGGGGGAAACATGTGGTTACTGCCAACAAGGCGCTATTGGCACAGCATGGCCATGAGATTTTCCAGGCAGCGGCCCAAAGAGGGGTCGGGGTCGGTTTTGAGGCCAGTGTAGGGGGAGGGATCCCTGTAATTAAGGCAGTCAGAGAGGGGTTGGCTGCAAATCGGATCCATACCGTCATGGGCATCATGAACGGAACAGCAAACTACATACTTACCAGGATGACGCAAGACGCAATGGCCTTTGATCAGGCACTCAAGGAGGCCCAGCGACTTGGCTATGCAGAAGCCGATCCCACCTATGATGTAGAAGGTGTTGATACCGCACATAAGCTTGTTATAATGTCAATACTTTCCTTTGGGAAGAAGGTAACCCTCTCGGACATATATACCGAGGGCATTTCACGACTCAAACCCCTTGATATCTCTTTTGCCAGGGAATTTGGTTATACCATTAAACTTCTCGCCATTGGCCGTGACGGGAAAGACGGCCTTGAGCTTCGAATCCATCCCACCATGATCCCATCTGATCACTTGTTGGCCCAGGTTCGCGGGGCGTACAATGCCTTTTATCTTATAGGTGACTCGGTGGGTAAAATAATGCTGTATGGTCTTGGCGCAGGGCAGATGCCAACAGGTAGTGCAGTGGTTGCCGACGTGGTGGACATGGCCAGGGATATAATTTCAGGGGCCGCTAAGCGTATGCCGTCCCTGGGATTCCCCTTGGCCTTGATATCCACTCCTAATGTGAAGGATCCTGCATCGATACATGGAAGGTATTATTTCAGGTTCTCCGTAAAGGATCGCCCTGGTGTCTTGGCGAAGATATCCGGCATACTGGGTGATAGGAACATCAGCATTGCCTCTGTAGTCCAGAAGGGGCGTGGAGAAGGCTCGTCGGTTCCAATAGTGATGCTTACACATGAGGCCAAGGAGGCGAACGTCCGGCAGGCATTGAAAGAAATCGATGCCCTTGAGGTTGTTTCAGATCAACCAATGATTATTAGAATAGAAGATCTTATGTCATTGGAAAAATGAATCCAAACTTTCATGCATCCCATCTCCTTGGCACCGTGTCCCTGGGTGTGAAAAATAAGGCCCTTACCAGAGATATATTTTCGCAGTAATTTATACACCCCAAGTACCAAGGTAGGGACATTAACTCATCTTTATTATAATAATATGATTTTTCAGAGGATTTTGTAAAATCCCTAGAAATCCCTCTTTAAAAGGTAATACCATGGAAAAGATACAAAAAGCCCCAAAAAACAGTCAGGAGTCTCCTGAGGAATCTTCAGAAAGGATTGAGCTTCCTTCCTCCAAGTACATAATACTGATTGGTGATGGTATGGCCGATCTACCTATAGAGAGCCTGGGTGGGAAAACTGCCCTCGAGGCTGCAAGGACGCCTTCCATGGATCTGATGGCACGCATGGGGGATTTTGGATTATTGCATACCATTCCGGAAGGATTTCCTCCTGGCAGCGATGTGGCCAACATGTCGCTCATGGGCTATGATCCTGAAAAATATTATACTGGAAGAGGACCGCTTGAGGCAGCGGCTATGGGTGTCAAGATGAACCCGGAGGACGTAGCCTTTAGATGTAATCTGGTTACATTGAGGTTCAGGGAAGGCAGGGTCTACATGGAGGATTATAGTGCAGGCCACATAAGTATGGAGGAGGCCCATGCGCTGCTTGAGGACCTGGCCCCTCTGGTATCTGGTCGTTCCTTTGAGCTTGTGCCAGGGGTCAGCTATCGGCATCTCCTACTATGGAAGGGTGGTCCAGAGGGCATTGCCACCGTCCCGCCACACGATTTCACCGGAATGGACGTCACAGAGGCCTGGCATATCTATGAGGACGAACCCCTTCTCTATAACATTTTGACCAAGGCCATAACCTTTTTCCATCGTCATCCAATAAATGAAAAACGTAGGGCACAAGGAAAAAGGCCAGCCAATTCATTGTGGCCATGGGGGCAGGGAACACGCCCAGTAATGGCTACCATACCGCAGCTCTACGATATAAAGGGATCGGTTATAGCCGCTGTAGACCTGATCAAGGGGATCGGGGTTTGGGCCGGCCTGGATATCATCAAGGTACCAGGAGCCACGGGGTTCCTGGATACAAATTACCAGGCCAAGGCGAAGGCGGCTCTCAGGGAGATCAAGGACAAGGATCTCGTGGTGGTACACGTGGAAGCACCGGATGAAGCTGGACATATGGGCGACATAAAGGAAAAGGTCAAGGCGATCGAACGATTTGATAAGGAGGTTGTGGGCCCGATAATGGATGGCTTGAAGGAAATAGGTGGCTCGTACAGGATTCTGGTGGCCACGGATCACTTTACGCCGGTAAGGTTCAAGACCCATACTCCAGGGCCGGTTCCCTTTGTAATCTATGATAGCCTCAATCCGAAGGAGAACCTTGCTGCCTCATTCAGTGAAAGGTCCGCTGAAAAGACCGGGCTTGTCCTGGAAAAGGGGTACGAGGTCATGTCGAGGTTCCTGGGGATAAAACCCCGTTACGTGGAATTGGACCCCAAGAAAAAAAAATAATATGGGCAGGGCCATAGGCTTTAAGGAGGATGGCGGGCCTGTCCATACGGTTCGCTACCGTGTTATATACGGTGATACCGATACAGGGGGGGTAATGTACTATGGCCATTACTACAGGCTGTTTGAAATTGGCCGAACCGAGTTCATGAGGGCCGTTTTCTCTCTGTCTTATAAAACCCTAGAGGATCGCGGGGTCATGCTACCTGTGGCAGAAAGCTATTGCAGGTACAAGTCACCGGCCCGTTACGATGATCTACTCGACATAGCAACCAGGATTAGATCCTTTTCCAGGGCAACTATCAGTTTCTGCCATGAAATCCGACTGGTATCCACAAACCGTATGTTAGCCACTGGTTATACCAAACATGCGGCCATTGACAGTACGGGCAAGCTCATAAGGCTTCCGTCCATCTTATACGATGCATTAGACCTTGAAATAAGGGCATGACTTACATTCCATGGATTGGATAGTAAGTTTACAATAAGGATACCACCCTCGTCAGGTTTGTATCTCTACTTGTTCAAAGGGGCGCTTGCATAAGGAGCGCATAAGGCCTGTTTGAAGTTTAGACCAGGATTAGGGCTGTCCCAGTTGACACATCAGCAAGTATGATTAATATGAGATCGCTGGAAAATAACCGCTTCGTTCGAGGGCAATGCCTCTGTGAGGAAATAAATATAGCACACCAGGCAAGGTAAGCATCTTTTACTATTCGGATAGGGGGCAAGTGCCTTGCTATGGAAAAAGGTGCTTAGCCTCGTCGGCGGATAGACACATAGCCCGATCTGCCAATGCAGATAAGGTCATAGGCGCAGGGAACCGGACCATTGGCCTGTTACCATACTCCCTATGGATGGAGTGCACGTTTTCAGGGCCAATAGTACGACAGCTTTCTAGCGGACAGGTCTACTGTGTACATACCTGAAGATGTCATTCAGTCCATTCTGGAAGCCACGAACATAAGACAACTCATAGGTGAGTTTGTCGCCCTCAAAAAAAGAGGCCATAACTGGGTTGGTCTGTGTCCATTTCATCCTGACAAAGATCCCTCCTTTTCTGTAAGCGAAGACAAGCAAATCTTCCACTGCTTTGGATGCGGTGAAGGTGGTGATGCCTTTCGTTTTTTGATGAAGATGCAAGGCCTTAGCTTTCCGGAAGCAGTCAAGGCCCTTGCTAAGAGAAGCGGCATATCGATCCCAGATCCCGCCAGGTCCCGGGCCAGCAAGAAGAGGTTGGCCGAAAGGGAACGCATCCTTGAACTTAATGAATTGGTGACCACGTTTTTCCATGAAAGATTATTGAATTCAAAAAGTGCCCTTGATGCCAGGGCATACCTTGGGAAAAGGGGCGTGTCTTCTGAGATTATAGAGAGGTTTCGCTTGGGCTGGGCCAATGAAGAATGGGACAGCCTTATTGGTTTTTTGAAGGAGAAGGGGCTTTCGACAACGCTGGCTGAAAGGGCTGGACTGGTAGTGGCACGCCAAGGTGGAAACGGACATTATGACCGTTTCCGTGGCCGGATCATCTTCCCGATTACTAATAAGTCTGGAAGGATAATTGCCTTCGGTGGCCGTATCATCAAGCAAGGGGGCAAGGCGCAGCCAAAATATCTTAACTCCCCTGAAACACCTGTTTATCACAAGGGACGTGTACTTTATGGCCTTTCCCAAAACAAGGGCGCCATTCGTCAAAGGGGTAAAGGGATCATAGTAGAAGGCTATATGGATTTACTGGCCTTGGTCCAGGCCGGGATCGATTACGCGGTTGCAACCTTGGGTACGGCCCTTACCGAAGAGCATGTAAGGTTGTTGCACAGTATATGTAGAAAATGGATCCTGGTATTCGATTCGGATGCTGCTGGCCAGAAGGCTGCATTAAGGGCACTGCCCATGTTTTATGCCAGCAATCTTACCGTAAGTGTGTTGACTCTTCCCGAAGGCCATGACCCTGACAGTTTCATACGCGCGGAAGGGGTGACGATATGGCAAAGGCTCGAAGAAGAGGCACCTTCAGGCCTTGATTACGTAATAGATAGGGGGAGAAGTAGGTATGGGGACGATCCTGAGGAAAGACTCAAGGCCGTAAAGGATGCGCTTGTCCTTGTGGAACCGGTCCGTGATCCCATACGCAAGTCATTACTTATCAGCCACATATCCCGCAAACTCGGCCTTAGGGAAGAAAGCCTCTGGGAGGGTCTTGGTCCCAACAAGGGGACATATGCTAAGAGGGGAGGGCTGAGGGGTCGTTTGGCGCAGCATGGCAAGTCAGATCGAGAAGACCATTCTTACAATAATAACAGTTTCAAAAATAGTGGTTCTGCAAAACTTATAGGTTTTCTTTTGAGTTATCCGACATACATGGAGGAGTTCATCGATGCAGGTATAGATTTGTGGTTGGATGAACCTCCACTGAGGGATCTATGGGCATCAATGTCCCATTTTTATGGTCTTTCTGGCAAACTTGATCTTACGGGTCTCCTTCGGCAGCTCGAGTCAATACCTGATCTCAAAAGACTTGCTGTAAGGCTTTCGGCAGAATTTCCCCCTTGTGTTGATGCAGAAAAAGAGGCGGCCAGATGGAAAAGACACAGTGAAGATAAAAAGAAAAGGGCCATTAGACAACAACTTCTCGCTCAGTACAGGCAAGGTGATAAAGAGATGGACGATCTGGAATTCTTAAGGCAGATACAGCAGCTCCGGTAAGAGTGTTACGCTGCCCTAAAATCCCATACCGTATCCCAGGGTATAAAGGTGCAGCTCCTCCCTTGGGGCTGTTTTGGGGACAGGATATAAAAGGATGTTTCTCTGTATGAGTAGATTAGCAATCCCTCTCCAGTCTGGTCAGAGGGCACAATGTAGTGGGGTTCAACAGGGACAAACTTGATTGCCCCTGGCCGGCCAACTGGCATGGCCATTGGCTGGCAGAAACCCTGGTCCGTACTCGGGCCATATTTCCACGGTAATCTTAGCAAGAGGACTATCTAACCATGGGGGACAAAAGAGGTAACAAGCAAGGTGCTAGGGGAAAAGGTGATTCCATTGAAATCAAGGCCGTAACGGAAGATATGAATGCCAAGGGTAATTTCATACAGAATAAAATCAATGATCCCTTCTTCAATATAAATCTTGATGCTGTCAATGGTGAGAAGGGGGGGCTTCCCATGTCAGAAGAGACAAAACGGGGAATTGATCCGGTCAAGATCTATCTCAAGGAGATGGGGGCCAACGAGTTGTTCGGCAGAAAGGAGGAGGCCGCCACGGCCAAGCATTTAGAACAAAGCGAGAAGAGGTTGGTTGAACTGGCATTCTTTTTTGTTCGTGTAGTAGATGCCTGTCTCAGCAAATTTGACAATCCTTCTCAAAAGGACAACCCTCTTGTAGAGGTGGAAGATGATAAGTCCCTGCCAAAGGATGAGGAGTTTATTGGCAAGGTCCGCTTCCGTCACTCGATCGAAAGAATAAGAAAGATTCAAGCGAGGCGGAAGATGCTCATTAGGGCGCTCACGCCGGATGCTGATGAACAATACAGGGAATACCTGAGGAAGGCACATGCAAAACTGGTTTCGGGGATGGTCCGCGCCCTGGGTACCTCCAGGATACAAAAGCATTTACTCGATACTGTATATAGTGAATTTCACAATGAGTTGTTAAGGCTGGAGGGCCTGCCCGCAAATGAATTGTTTGCCCAGACCGGTATGGAGCTGGAAGAGATAGAAAGGCTTACCAAGGAGTTCAAACAACATTTTGCCCAGGCCAAAAAGGCCCGTGAAAAACTAGTGAAGGCAAACCTTCGTCTTGTGGTGAGCATAGCAAAGAAACATTATAGCCATAGGGGGCTGCCGCTTTCCGACCTGATACAGGAAGGAAATATCGGCCTTATGAAGGCCGTTGAAAAATTTGAATACAAAAGGGGGTATAAATTCAGTACCTATGCCACCTGGTGGATCCGCCAGGCCATAACTAGGGCCATTGCAGATCAATCCAGGACCATTCGCATACCGGTACATATGGTCGAGACAATGAACAAGGTATATCGGGCCACCAGGACGCTTATACAGGAAACCGGTAAGGAGCCCACTGCCCAGGATATTGCCCGTCATCTGGAGATGCCAACCGAAAAGGTCGAGCATATTTTGAAAATGGTTGGCGATCCCATATCCCTCGAAACACCAATTGGCTCCGATGAAGATTGCCATCTGGTAGATTTTATACAGGACAAGGAGGGGATACGGCCGGATGAGGCGGCTCTCAATACCAGCCTAATAGAGCAGACGAGGATAGCGCTTGCCACGCTAACTCCAAGGGAGGAAAAGATCTTGAGATTGCGCTTTGGCATAGGGGAGCGCTCGGATCACACGTTAGAGGAGGTGGGAAAGAATTTTGCCGTCACAAGGGAACGGATACGACAAATCGAGGCTAAGGCCTTGAAGAAGCTGCGTCATCCAAAGCGATGTAAGGCCCTTCGCAGTTTTGTGGAGGGATGACAGGGCAGGGATATTCAGATATGGATCTAACCCACCGTCCTGATAACCTCTTCCAAGGTGGTGATTCCACCTAAAAGCTTCCTGCATGCATCCTCTCGCAAGGTGGTCATACCGGATTTGATGGCCTGTTTGCGGATTTGTTCCTCTTCTCCGCTATCATGGATGATCCTCCTGATTTCTTCCGAAACAGGTAGGACTTCATATATACCAACCCTTCCAAAATAACCAGTGTCCCTGCAAAGGTTACAACCCTGTCCTTGCATTATCTTGGCGGCAGGCGTATAGGCGTCCTTGCAACCAATAGCTGCCAGACGTTTCCCTGATAGGGATACGGGGCGGCCACATCTTACGCAGACCTTCCTCACCAGTCTTTGGGCCACCACCCCTATAAGGGTAGAGGCTATCAGATAGGGCTCCAGGCCTAGATCCCTAAGCCTGGTGACTGCACCGACTGAATCGTTGGTATGTAGGGTTGAAAATACCATGTGGCCTGTGAGCGCGGCCTGGACAGCGTATCGTGCTGTCTCTAGGTCCCTGATTTCCCCTATCATAATGATGTCCGGGTCCTGACGCAGGATATTTCTCAATATCGAGGCGAAGGTGACGCCTATCTGTGGTTGCACGGCGATCTGATTGAAATCCTCATATACCATCTCTATGGGATCTTCTACGGTAACGATATTTACATCCGGGGAACTCAGGTATCTCAAGGTGGAATACAGGGTGGTTGATTTCCCACTGCCTGTGGGGCCTGTCATCAGGATCATTCCGTGATTTCTTTGGAGAAAGGCCTTGTATGTGACCAAGTCATTGGGAGCAAATCCAAGTTCATCGAGGGCTGTAAAAAGGATTTCGGCACTCTGAAGGCGCAGTACCACCTTTTCCCCAAAGGCCACTGGTACGGTCGATACCCTCACCTCTGCCTCATCGTCTCTCCTTGCTATCTTCAGCCTGCCATCTTGAGGCCTGCGTTTTTCAGCTATATCCATCCTAGACATGGCCTTTATCCTTGTACACAAGGCATCATGGATAGCCCTTGGGAGGCGATAGACCGTATGTAGGACCCCATCTATCCGCAGGCGTACATGGGACTCCGACCTCTTGGGCTCTATATGTATATCACTGGCCCGTTGATCCAGGGCATATTGGAAAAGGTGATCCACGGCCTGATTGATATATTTATCTGACCCTTTGCTGTCAGGGGACATCAATCTCACATACTGTTCGAGATTTGATATATCTACCTTGGGGGCTGCTAGTATGTCCTCTGCCGCGGCGATGGAGCGCTTGAACTCGAAAAATTCCCTGATTATTCCCTCGATATCCTTTTTGGGGGCAACTGACATCCTTGTCTTGACCTGGCAGGCCCTTTCAAGATCCTCCTTTAGCTCCTGGTCACCTGGATAATAGGTGCAGATTTCCAGTTCGTTTCCATGCCATTTCAAGGGTAATACCAGTCGCTTGCGTGCAAACGAGGATGATAAGGTCTTTGTGACCACCTCCATGTCTAGTTTTAAGGGATCAAGTCTTCTGAACGGCCAGTTGCGGTCTCTGGCGATGACAGCCAGTATATCTGCCTCATCCAGGAATATCTGTTCATCCCCTGAATCGGCCCGGGGTATCTTGAGGGAATCCAACCATTGAACGATATCCTGCCCCTTTCGTTTTGCAATTACTACCTTGGTAAGTAGCTTCTCTATCTGTTTCTGGCTCAAAAGTCCATTGGCCCTGAGCAAAGAAAAAATGTAGTGGGAATCAAAATATGGATGGATCATTTCCCTATCCTATGATCATATTTCATGGTAGATTTTGCCTGTCGCTCCTATTATGGGGCCTATGCGATAGATATATAGGTCAGGATTACGTTTTATTTGTCGGCACTCTGGTATTAATACTGAATTGTTTCACCGGAGGCTGGATCCTGCCATCTTCAGCCTTAACCCTAGACCAGTCACGATTATAGGGGTTATTTTTTATCGCCACCTGTCTGAAGAGATGGCTGGATGCCTATATCGCAAGGAGCATAGCAAGGCTTAATATTCAAAGCCATTACACCTCGGTGTACAATATGACCAAACACCACAAGAAAAGACCATGGGTGGAACTTATAGTGGAGACCTCAGAGGATATAGCTGATGCTGTGTCGGATTTTTTGGTATCGGCCCTCTCGAGGGGGGTCTATATAGAGGATCTTGAGGAAATGGTCGAGGAAGATGGCTTCACCACCAGGATACACGCCTATCTGAGTAGAGAAGACCTGGAAAGTGGCATGTTGAAGACTATCGAAGGCTATTTTTTGGCACTTGAGGAACTTTATTCGGACCTTCCTGTGATTTCATGGTCTACCAGGGCCGTTGTCGAGGAAGATTGGAGTGAAAACTGGAAGAAATATTTCAAGCCCCTGCGCATAGGTAAGTCCATAGTAATAAAACCAAGCTGGGAGCAATTTGTCCCTAAAGAGGATGATATCCTGATCGATATCGATCCGGGCAGGGCCTTTGGGGTTGGTACGCATGCGTCCACATCCCTTATGTTGGAGGCCATGGAAGACCTATGGAACGAACGTCCATGGGCAGATGGGAATGTGGTCGATATGTGGCCGGAATGCCTTGATGTAGGTACTGGAACAGGCATATTGGGCATAGCCGCTGCCAAACTTGGCTCCAAGTCCGTTCTTTGCCTGGATATCGATCTGGATGCAGTGGAAACTGCCAGGGAAAATTGTCTGAGGAATCATGTTCATCACGTGGTTTCGGTTTCAAATACCCCGGTATGGCAAGTCGAGGGGCCCTATGACATAGTACTTGCCAATATAGACAAGGAGACATTGACTTTTCTCGCAAGTGACCTGACGAGGCTTGTAAAGAAGAGGGGGCGCTTGGTCCTATCTGGTTTCCTTGCGGACAAGGCGGATTCGATAGCCGATGTCTATGGCCGGCATAATATGAAGGTCCTGCAAACGAATATCGACAAAATAGAAGGCCAATGGGCGTGCATGATTATGGCACCAGCGGATGGGGGCACCTAATTTTTTAGTAGAACCCGGGCGTCTTGTCCGTGCAGGGAAGAGGTTGGTCATAAAGGGGGGCGAGGCGCATCATATTTTGAGGGTCCGCCGTATGGCCCCCGGTGACATCCTGGTTCTGGTCGACGGGACTGGCTACGTTGCAACGGGAAAGATCATATCCTCTGCCAAGGGGATTGTGGTGATAGATATTGAGGAAGTGAAAGCCGGTACCAGTGATTTGCTTCCTATAAATCTATTCATAGCATTGCCAAAATCCAGGGCAATGGAATGGCTTATACAAAAGGCAACAGAGATAGGGGTCCAGAAGATTCAGCCAATCCTGACCAGCAGGTGCGTAATTAGAACGGATAGTGAAGAGCGCATGGACAAATTGGTTGCAAGATGGCACAAGAAGGCACTACAGGCGCTTAAACAATGTCGTGGGATCAAGGTCCCTGACATAGGCCCAATTATGGGTCTAGAGGATGCCTTGACCTGTCTGGATAGGTTGGGCAGCAAACTAATTCTGTGTGAATCCAGTACCCGGCTTCCCCTTCTTGCCGCATGGGAAGGACAGGGAAGCAGGCTGCCTATAGATGTGATAATTGGCCCGGAAGGTGGGTTTACCAGTGCGGAAATGGCCCTATGCCTGACAAAAGGCCTGGTGCCAGTCTGGCTCGGCGAAAGGATCCAACGGACGGAAACCGCAGCCATAAACGCCGCTGCCGCACTATCGGCATTTTTGCGATATAAGGGGCTTATCCGATGACTAGTGGGAATAGGCATGCATTGATCCTGGCTGGAGGGCTTGGCACACGGCTTTGGCCGAGAAGTAGATATGGGCGTCCCAAGCAGTTTCTAAGATTGGATTGCGAAGACTCGCTCCTGGAGCTTACGGTAAACAGGATAAGGCCCTTGTTTAAGGCGGAAAGGACCTGGATCGTTACCAGACCATCCCAGAAACAGGACGTGCTCGAGATGTTTCCTGAGATAAGGCCTGGAAATGTCCTGGTTGAGCCATGTGCCAAGGGTACAGGTGCTGCAATAGCATGGGCGGGTCTTGCCATTGAGGCTAGGGAGCCGGGAGCAGTGGTGTCGGTATTCCCATCGGATCACCTGATAAAGGATGAGGAACGCTTCAGGCAGATACTCAGGGCCGGGATGGTCAGGGCAAAGACCCACAAGGAAATCGTGGTGTTTGGGATCAGGCCTTCCCGTCCAGAGACAGAATTTGGCTACATAGAGGCGGGGGAAGATTGCGAACTCGTAATGAAGGAACCCTGCCATAGGGTCTTGGCCTTTCATGAAAAGCCAGATAGGGAACGTGCCCAAGACTATGTTTCTTCAGGGCGTTTCTTTTGGAATAGCGGCATATTTACCTTTCATGTTCAAAGCCTGGCCCGATATCTCAGGCAACTTGTACCATCCATGTGGTTACAGTTACAGAGGCTTATCAAGGCATTTTGCGCTGATAAACGGCATGAGAGCCTTCCAAGGATCTATTCACTTCTGCCATCTGAGTCCATTGACAAGATATTGCTCGAAAAGATGGCAGGCATGGCGACTGGCGATCACCATAGCAATGCCTGCGGCCTTGCAATGTTTCCCTGTGATTTCGAATGGTATGATCTTGGTATATGGGAAACCCATTATTCACTCATGGAAAAAGACATGCACGGGAATGCCTTGGATGGACTGGTAGTGGCTATCGGTTGTGAAAACAGCCTCCTTTCATCTAGGGAAGGTACCCTGGTGGCTGCTGTAGGCCTGAATGGGATGACCGTGGTAGCTGAGGGGGATGCGGTTCTCGTATGCCCAAGGGATCGGCTTGAAGAGGTGAGGGAGATCGTTAACAGGATTCGCCAAAAAAGGTTAAAAAAATATCTTTAGAAGAATTGCGCCAGGAATGTAACCTATGATCGTTGGTTTCGATACCACTGTTTTCCCCAAACTTGATTATAAGGACCCTGATGCCTTCTATTCAACCATTGAAGAAATCAGGAGATTCTTTGAAAAGAAAGCGGGGCACCTGCGCGAAGTAAGGGAAAAGGCCATACTTTTCCGCAGGGCATTCGATAAACTGGATCCTTTTATCCAAAAATATACCGCCAAGGTCTGCCCCTATTGTGGAACTGTCTGCTGTGCAAACAAACACGGATTTCCAGAATTTGCCGACGTGGCAGGATTTCTGGCCATGGGTCTGGAAGTGCCATCATACGACTTGGATGTGGATGAATCGGATATTTGCCAATTTATAGGGCCCTCTGGATGCATCCTGCCAAGGCCCCAGAGACCCTATCGTTGCACATGGTATTTTTGTGAGCCACTGCTTTTGCAAATAGAGATCGGTCCAGCCAGGCACTACCGCAACTTTATCGCCGATGTACAGGAATTGGGGGCAGCGCGGGGAAACCTCATGCGCCTGCTCTACCAATTGTGGACCTCCAGGGGGGAGCGCTCTGGACCATGAAGATAAAGGCCAACCACGTTACTGCGGTAAGGATCCTGTTTCTTCCGTTGCCTTATTTCCTTATCTATGGCAAGACCAATTCCAGGCTTGCCGCGTTGATCATATTACTGTTTCTTGGCCTTACTGATTATCTTGATGGGCTTATGGCCAGGAGGGAGGGAAGCACCCCCCTTGGAAGGCTATTGGACCCGATTGCCGATAAGATCTTCGTAGCAGTGACGTTTATCCCACTGGTTGACCTTTCCATCCTGCCTGTCTGGATAGCATGGCCGATCTTTCTGAGGGAATTTCTGGTAACGGAACTCAGGCGGTTTTTGGCAGGTTCCACTGTACAACTCAAGGTGACTGAGCTTGCCAAGATCAAAACCACTCTCCAGATGACGGGTATAGGGCTCATCCTGCTGACCGCCACGTTTCCAGATAAGGCTATAACTATAGCGTTTCTGACCGGCGTACTGATTGCCACCGTTGCCCTTGCCATTACACTGTTGCTCAAGGAGGATAGGATTACCTCAAGGGTCAAGGTGGCCCTGGCCTTTGAGATATTCGGGCTGGCCGTGGCACTTTCCTTTCCGGCAAGGCAGATAGAGCTGATCTACGGGGTCGTGATACTGATTATCACCCTGGCATCTGGCAGCCAATATTTTCTGGTGGGATTCCCTGCCTGTTTAAAATTGGGCCTGCCTGCGATCCTGAGCCTCCTGCTTTCGATTGCCCTACCCTTGACATCTGTTGCCTTGCTTCCATGGGTATCAGGGATCTACTCCTCGTTGGTCACATTGATAGTGGCCATGGAATTCGCATCACAGGGAATCGATATGTGGGCAGCACATGAAAAAAAGGTCGAGTTGGCAAGGTTCAAGGAATATCTGATTACTCCACTGGCATTGACTGTCTTGTTTGCAGGGCTGCTCTTGGGGTATGAGGTGCAGCATGTGGTGTGGATATTTCTATGGACATCAGGCACCTTGAGTATGGGTTACCTGATTGCTGATCTATGGATACACCGACGACTGTTTGGTCATGGGGCATTCTCTCTCTGATCAGATTATGTGTTTTTGAGGGGCATATTGCAATGCTGGACATGCCGGACTTGTCATTCTTCCATGCTGTATGAGGGAGGGAAGGCAGGCCCGCACAAAGGTTTTGGGATCATGTCCGGTAATCTGCATTGATGCGCACATATTCGACAGAAAGGTCGCAGGTCAAAAAGCGGATGCAGCCATCTCCCAGTCCCATGTCCAGTGTCAGGTCAAAGTCGCGTGCCTTCATGATCTTTTTTGCCAGGTGTTCTGCCTTCGTTCCAGTGCCTTGGCCGTTTTTGACGAGTTCCACGTCACCTATTTTGAGGGTGAGCCTTTCGGGATCGAGCTCGATTCCAGCCCTGCCAGCAGCAGCCAATATCCTACCCCAATTGGGGTCTTCTCCAAAAAAGGCGGTTTTTACCAGTGGAGATTCGCATATTATCCTGGCAACCCGCTCTGCATCGGTATCTGAGCGTGCACCAGTAACGTTTAGCTCTATGCACTTGGTGGCCCCTTCTCCATCACGTACAATCTGCCTGGCAAGATCCATCGTAAGTTCAGAGAGTATTTTTTCTATCTCATGGCCAAGGTTCGCTTCACCTATTGGATCATTGCCTGCCATGCCATTTGCCATGGCAAGCACCGTATCGTTGGTGCTAGTGTCACCATCTACAACGATCCTGTTAAAGCTTACCTTCACCGCCTTCTCAAGCGCCCTTTGCCACCAATCGGGGGACACCTTGAGATCGGTCAGGATAAATGCAAGCATGGTCGCCTGGGGAGGTCCCATATTGGGTCCTATCATCCCTGAGCCCTTTGCCATGCCGTAGATCCCCGAACGTACTCCATCCAGGTCTATTTGCCGGAACGCGGTTTTCTTCACCGTGTCAGTGGTTAAGATGGCCTCTGCGACCCGCTCAATGCCATCGGTGGAAAGCCCTGCAACCAATCCAGGGATTGCGGCCCCTATCCGATCCAGCGGCAGCAATTCCCCTATTACACCAGTGGAGGAGACCAATATATCGGTCTTACTTATATTCAGGGTATCTGCACTCCAACGGCGAAGTCTCCTAACATCCTCAAGGCCGCGGCCTCCCGTACAGGCATTGGCATTGCCGCTGTTTACCAATATGGCCCGGATCTGCCTGATACCTGAGCCCAGAAGCCCTATTGCATCCAGAACAGGGGCTGCCTTGACCTTGTTCCTGGTAAATGTGGCAGCTACCGTGGCCGGTCTTTCTGAAAACAAGAGGCCGAGATCAAGGCGGTCCTGATACTTGATGGCAGCAGCTACCGCGTTTCCTGAAAATCCCTTAATGCTCAGCAAATCCATCTCCTCCCCGATATGTGCAGGCTTTTGCGTCTTTACTACGACTGGATTTATTTTTTTCCGCAGCATCTCTTATATTTCTTGCCGCTACCACAGGGACATGGCTCATTTCTTCCGATCTTTCTTGCCTTACGCTTTACCGGCCGCTTTTTCGTTTCCCCATCACCGTGGCTCAGTTGCATCTGTTGTTCCTGGCGTCGTTTTTTCCTGATCTCAAGTTCCTCAACCTCACTCTGGCGCATGGGACGGATGCGTAGCAGGATGCTGAGGGTCTCCTCCCTGAAACGCTGAATCATGGCCATGAACATATCATAGCCTTCGCGTTTATATTCCTGCAGGGGATCTTTTTGTCCATAGCCCCTAAGGCCAATCCCTTCCCGTAGGTGGTCCATGTTTAGAAGGTGATCCTTCCAAAGGGAATCCAGGCTCTGGAGCATTATAAAGCGTTCTACTTGGGCCATATCTTCAGACCCAAAAAGCTCTACTTGTTCCTCGTAAGCCTTCTTTACAGCACTAGAGATTTCCTGCTTGAGTTCCTCTGGAGTCAACTCTGACCTCTTTTCGGATGGGATAAAAAGGTGTACGCCAAACTGACCCTTAAGGCGTTCCTTGAGCGCTTTCCAATCCCACTCATCCGGGGGCTTCTTTTCGTCTGCATAGGTGTCTGCGAGCTTTTCAGCAATTTCGTCGATGAATCCTAGCAGATCCGACCTCAAATCCTCACCGGCCATGATCTGTTTTCGTTGAGAGTATATGACCTCCCGCTGTTTATTCATTACATCATCATATTCAAGGAGGTGCTTCCTGATCTCGAAGTTGTGTGCCTCGACCTTGCGTTGGGCGTTTTCAATGGCCTTTGAAAGCATGGAATGCTCTATGGGTTCGCCTTCTTCCATGCCCAGTTTGTTCATGATCCCGGATATCTTGTCAGATCCAAAGATACGCAGGAGATCGTCCTCTAGAGACAGGTAAAACCTTGATGAGCCTGGGTCACCTTGCCTGCCTGAACGTCCTCGTAACTGATTATCTATACGCCGGGATTCATGCCTTTCCGTCCCAAGGATATGGAGACCCCCGACCTCTGCTACGCCTTCACCCAATACGATGTCCGTACCACGGCCAGCCATGTTAGTGGCGATTGTCACCCTTCCACGTTCCCCTGCATGGGCAACGATCTCGGCCTCCCTCTCATGATGTTTCGCATTGAGAACCTCGTGGGGGATTCCCATACGCTTCAACATGGATGAAAGCTGTTCGGAGTTTTCTACGCTGGTGGTTCCTACCAGTACAGGCTGGCCCTTTTCGTGAAGTCTCTTGATTTCCTTGGCCGCTGCCTCGAATTTTTCCCTTTTGGTCCTAAAAACCACATCGGGATGGTCTTTACGGATCATTGGCTTATGGGTTGGGATCACCACCACATCCAGGTCATAGATTTTCTTGAATTCAGCCGCCTCGGTATCTGCGGTACCGGTCATGCCAGCGAGCTTTTCGTACATCCGGAAGAAATTTTGAAAGGTTATAGATGCAAGGGTCTGGTTTTCACTTTCTACCTTAACCCCTTCCTTGGCCTCAAGGGCCTGGTGTAGGCCATCACTGTAACGCCTGCCAGGCATCAGCCTCCCGGTAAATTCATCCACTATGATTACCTGACCATTCTTTACAATATAATCCACGTCCCTTTTGAACAGGACGTGGGCCTTCAAGGCCTGCTGGACATGGTGTAGCAATTCCGTCTGGGCAGGATCATATAGATTGTTGATGCCGAGCAGTTTTTCGCACTTGGCAATGCCCGCCTCTGTAAAGGTGGCGTTTCTGGCCTTTTCGTCTACCGTATAATCGGTATCCTTTTTCAGGTATGGAATGACCTGGTTGGCGCGCAGGTAGAGGTCTGTGGCCTGATCAGAAGGGCCAGAGATAATGAGCGGTGTGCGGGCCTCATCGATGAGGATGCTATCTACCTCATCCACGATTGCATAGTGGAATTCCCGTTGGACCATGTCCTCCAGGGAATATTTCATGTTGTCACGGAGGAAGTCGAAACCAAATTCATTGTTAGTGCCATAGGTTATATCTGAATCGTATGCCTTTTTCCGGTCATCTTCATCGAGGTCGTTTACTATGACACCGATACTTAGGCCTAAGAATCTGTAGACCTGCCCCAT
This sequence comes from Deltaproteobacteria bacterium, assembly GCA_015489365.1. GTDB lineage: Bacteria > Desulfobacterota > Dissulfuribacteria > Dissulfuribacterales > QOAL01 > S143-34. Next base: position 5,485 of record WFZW01000070.1, on the reverse strand, counting down.
CCATTCGGCATCACGTGTTGCAAGATAATCATTGACCGTCACCACATGAACGCCTCTGCCGGTAAGTGCATTGAGGTAAACCGGAAGGGTTGCAACCAGGGTCTTACCTTCCCCGGTCTTCATTTCAGCGATTTTCCCCTGATGCAGCACGAGCCCACCGATCAATTGCACATCATAGTGTCTCATGCCAAGTACCCTGCGGGAGGCCTCCCTCACCACCGCAAAGGCCTCAGGAAGCAATTCATCAAGTGGCTGGCCCTTTGCCAGCCGTTCCTTGAAGGCTGGGGTCTTGGCCTTGAGCGCCGCATCGGATAACCCTCTGATCTCGGGTTCTAACCCGTTAATTTGGCTGACAATCGGTGCCAATCTCTTGAGTTCTCTGTCGTGTTTGGTTCCAAATACCTTTGTTAAAAGATTGCCTATCATTTATATTTCCAAATCTCGCCCTGTCGTGGTGTCCTACCAAGGACCCATGACTGGAGCCAATGTGTGATCATCTCTCCCCTGTTTCCCAGGGCCTAAATCCTCATTGTAGTCCGATGAGATATAGTTGCACGGGTAAGGTTCCAGCACCAGCGTGTGAAGGTAACTGGCACCAGGCGCAATCCAGGATGAAGATTGCAGTGGGGATGGGACGCCTTGAAGGCATCATGCCTGAGTGTACCTTTATAATGGATGCATTCAGGTATGAAGATACGGCTCAAAAGGGTGTCGTGTCTCAATGGTAAACTCTCATATGACATGCATCCCCGTTTTGCGCATCCCTGGTTTTGACCTGTGGTACAGCGCCTTGGAGGGGAGGATATATTTTAATCCAAACCTTCATGCAGCCCCTATTCTTTGGGCTGCATCTAGGTTCAATGATAAGATTAATCATTTTATGATAATAAGCTAGTGTCTGTTCATAAATGGTCTTTTTGCACGGTCTTGGCGCTATATAAATTATCCTTAAAATAGAAATATCAGCTATAGTCTGCGGTAAAAGATGCCTTGGCCTTGAACGAAGTTCCAGTTTCTAGACAGGCAGAAGCTATAATTCTATTAATACAGCAGTTTCGTCACAGTCTGGGAACTTGGGGCATTTTACGCAATCTGCCCATATCTTGTGGGGAAGCACATTTTTATCCACTACCTTGAAGCCCAATTTTTCAAAGAATCCTGGCTGATATGTCAATGAAAAGACCCGGTATATATCAAGCATTATTGCCTCTGAGAGGCAATGCTCCACAAGCCGCCTTCCGATTCCCTTGAATTGTTGATCCTCTAATACGGCCAGTGACCTGATTTCGGCAAGGTTTTCCCAAGAGATGCTCAATGCAACTACTCCGGCAACTTCATTAGTGCCTGGTTTTTCGTATACCTTGTAATCCCTCAAATGCTCGTAAAGCTCGCTAAGTGATCTGGATAGCAATAGATTTTTTTCAGCGAAATGGGCCAATAGGGCATGGATATGTTTGACATCACCTATCTTGGCCTTGCGGATCATGATTTATTACTTGACAGGTACCACGTAGGAGCGGAGCCCTTCTTTTTTCGCAAATTGTCTTGCAAAATTCGTCGCATCGGAAACCGTTTTGAATTGTCCCAGATAAATCCTGTACCAGATACCCTTGGTACCGAGGTTGGCCTTTTTAACGGTTGTCCTATAGCCTTTTTTCCTCCATCTTTGCGCTTCACGTTCGGCACGTTCCTTGGACCTATAAGAGGCAATTTGAAGTACAAAGTGGCCCCCTTTCTCTCTGGGAGCTACGGTCTTCTTGCTGCCCTTGGATTCCATGGCCCTGGTAGATTGGTTGGAGCTAGCTGGGAGGGCCCTTTCGATTGGTGCCCCTGATTTGTTGATAGGGGGGGCTGCCTTCTTTGCGTTGACCATATCGACATTGCCCAGGGTTTCGGTCTCTAGTGACCCTTCCCTATCCTTTTTACCTGAAGTGGCTGTTGCCAATTCACCGGAAGGGGGGGTGACAGTCTTGGATAAGGGCGTTGCCAATTCATTACTGCCTGTTCCTGGCAGGGCGCCATTAGCAGCATTTTTGTTGGTAAGGTTTCCAGCCACCATATTTGTAGGACCTGATTGGCCCACAAGTTTCTGACCTATCCAGAAACCCAATACGAATGTCCATAAAAGGGCAGCAACAGTGGCTATAATAAGTGCAATCAGGCCCGACCAGCCCAATTGAAACTGTATAGCCTTTTTCTTCTTCTTTTCCCTGATAGAACGGGCCATGGCTTCCCCTCAGGATTTGCTATTTATCTTTAGCAGGATTACAGGGCACTAAACTCTACTATCTGACAATTAATTTACCGTGAAGATACAGAGTCTATGGGCGGTATCTTCATGTATTGGGGGGTGGGCACCAAGGTACGGGCCACATGGAAGTTTAGTAAAAGTATACTACATCCTTTCAGGCGCCGAGACCCCTAATAAGCCCAGTCCCTTGTTGAATACCTGTTTGGTAACATCCGCCAGAAGCAAGCGTGCCTGGGTTAATGCCTCATCTTCACTGATAAACCTGTGACGGGTATAATAGCTATGCAATTGGGCTGCCAATTCTGTGAGATAATAGCTGATCCGATGTGGTTCAAGGGTCTTGGCACTATCAGAGACTATCCTGGGAAAGGCCTCGAGCGTCTTTAAAAGCCTTATTTCCTCTGCTTTGTTCAAAAGGGCCACATTTACCTTCTCAGGTGAAGCAATGGCAATCCCTTGTTCCCTGGCCTTCCTGAAGACACTGGCAAGCCTTGCATGGGCATATTGAACGTAATATACAGGATTTTCCTGGGTCTGGGTCCTGGCCAGATCAAGATCGAAGTCCAGGGGGCTATCGCATTTACGTGTCAAAAATATGAACCTCGCGGCATCTCTTCCCACATCATCCAGGACTTCTCTCAACGTCACGAACTCACCCGCCCTGGTGGACATTGCCTTGATCTTACCACCTTCAAGGAGATTGACTAGTTGTATGAGCAAAACCTCGAGTTTTTCTGCACTATATCCCAGCGCCTCGATGGCTGCCTTTACCCTTGGTACATATCCATGGTGGTCTGCTCCCCATATATCCACCAACAGATCGAAATTCCTTTCAAGCTTATTACGGTGGTATGCGATATCGGCTGCAAAATAGGTCAAGACACCACTTGAGCGTTTAACAACTCTATCCTTTTCATCTCCAAAGTCAGTGGATCGAAACCAAAGGGCCTCGTCCTTTTCGTAGATCAATCCCTTTCGTTGTAGCTCAGCAATGGTTTTTTCAACCAGTCCGGTCTCATGAAGGGTTCTTTCACTGAACCAACGGTCAAACCTTACCCCAAAGTCCTCCAGATCCCTGCGTATTCCGGCAGAGATCTCTTCTACCGCCACCTTGGTGAAATAGGGAATACACTCCTCGGGTAGTTTATCAATATACCTTTTTCCTTCTCTGGAGGCTATGCCCGTCGCAATGTTCTTTATGTAATCGCCTTGATAACATTCCTTGGGGAAATCAATTTTACGTCCAAAAAATTCAATGTACCTGAGATACACGGATCGTCCCAGGGTCTTCATCTGGTTTCCAACATCGTTGATATAATATTCAGTTTCAGGTCTGTAACCGGCAGCCTTCAAGACCCTTGCCAGCGAATCCCCCACGGCTGCCCCACGTCCATGTCCAACGTGCAGAGGCCCAGTAGGATTGGCACTGACGAATTCCACAAGAACACGTTTCCCCTGACCGGTATCGGATTCACCATAGGCAGCCCCTGCCCTTTTCATGTCATAGAGATTTTCCTGCCACCAGTTTTTGGCTATGAAAAAGTTCAAAAAACCCGGTCCTGCCACCTCTATCTTCTCAAAATGAGGTTGCTCAGCCAATCGATCTGCCAGTTTGCTGGCAAGATCTCTGGGTGAGACCTTGATAATGGAGGCCATCACCAGGGCTATATTGCTGGCGTAGTCCCCATGGCTCTCCTGCTTAGGGACAGAAACTTGATGCCTATCGAAAGGTAATTTTTGCTGTGCTTGCTCACCAGCTATCTGTTTGAATGCCGTCTCTACAGCTGTCTTTATCCTATTGCGCATAGTTATCACTTCTCCCAAATTTTCTGCAGCCCGTACCTTGGCGCCGCATTCCCGAACATGAAAAGCCGTCCTTAACCCGGTATGTATTTTTACAGTAAATTTTCATGCAGCTCATACGCCCCCAAGCTGCGCCCCTAGACATGAAAAAAATGCAGCCCTAGCTCAGGATGTATTTTCACGATAATTAGCACCCTTTTCAGTTTACCAAGGGATGCGCCGGTATGCCGTAGGATCATTTATGGTTTACCGTGAAGATACAGAGTCTATGGGCTGTATCTTCATGTATTGGGGGTGCGGCACCAAGGTGCGGGCCGCATGGAAGTTTAGACCCGCAAGGGGAACGTAATCCTGTCGCGGGTACCCTTTGCCTGGCCGGCGCTTGGCGATTGGACATCTTGGGTCGTACAGTTTGTATGTCCCATCCATGCACCTGAATTTTGGTCCTCGGTCCCATGTGTATAACCCATTCCGGGCTAGAAACGAAGAGGGTTTATCCATAAACAAACTCTTATGTAGCTTGTATGCCGATTACCTTGTTCTTAGAGGTATAAAAGATGGCCGTAGCGGGGGCCTCAGGTACGTTGAAAGATATAAGAATTATCTATATAAAAAGGGCCCTTGGAAAGAAACTACTGTATCATTCAAAAAGAGGGTCGATGAGTTAGCTTCCTTGTAGCCTATATCCTCTGCGCTGCATTCCCTAGGGCATGAAGATGATCCCATATAGAATTATTGCCTTTTCACGTCAGACACGGAAGCGCTAGGGTGAGATAGGTTCCTCATGACAAGGACGCAGTTACCAGGTCAAGGAGGTAGCATTAAAGGGGTTTCTTCAATAGGTCCAAGCCGTGGGAGATTGGTCACCTGCTTTCCTCTGAATCGTCTATAAGGAAATCTTACGATGCAGAATGCATCAATATAAGGTAACCAGGCAAGGGCTAGACCCTACCTGAAATTACTTGCTTCTGCTACAATATAATTGTCTGAGGGCTGGTGAGTAATTTTCTGAGAAAGGACAAGGGGCGTAAGGGCAAGTCCTTGCTCTTTGCCCATCAAGCCAAAACGTAGCGTATTTGCAGAAGCTATAACAATTGCCAGGCAGGCCTGGTTCGAAGTTTTGACAGCTGCCACAGGTCTGTACCTGATTATTGGAAAATCTGTCGGGTGCCATAGCTATATTCCGTTAAAATCTTCTGATAGACTTAGATGCATCTTCACCCTGAACCGGCTGCCTGTACAGGCAACATGCCAGGAATAAGATCAACCTTAAGCCCATTAACAAACATATGGGAAATTTGTCAAGTAGCTTATACTCAAAAATAAGCAAGATCAGTGCCAAGGGTCGAGGGGTTTTAGGGAAAAAAGGCACAAAATATACAGGTGTTAGCTTCCATTATTGAAGGACGACGCGATGGGAAATATTTTTCC